>NZ_CP022600.1:2295401-2623316 GCF_002952215.1 Porphyrobacter sp. HT-58-2 | reverse complement strand
CGCTGAGCCGGGCAGGCTATACCGTCACGGCCTGTGCCAACGGTGAGGAAGGGTTGGCCGCAATAACCGATGGCGGCGCGTTCGATATCGTCGTGTCCGACGTCGTGATGCCGGGGATGGACGGCCCCGCGATGGTGCGCGCGATCCGCGCCCAGATACCGAGCATGCCGGTGCTGTTCATGTCGGGCTATGCCGAGGAACAGCTGCGCCGGGACATCGACATTCCGGACATGCACTTCATCGCCAAACCTTTCAGCGTCGCGGCGATCGGCGACAAGGTCGGTGCGGTGCTGCGACAGGCCCGCAGCGAGCAGGGCGCGGGGACGTAGGCGGTCGCATTTTTGGCGTGAAAACGGCCTTATTCACCTTGGATAAAGCCGTACGGTCGTTCATCCTGCTTCAGGTCAAGTGGAGGGGACGATATGCGATTGCACGCAATAGCCACCGGGTGCGGGGTATCGACAGCGGCGTTGACTGCGATGGGACTGGCGGCAGCCGCAATGGCCCAGAGCGCGCCCGCTTCCGATGCGAGCGCGTCCCAATCCGCGCAGGGCGATGTTGCGCTGACGATCTACAACAGCGATCTCGCCCTCGTGCAGGATGTGCGCCAGATCGCCATTGCCCAGGGACGCAGCCGCGTCGAGTTTCCCGATGTCTCGGCCCGTATTCAGCCCGAAACCCTGAGCTTTGCTGCGGCCAACACCACCATCATCGAACAGAATTTCGATTACGATCTGCTCACGCCTGAAAAGCTGATGGAAAAGGCGGTAGGGCAGACTGTCACCCTGCTGCGCACCAACCCTGCGACCGGCGCTGAAACCCGCGAACGCGCCAAGGTTCTGTCTGTCGCGGGCGGCGTGGTGATCCAGATCGGCGAGCGGATCGAGGTGCTGCGCGACGATGGCCTGCCGGTGCGCGTCATCTTTGACCGTGTGCCGCCGGGCCTGCGCGCCCGGCCGACGCTGTCGGTCAATCTCGATTCCGCGCGCGGTGGCACCCGTCCGGTCAACCTGCGCTATCTCACCCGCGGTCTGAGCTGGAGCGCGGATTACGTCGCGCTCTACAATGAAAGCGCCGGCACCATCGACATGCAGGGCTGGGTGACGCTCGAAAATTCCACCGGCACCACTTTCCAAAATGCCGACACCGTGCTGGTTGCAGGCAATCCCAATAATGGCGGACGCGGCAGTTACAGCCAGCGCGGCATGACCCGCGCCGGAACCGAGGCTTCTGACCGGGAGCGGCTCGGCGATTTCTATCTCTACCCGATCAGCGGGCGCACGACGATCGCCGACAATCAGATGAAGCAGGTCAGCTTCCTCGATGTGCAGGGCGTTGCCGCGCGCAAGATCTATGCGCGCGAAGTCTATTGGCAGCAGAATGACCGCGAACCGCAGAATGTTGAAAGCCGCATCGCCTTCTCGACCGCGCGCGATCAGGGCCTCGGCGATGCGCTCCCGGCTGGCACGGTGCGTTTCTATCAGCGCGACAGCGAAGGCACGCCGCAGTTCATCGGTGAGAAGTCCATCGGCCACACCCCGATGGGCAGCGACCTTTCGCTGGTGACGGGCGAGGCCTTCGACATCACGATCAAGGCCGAGGTCGAGAAGCGCGAGACCATCACTGCCACCGAATGGGAAAAGAGCGCCCGTTACCGCGTGGTCGAAGGCGGCAAGACGCGCGAGGTCACCATCGAGCGGCCCAAGACCTATTACCGCACCACGATGCGCTACACCCTCACCAATGCGAAGAGCGCGCCGGTAGACGTGCAGCTCATCCAGTCGGGGCTCAATCGCAGCTGGTGGGCCGACGATTTCCGCGTCACTGCCGAGGACATCAAGGGCGAACAGATGAATGCCGACCGGCGGCGCTATACCATCCCCGTCCCCGCCGAAGGAGAGCGGGTGATCCGCGTGACCTTCGAAACCCGCTACTGAGGGGCTGGAGTGATGCGGTGCGCCGCAATCTTGCTGTCGGGTGCGGCTATGCTCGCAACGCCGCTCGCCGCGCGCGAGGTGGTGGATGCCTCGCCCCCTGTCGATCTTGCTGTCACGATCTACCGCGATCCTGATCGCAGTGCGGACGTGGCCCTCGATGCGGATAACCCGCGCGGCCTTGCGATGATTTCCGAAACCCGCCGGGTCACCCTGCCCAAGGGCGAATCGACCATCCGTTTCGAAGGCGTGGCCGAAGGCATGATCGGCGTTTCGGCGATCGTCACCGGCCTTCCCGGCGGGACGATCGAGAAAAACCGCAACGCACAGATCCTCTCACCCGCTGCGCTGGTTGACGGCACGCTCGGCAACCGGGTGACGATCACGCGAACCAATCCCGCCACCGGCGAGCGGGTTAGCGAAAGCGCAGTGGTGCGCACCGGCGCCAATCGCGGCTTGGTGCTCCAGACCAGTCAGGGCTTCGAAGCGGTGCGCTGCGCCGGACTGCCCGAAACCCTGACCTTCGACCGCGTCCCTGCCGGGCTATCGGCAAGCCCGGTGTTCTCGGTCGACACCCGTTCAGCCGAAGGCGGCACCCATGAGGTAACACTCACCTACCTTGCATGGGGCTTCGACTGGCAGGCCGACTACGTCGCCACGATGACAGACAAGCGCAGCGGCGGGGAATTCGAGCTGGGATTGATGAGCTGGCTTTCGCTGGTCAACGACAACGGGCAGAGTTTCGACAACGCCCGGCTGCAGGTCATCGCCGGGCAGCTCAATCTTGAAAGCGATTACGAGAGTCTGGCCGATCCGCCCGAGGCGCGCGGGCTCTATCTCAACTGCTATCCGATCGGCAGCACGGCGGCAGGTTCCGAAGTGCAGGATTATCTTCCCGTGCCACCGCCGCCCCCGCCGATGGCCTATGCGCCTGCGCCCGCCGAGATGATCACGGTCACCGGCGCGCGCATGAAGGCGGCCGACATGATGGAATCGGCACCAGCCGTGATAACCGCCGAGGAGGAAGACCTCGGCGATCTGAAGCTGTTCCGCGTGCCCGGCCGCGTCGATGTCTCGGCCAAGGGGATGAAGCAGGTCGCCTTTCTCGATAAGGACGCAGTCAAGGCGCGCTATCTTTATCAGGCGGGATGCAATCCTTGGTCGAGCGTCGATCAGCAGGATGAGGAGCCCCTGCCTGCCAGCCTGCTGCTGGTGACCAAGAACGAAGACAGGAAAGGCCTCGGCATCGCCATGCCGCAAGGCGCGATGACAGTTTACGAGCCGAGGTCCGGGTCAGTTGGGCGCGGCCCGCAATTCGCCGCGCGCACGACCTTGCGCGATTATGCGCGTGGGCAGGATGTCGAGCTTGATCTGGGAGCCAGCGCGCAGGTCTTCGTCCGCTGCGGCACCTTGGGCGAGGGCGAACCCGGGAAAGCAAAGGGCGCGTGGACACCAATGCGTGCGAGCCTCACCAACGCCAACCCGCACCCGGTCACCCTGCGCCTGCAACTGGGCTGGGCCGGCCGATACGACATCCGCTTTCCGGGTGCCAAGGTCGACGTGAAGAACGGCTATCAGACAGTCGAAGTCATCATCCCCGCTAATGGCACGCGCAGCATCGACTGGCGCCTGCGCGAAGCAACAGGCGGGTAGGGACCCCTCGCTAGTCCGCCTGAAGAAATTTTTCGTTCCCTACTTGTTCCATGAGAACAAATGCGATACATGGCTGCCATGGGCGGCGGAAAACTCCGTGTTGCCCCTAGGCAAGCGAAGGAGCGCATGCGATGGCTACCCAATTGAAATTGGTCGAAGAGGACAGGAAAGCCGTGGATCGTCAGAAGGCTCTTGAAGCCGCGCTTGCACAGATTGACCGTGCGTTCGGAAAGGGTTCGGCAATGAAGCTGGGCTCGAAGGAAGCGATGCAGGTCGAAGCCATTTCGACGGGCTCGCTGGGGCTGGACATTGCCCTCGGGATCGGTGGCCTGCCGCGCGGCCGGGTGATTGAAGTCTACGGCCCGGAAAGCTCAGGGAAAACCACGCTGGCGCTGCATGTCATTGCCGAAGCGCAGAAGATGGGCGGCACGGCGGCTTTCGTGGACGCCGAACACGCGCTTGATCCGGTCTATGCCAAGAAGCTTGGCGTCGACATTGACGAACTGATCGTCTCGCAGCCCGATACCGGCGAACAGGCGCTGGAAATCACCGATACGCTGGTGCGATCGAACGCGATCGATGTGCTGGTGGTCGATTCGGTCGCAGCGCTGGTGCCGCGTGCGGAGATCGAAGGCGAGATGGGCGATTCGCATGTGGGCCTGCAAGCCCGCCTGATGAGCCAGTCCCTTCGCAAGCTGACCGGTTCGATCAGCCGCTCGCGCTGCATGGTGATTTTCATCAACCAGCTGCGCATGAAGATCGGGGTGATGTACGGCAACCCGGAAACCACCACCGGCGGCAATGCGCTCAAGTTCTATGCCTCGGTTCGGCTCGACATCCGCCGCACCGGGCAGATCAAGGATCGTGACGAGATCATCGGTAACGCAACCCGCGTGAAGGTGGTCAAGAACAAGGTCGCCCCGCCGTTCAAGCAGGTCGAATTCGACATCATGTATGGCGAGGGCATTTCCAAGATCGGCGAGATCCTCGATCTCGGGGTCAAAGCCGGGCTGGTCGAAAAGTCGGGAAGCTGGTTCTCCTATGATTCGATCCGCATCGGGCAGGGACGTGAAAACGCCAAGACCTACCTCAAGGAAAATCCTGAAGTTTGTGACCGGTTGGAAGCTGCAATCCGCAGCCGCACCGACGAGGTCGCCGGGGAGATGATGACCGGGCCGGACGCGGACTCGGACGACTGATCCTCAAGCGGGCGTCATCGCTGCTGGAATGTCCCGTTCCCGCAGCTGTCCCACCGATGCCCGGAAACCCGGAACGCCGGCGTGTGCTTCTCCCCATAGCGCGCGCCGGCCTTTCGCGTTTTCAGGGGGTGGTTCGGGGCGGATTGCCCGGAACCTGAGGTGGCCTTGCCAGCGTCTGCCCCCGGTTAGACCCCCACCAGACCCCGGCTAAAATGCCCTTTTTGCGCGGCGCATTGCGAAACCCGCGCGCTTTGCCTAACTGCACGGCCATGACTTCGACGAACGAAATCCGCCGCTCCTTCCTCGATTACTTCAGCAAGGCCGGCCACACCGCCACGCCGAGCGCGCCGCTCGTGCCGTACAACGATCCGACGCTGATGTTCGTCAACGCCGGGATGGTGCCGTTCAAGAACGTCTTTACCGGGCTCGAAACCCCGGTCTCGCCGCGTGCCGCATCCTCGCAGAAATGCGTGCGTGCCGGGGGCAAGCACAATGATCTCGATAATGTCGGCTATACTGCACGGCATCATACATTCTTTGAAATGCTGGGGAATTTTTCCTTCGGCGACTATTTCAAGGAAGAAGCGATTACCCATGCCTGGACCCTGCTGACCAAGGAGTGGGGCCTGCCCAAGGACAAGCTCACCATTACGGTCTACCATACGGATGACGAAGCCGCTGGCCTCTGGAAGCGTATCGCGGGGTTGCCTGACGACCGCATCATCCGCATTCCCACCTCGGACAATTTCTGGTCGATGGGCGACACCGGCCCGTGCGGGCCTTGCTCGGAGATCTTCTACGATCATGGCGATCACATCTTCGGCGGCCCTCCCGGCAGCCCGGATGAAGATGGGGATCGCTTCGTCGAGATCTGGAATCTCGTGTTCATGCAATACGAGCAACAGGCCGACGGCACCCGCCGCGACTTGCCCAAGCCCTCGATCGATACCGGCATGGGCATCGAACGCATCGCGGCTGTGCTGCAGGGCGTGCATGACAACTACGATACTGACACCTTCAAGGCACTGATTGCTGCGTCGGAGGGTCTGACCGGTGTCGCCGCGCAAGGCGATTCTGCCGCCTCGCACCGCGTGATTGCTGATCACCTGCGTTCGACCAGCTTCCTGATGGCTGACGGGGTTCTGCCCTCCAACGAAGGGCGCGGTTATGTGCTGCGGCGGATCATGCGCCGCGCCATGCGTCATGCGCACCTGCTGGGGGCCTCGGAGCCTTTGATGCACCGCCTCGTCCCCGCGCTCGTCACCGAGATGGGGTCGGCCTATCCCGAGCTCGTGCGTGGCCAGGCTCTGATCCAGGAAGTGCTCGAACGCGAGGAAACCCAGTTCCGCCGCACACTCGACAAGGGTTTGAAGTTGCTGGACGAGGCGACGGGCGATCTGAGCGACGGTGCCGAACTTGACGGGGAAATCGCGTTCCGCCTCTACGACACTTACGGCTTCCCCTATGACCTTACCGAGGACGCGCTGCGCGCCCGCGGCATCGGGGTCGACAAAACCGGCTTTGACGCCGCGATGGCCCGCCAGAAGGCCGCCGCCCGCGCTGCCTGGAAGGGCAGTGGCGAGGCGGCTTCGGGCGAAGTCTGGTTCGACATCGCTGAGCGCGAAGGCGCGACCGAATTCACCGGTTATGCATCGACCAGCGGTGAGGGGCGGATTGTTGCCATCGTAAAGGCCGGGGCCGAAGTTGCCAGCGCAGCTGCGGGTGATGAGGTCGTGATCCTGACCAACCAGACGCCCTTCTACGGTGAAAGCGGCGGCCAGACTGGCGATGCTGGAACGATGGCGAGCCAAGCCGGGTTGAAGGCGACTGTCACCGATACCGCCAAGCCGCTTGGGCGGCTGCACGCGCATCATGTGCGTATCGATGCGGGTGCGGTGGCGGTGGGTGACACGGTCGAGCTCAAGGTCGATGCCGAGCGGCGTGACCGGATCCGCGCAAACCATTCGGCGACACACCTGGTCCATGCCGCGCTCAGGAACCGTCTCGGCGGCCATGTGACGCAGAAGGGCTCGATGGTTGCGGCTGATCGCCTCCGGTTCGATTTCTCGCACCCGGTCGCGCTTACGCCCGAGGATATCGCAGCGATCGAATCTGAGGTGAATGCCGAAATTCGCGCCAATGAAGCGGTTTCGACCCGGCTTATGACCCCTGACGATGCCGTCGCCGCGGGCGCGCTGGCGCTGTTCGGCGAGAAGTATGGTGACGAGGTTCGGGTGCTCGCCATGGGCCGCGCGGGCAAGGAAGGGCGCAACTACTCGGTCGAGCTGTGCGGCGGGACCCATGTGCGCGCCACAGGCGATATCGGCATCTTCCGCATCGTCTCTGAAAGCGCCGTCTCATCGGGCGTGCGCCGGATCGAAGCGATGACAGGGGAGGGTGCGCGCCAGTGGCTTGTTGGCCGCGAAGAGGCGCTCAAGACTGCCGCTGGCGTGATCCGCGCGACTCCCGAGGAAGTCCCGGCCCGTCTCGCTGCATTGATGGACGAGCGCAAGCGGCTCGAAAGGGAACTGGCCGAGGCAAAGAAGGCGCTGGCGCTGAGCGGGGGCGGCACAGGCGGAGCAGCCGCGAGCGCTGACGAGACCGTCGCGGGCGTCACCTTCAGCGGGCAGGTGCTCGAAGGGCTCGATCCGAAGGAATTGCGCCCCCTGCTCGATGCGGCCAAGCAGCGCATGGGCAGCGGCATCGCTGTGCTTATCGCGGTGAATGACGGCAAGGCGAGCATCGCCGCGGCAGTGACCGATGATCTGACCGGCCGCTTCAGTGCTGTCGATCTGGTTCGCGCCGGGGTCGAGGCGCTCGGTGGCAAGGGGGGCGGTGGAAGGCCCGACATGGCGCAGGGCGGCGGGCCGGACGGTAGCAAGGCTTCCGATGCACTGGCGGCGGTAAAGGCCGCGCTGGTGGCGCAGCCTGCCGAATGATCGCGATCCTGCGCGGTCTGGCAGCAATCGCCACTTTGGCGGCGGGATGTCAGGTTGCAGCGCAGGAACCGCGTGAAGTCATCTTTGAAGGCGAGACTTTCGATGTCACCGGCGCAGGTGTTCTCGATCTCGGAATTCTAGACGATGTTCTCATGCCCCATCGCAGCGCCTTTCGTCAGGGTCGCGAACGGCTTGGCGTAGACCTGACGATCGGTGCCGACGGTGTCGTGCAGGGATGCCGGTTCGATGCCCTTTCCACCCTTCAGGCGGCAGGCAGGGCGCTGTGCGAACAGGCGCTGCGGCTTGGGCGGTTCCGGCAATATCCGGGTCTTGTTCTCGATTACACGCGGGCCACCTATCGGTTGAGCATTCGCAGTCGCAAGGATAAGCCCACCAAAGGCGAGGCGACGTTTCGGGCGTCGATCGGCTATCCGCTGGAACGACAGCAGGTGCTGTTCGGCACCTATCCGACCCCGCCGGAAAACGAGCGATTGAACCTTGCCGATCTCGATCATCGCTCGATGAGTTATCCGCGCGAAGCCCTCGAAAATGCGATCGAGGCACGTGTGGTGGTTGCCATAAGCTTCGATGCGCAAGGCGCTGTGGCAAGCTGTCGTCCGGTGCGGTCGAGCAATACGGCGCGGATTGCCTATGATACCTGCATTGCGGCGCAGCGCGCCTTCGCCTTGCGCAATCCGCCCGATGCCCGACCCTATGTCTGGGTCGCTCAATGGGTACTTGCGGACAATCCTTAGCCTGCTGACAGGTTTGACGTGCGCAGCTTCGGCTTTTCGCTGAGGCCACCGTCCCGTTCGAGCTGTTCGCGGAATTCGTCGCGCTTTTCGTGGATGCTGGCGATCACGGGGCCCATGGCGACGCCAATATCGACCAGCACGGCCTCGGAGAGCTGGAGTGAGCTTTCGAGTGTTTCCGGCACGGCATGGCTGGCGCCTGCACGGTAGAGCGCGGCGGCGTGATCGGTATCGCGCGCGCGGGCGACGATCAGAAGCTCGGGATGCTCCCGCCTCAGCTTGCTCACCAGGCGCTGGGCAAGCACCGGTTCGTCCATCGTCAGCACCACTGCGGGCGCATCAGACACGCCCAGCCTCGTCAGCGCATCCCCGCGTGCCGCATCGCCGAAGGTGGCGCGGTAACCTTCGCGCTTGGCATTGTCGATCAGATCGGGGTTCGAATCGATCATTACGTAGGGCTTGCCATGAGTGTGCATCATCTCGGCAACCAGTCGCCCGACGCGCCCTCCTCCGACAATGATGGTTCGCGGCTCGTCGCTGTCGTCTCCACCCGGTACCTGCGGCGCCCCATCGACACGGCGGGCGAGCACTGCGCCAAGCTTGGCGAGCAATGGCGTGATGGTCAGGCCGATGGCGGTTACCGTCTGCCAGAACCGCGCGGTCTCGATGTCGAGCACCAGTGCGCTGGTGGCTGCGGCAAGGATGATCAGCGTAGTTTCGGATGGCGAGGCCATGAGCACACCGGTTTCCGCCGCAGTCCCGCGCCTTGCCCCCATCAGCCGCAGCAGAACGCCCGTGACCAGCGCCTTGAATACCAGAACGCCAACCACTGCCAGGGTCAGAGCGCCAATCTGCGCGCCGATTGCCACGAGGTTGATACTCATGCCGACCGTGATCAGGAATACCCCCAGAGCCAGCCCCTTGAACGGCTCCATGATGAGCTCGACTTCCGTGTGATATTCGGTCTCGGCAATCAGGAGCCCGGCAATCAACGCGCCCACGATCGGGGAAAGGCCCACCAGCGCGGTCGCAAGGCTCGCGCCGATCACCACCAGCAGCGAGGCGGCAAGGAACAGTTCCGGGCTCTTGGTGCGCGCGGCCTGTGCGAACAGGCGGGGAAGGGCAACGCGGCCCACCACCAGCAGCACCGCAATCACAAGGCCGCCCTGCCACAGGGTCGTGACCAGGCCTTCCCAGCCATCGCCCTGCGCATTGGGGGCCAGCGCGCCGAGGATGAAGATGATCGGGACGATCATGATGTCCTCGAACAACAGCATCGACAGCGCCGCGCGCCCTACCGGTGTGCGGGTACCAGAGATCGGCAGCACGATCGCAGTTGACGAAAATGCCAGCGCAAACCCCAGTGCCAGCGCCCCTGTGAAGGTCATGCTGCCTGCAAATCCGACGAAGGCTGCAAGCGAGGCGCCGATGATCAGCACTTCAAGCGCGCCAAGGCCAAACACCAGCTTGCGCATCTGCCAGAGGCGGTTGAACGACAGCTCAAGCCCGATCGCGAACAGCAGCAGCACGATGCCGAAATCGGCAAATGGGGTAAGCGATTCCGGGTCGCTGATCGTTACGAAGTAAAGCCAAGGTATTCGTTCGACCAGTGAGCCGAGGCCATAGGGGCCGACAAGCACACCGATCAGGATGAAGCCGATGATGGGCGTAATCCGGAAACGCGCGAAGACAGGAATGACGATCCCGGCGGCACCCAGGATCACCAGCGCATCGGACAGGAACGGAGAGAGGGTCAGTTCGCCAGCCACTTAGCGGGCTTAACGCGCGAAGGACGCACTGTCACCAACAGCTTGCACAACAAAAAAAGCCGGGCGGACCGTTTGACCCACCCGGCTTTTGATGCTGTCAGAAAGAGATCAGGCCCAGCTGGCCATTTCCTTTTCTAGGTTCTGGACGATGGTCTCGAAGAACTGCTCGGTGGTCTGCCATGCTTGCCCCGGGCCGATGAGCAGGGCGAGGTCCTTGGTCATGTAGCCCTTTTCCACGGTCTCGATGCAGACGCGCTCAAGCGTTTCGGCGAACTTCACCACATCGGGCGTGCCGTCGAACTTGCCGCGATACATCAGCCCACGGGTCCAGGCGAAGATCGAGGCGATCGGGTTGGTCGAGGTCGCCTTGCCTTGCTGGTGCTGGCGGTAGTGGCGGGTGACGGTGCCGTGGGCGGCTTCGGCCTCCACGGTCTTGCCGTCCGGGGTCATCAGCACCGAGGTCATAAGGCCCAATGAGCCGAACCCTTGCGCCACGGTGTCGGACTGCACGTCGCCGTCGTAGTTCTTGCACGCCCACACGAACTTGCCGCTCCACTTCAGGGCCGAAGCGACCATGTCGTCGATCAGGCGGTGTTCGTAGACGATGCCCTTTTCCTTGAACTTCTCGGCGAAGCCCTCGGTGTCGAACACTTCCTGGAACAGGTCCTTGAAGCGCCCGTCATAGGCCTTCATGATCGTGTTCTTGGTGGAGAGGTAGACCGGCCAGCCGAGGTTGAGGCCGTAGTTGAAGCTGGCGCGGGCGAAATCGCGGATCGAATCGTCGAGGTTGTACATCGCCATCGCCACACCGGCGCTGGGGAAATCGAACACGTCGAGGTCGATCTTGGTGCCATCCTCACCGTCGAACACGAGCCGCAGCTTACCGGGGCCAGGGATCAGGGTGTCGGTGGCGCGGTACTGGTCGCCAAAGGCATGACGGCCGACCACGATAGGATCGGTCCAGCCCGGAACGAGGCGCGGCACGTTGTCGATCACGATCGGCTCGCGGAAGACGACGCCGCCCAAGATGTTGCGGATCGTGCCGTTGGGGCTCTTCCACATCTTCTTGAGGCTGAATTCCTCGACGCGCTGTTCGTCGGGGGTGATGGTCGCGCACTTTACGCCCACGCCATACTGCTTGATCGCGTTGGCGGAATCGATCGTCACCTGATCGTCGGTCGCATCACGGTTCTCGATCGACAGGTCGTAATACTTCAGATCGATGTCGAGATAGGGCAGGATCAGCCTTTCGCGGATCCACTGCCAGATGATGCGGGTCATCTCGTCGCCATCAAGTTCGACGACGGGGTTGGCGACTTTGATTTTGTCCATGTGTGTTGCCCTATCCTTCTTGCCCCGTCTCTTGCGAGGCTGTGCGTGATCGACAGGAAGCTGTGTAAGATCCCGCGGGGGCTTTAGCAGAGGAGGGCAGGCTTGCAAGCGCGCAGGGCTGCGAATGAAACGCAACAGCCATTGCGCTGGATGCAGGCACGAAAAAGCCCGCTGAAACCAGCGGGCTGGGACGGCTCAACGACCGTCAATCATCC
Source organism: Porphyrobacter sp. HT-58-2 (assembly GCF_002952215.1). Taxonomy (NCBI): domain Bacteria; kingdom Pseudomonadati; phylum Pseudomonadota; class Alphaproteobacteria; order Sphingomonadales; family Erythrobacteraceae; genus Porphyrobacter; species Porphyrobacter sp. HT-58-2. The sequence goes on along the minus strand of NZ_CP022600.1, from coordinate 2,611,523 downwards.
AATGGTGGGCGTAGCAAGGATTGAACTTGCGACCCCTACGATGTCAACATAGTGCTCTACCACTGAGCTATACGCCCACACCATCGGATCGGCGCCCCAAGCGGGGCGGAGGCGGCCCTTAACGCAGCACCGCAAAAGGTGCAAGCGATTCGCGCCGTCCTGTGATGGCTCAGGCCCGCGCTTCGCCGGCTTCCTCGAACACCCGCTCCACTTCAAGGACAAGGTCGCGCAGGTGGAACGGTTTCGACAGCACCCGCGCAGCCGGCTGTTCGCGGCTGGCCCGCAGGGACACCGCAGCGAAGCCGGTGATGAACATCACCTTGGTGCGCGGCGAGATTTCGGCGCAGCGCTGGGCCAACTCGATCCCGTCCATTTCGGGCATCACGATATCCGAAAGCAGGAGATCGAAGTCGCCTTCTTCAAGCAGCGGCACGGCGTCCGTCCCGCGGTCGACCGCGCTCACTTCGTAGCCGGCATTCACGAGCGCGCGCTCAAGATAAGCGCGCATGGCGTCTTCGTCTTCGGCGAGCAGAATTCGGGGAGTGCGTGTCGCTGTCATGGCCCCGGCTTTAGCAGGCGCGGCTTAAGAAATCCCTGTCCCTGCGGTGAAATGCACCCGGAGCGGTCTGGCTTGCAGGAGTGACTTGCGAGGATAAGGCTTTGACAGAGGTTCGCAAAGGCGGCAGCAAGGGGCCTCCGATGCCTCCAGTCAATCGCTCCCTGCCGGATTCTGCCGCCAATGTCCGCACTGCAGTAAGCGGCGGACAAGTGCCGGGGTTGGGCAGCGCCCCGGCCTTCACGTTGACAGTGCCGCCCCGGCTTAGCCTTCCTGTCCTTGTCGCAGTGCCGCACGCAGGACGGACCTATCCGCCGGCGGTGACGGCACGGATGCGCGATCCCGACCTTGCCCAGTTGCGGCTGGAGGATCGTCATGTTGACCGGCTCGGCGTGGCAATTGCGCGTGAAACCGGCGCGGCGCTTCTGGTCGCCCACGCACCGCGTGCGCTGCTCGACCTTAACCGGGCGGAAGACGATATTGATTGGGACATGGTCGAAGGTGGCAAGCCCAGGGATTTTCCCTCTGCCGATCCGGGCCAGCGAGGCAATGCCCGTGCGCGCAGTGGGTTGGGGCTTGTGCCCCGCCGCCTTCCAGGGTCCGGCGAGATCTGGCGCGGGCGGCTCGGACCGGCTGAGCTTGCGGCGCGGATTGAAGGCATCCACCGCGCCTATCATCAAACGCTTGCGGCACAACTGGCACGGATCCGCGCGCAGTGGGGCGTCGCGCTACTGATCGACCTCCATTCGATGCCGCCACTGCGTCCTGCCGAGGGTGAAATGCGCGCGCCGATCTTCGTGCTGGGCGACCGCTTTGGGGCGTCCTGCGACAACGTGCTGATGGGGCGAGCGCTGACCTATCTCGAAGGGCGCGGTGCGGCGGCGGCGCAGAACCGGCCCTATTCGGGCGGCTATGTGCTTGATCGCCATGGCGCGCCGCAGGACAGCGTCCATGCGATGCAGATCGAGGTATGCCGCGCGACCTACCTTGATCGTCATTTGACCGAGCCGGGTGCCGGACTGCCTGCTGTCGCCGCGATGCTTGCCGGTCTGGTGCGCGAACTTGGCGCGGAAGCCGCATTGCTGGCCGGCGGTGAGGACAATGGAATGCGGCAAGCGGCCGAATGAGCACGCAAGATCCAATGGAAAGCGGGCAGGCGACCTGAAGGCCAGCCTGCCCGCCGAGGTTTGTTCATGAACCGGGGCCGACGCGCGCCGGCCAAGCGGTCAGTTGATGGCCGGTGCGGGAGCGCCCTCGCTCGTCATCGGAACCTTGCCCTGCGCCATCTGGCGTTCAAACAGAGCGCGCATCAGGTTGAGCGAGAACAGGTGGGCATAGATCAGCATCAGCATGCCGTTCTTCGACAGCTCTTCCAGCTTTGCAGCAGGCAGTTCACGCAGCTTGTTTTCGTCCACCATCCGGAAACCGCGATAGACGAAAGGCTTGTCGGGCATGTCGTTACGGGTGATGGCAATTTCGCCGTCCATCATGATGTCGAGCTTGGCCAGCTCATCCATGAACAGCTTGGTGCGATGGCCAGCTTCCTCGAAGCGGCGGCAGAACTCGAGCACACCCTGAGTGTATTCAGTCGGCTGACCCTGTTCATCGAACAGCGCAAGGCCGTCTTCACGCTTGCCGAGCAGGCCCGAGGTCGGATCGAAGCACAGCGACATATCGTCGCTGGTCGGCTGCAGCTTGGCGAGGATGAAGGGGTAACGCCGCGCATAGGCCGGCAGGTAGACCGGAGCGTTGATCTTCATGTCTTCGCCAACGAAGGTGTTGACCCCTTCGTTAAGGCCGAACAGCACGATTGGCAGCGGGTTCTCGCCGGCCGTGAACACGATTGGGAAATCACGCTGGGCGTCCACGAATTCGTCGGTCGTCAGCGGCATCGCGTGGGTCGATGCGATGTAGGCTGCGTTCTCCAGCGTGCCGGCCTTCCAGTCGGCGTGGTCACGGCTGTTAAGCGGCAGGAGGTCGTTGTAGAACAACGGAAGTTGCGGTTGCGGCGCGCTGGCCATGGCGTGTCTCCAAAAAAGCCTGGTGATGGGTCCCCTCAGCGGAAAAGCGAGCGCCCCGCCGAAAGCGCGGCCCTTAGGCGTTTGCGCAAGGCCGCGCAAGCCGCGAGGGTCAGGCGACCGGAAGCGCGGGCAGGAGTTTCCCCGGATTGAGCAGGTTACCAGGATCAAGCGCCTGCTTGACCTGCCGCATCACCGCCAGCGCGACCGGATCATGAAGGCGGGCGAGTTCGTCCACTTTCATCTGCCCGATCCCATGTTCGGCGCTGATCGAACCGCCCCACTTGGTGACGAGGTCATAGACCTGCGCACTTACCGTCTTGCCATCGGCTTCTTCCCACACGCCGCGCACGGCACCTGCCGGGGCGAGGACGTGAAAGTGGACATTGCCGTCACCCAAATGCCCGAAAGCGACTGCGCGGGTGCCGGGATGAGCTTCCTCGATCGCCGGGGTGGCGGCAAGGATGAACTCGGGCATTGCCTCCACCGGAACTGAGATATCGTGCTGCATTGCCGGGCCAATGGCGCGTTCGGCGGCAGAAATCCCGTCACGCAGGGCCCAGAAGGCTTCGGCCTGGGTGTCGTTGGCAGCGAGCACGGCGTCGGCGATCAATCCATCATCTAGCGCGGCAGCGAGCCCGGCCTCCAGCGTCGCTGCGAGAGCGGTACTGTCCTTCGAGGGGGACACGCATTCGATCAAAGCGTTCCACGCATGACGCTCGGCGAGCGGTGCTCGGGCGCCGGGCTGGTGCGCGAGGACGCTGGCGAGGCAATGGGCAGGAACGACTTCGAAGCCCTCGAGCGTCTCGCCCAGAGCGCGTTCCATGCGCCTAAGAAGCGTGCGCGCCTCGACAATGCTGCCAAGACCCACCCACGCGGTTGCACGGCCGACAGGAGCCGGCAGCAGGCGCAGCCGCGCTGCGGTGACGATGCCGAGCGTGCCTTCCGACCCGATCAGCAGTTGTTTGAGGTCGAAGCCGCGGTTGTCCTTCTTGAGCGGGGTCATGAGATCAAGGACTTCGCCCGAGGCCAGCACCGCCTCCAGCCCCAGAACCTGCGCGCGCATGGTGCCGTGACGCAACACTTGTGTCCCGCCCGCATTGGTCGCAATCAGGCCGCCGATGGTCGCCGATCCCTTGCCGCCGAGCGTAAGCGGGAAGCGCATGCCGACTGTGTCAGCCGCTTCATGCAAAGACTGCAGGACAACGCCAGCCTCGCACACCACCTGGCCCGTTTCTGCGCAGAGGTCACGAAGCGCGTTCATCCGTCTGAGTGAGAGGATGATCGCGGTACCGGTGGTGTCTGGGGTTGCGCCGCCCGCCATTCCGCTATTGCCGCCCTGCGGCACGATCGGCACGCTATGTGCCGCGCACAGCCTCACCAGCGCCGCGACTTCCGTCGTCGAGGCTGGGGACGCGAGCGCCAGCGCCCGTCCGGTGTAGCGGCCCCGCCAGTCCGTCAGCCATGCGTCCATCCGGTCAGGATCGGTGGTAAGGCCGCGTGGCCCCAAAAGCTCTGTCGCTGCGGCAAGAAAGGCTTCGGCACTGGTCGCAGGGCAAGGAGGTGGGGTGGGGTGATTCATTGTGGCGTCAATGCCACACTCTTGCGTGATAATGCCACCCGTTTCCGTTGCAGCCGCTTCGCAGTTAAGCCACGGTTCAATTGCCGCTGCTAGGCCAGACCGTGCTGCTTGCGCGGCAAATGCACTTGTCGCAATCGCGGCACATCTGCCTGAAGAGTTCTCGTTCGTTGCCATGGACAGTCTGCTCGCCTTTGCTGCACCGCTTGCCCTTATGCTGCCTTTGGTAGCGGAAGGTGCCGATGTGCCAAAAGCCGTGCCTGCGCCGAGCATCGAACCGTCGTCAGCGGAGTCGGCTGTGCAGTTCGAAGCAGCATCGGCAGCACCGGAGGAGCCACCGCTCGTGAACCCGCTGTCCGCTCTGCGCGGAAGTGCCACCGCAAGGCAGGTGCGCATCGAACAACGCGTTGTCGTACGGATCGCGCCGGCTGCGCCCGCTGCGCGCCAGAACATGCTGGCCGAATTGCCTCAGCGGGCCTTGCCTTCGCGTTTCGAGGAAGCGCGCAAGGAAAAGTGCGTGCCGCTGGACAGAATTGCCGGGGTGCAGACCGGCAGCGGCAACCGGCTGGTGCTGTTCCTGCGCGATCAGCGGATGATCTCGGTCAATCTTGAAAAATCGTGCCACGCCCGTGACTTCTATTCGGGTTTCTATGTCGAAAAGAACAAGGATGGTCGGCTGTGTGCCGAACGTGACAAGCTTCATTCGCGTACCGGCGTGCGTTGCGACGTGGAAGTGATGCGTCATCTGGTCGCAGCAGGTAACTGATCATCCCGCCCGACACGGCGTGATTCCTTGACTTTTGCGAGCAATTGCGGGAAAGGCGCGGCGGCTTGGACGAGCGTTGCGCGCGCGCAAGGCCAGCAATCCCGGCAGCAACCATGCCCGCAATTCTCGGAAACCACACACCGCATGACTTTCGCCGATCTCGGCCTTTCGCCCGAATTGCTCCAAGCCGTCGAGGACGCGGGCTACACGACGCCGACCGCGATCCAGGCGCAGGCGATCCCGACGATCCTGATGATGAAGGATCTGATCGGCATTGCTCAGACCGGGACCGGCAAAACGGCGAGCTTCGTGTTGCCGATGATCGACGTGATGGCCGCCGGTCGCCGCCGCGCGCTGATGCCGCGATCGCTGATCCTTGAGCCGACGCGTGAGCTCGCAGCGCAGGTGGCCGAGAATTTCGAGAAATACGGCAAGAACCACGATCTCAAGATGGCGCTGCTTATCGGCGGCGTGCAGATGGGAGATCAGCTGAAGGCGCTTAGCGACGGGGTCGACGTGCTGATCGCCACGCCGGGTCGCCTTATGGACCTGTTCGAGCGCGGCAAGATCATGCTCAACGGCTGCGAATTGCTGGTGATCGACGAGGCGGACCGGATGCTCGACATGGGGTTCATCCCCGATATCGAGTTCATCTGCTCCAAGCTCCCCGAAACCCGCCAGACCATGCTGTTTTCGGCGACCATGCCCGCGCCGATCGAGAAGCTGGCGAAGAAGTTTCTGAGCAATCCGAAGCGGATCGAAACCGCCCGCGCAGCAACCACCAATGCCGACATCACCGCCTTCAAGGTGCCGGTCAAGGCGCGTTCGAAGCGCGAAACGCTGCGCTGGTTCCTTGAGAATGATCTGGTCGAAACCGCGATCATCTTCGCCAACCGCAAGACCACGGTGCGCGAGTTGAACCAGAGCCTCAACCGCCATGGTTTCCGTTCGAGCGAAATTCACGGCGACATGGACCAGTCTTCACGCCTGAAGGAGCTTGACCGGTTCAAGAAGGGCGAAGTCAACATCCTCGTCGCCTCCGACGTCGCAGCGCGCGGGCTGGACATCAAGGGGGTCTCCCACGTCTTCAATTTCGATACTCCGTGGCACCCGGACGATTACGTCCACCGCATCGGTCGCACGGGCCGCGCCGGAGCCAAGGGGCGCGCCTTCACCTTCGTCTCGGAAGAAGACGCTGAAGCCATCGCCAATGTCGAAAAACTGACCGGCGCGGCGATCAAGGTGTTCGGCAAGGAAGACGTGCGCGTTGATCTGAGCGAAGTGATCGCCAGGGCCGAAGCCGCGAAGGACGAGGCTCCCGCCGATGAAGCTAGCGAGGTACGCGCCGAACGTAAGCCGCGTCGCGCCCGCGAAGAGCGCTCTGTGCGCGAGGAACGCCCGCGCCGCGAAAAATCGGCCCCGCGCACCGATCGTGTTACCGCCAGCGACGACCGCAAACCGCGCCGCCGTTATCACGAGGATGACGAACCGGTTCCTGCTGGCGAATGGAACGGCCCGCGACCGAGTTTTCTCGATGTTGGTTTTGGCTGAAGCCTAACCCACGACCGTCACGAAACTGTCGAGCACCCGTTTCTCACCTGCATCCTCGAACAGGATGGTGAGCTTGTTGCCTTCCTGATCGATCACGCAGCCGGTGCCGAATTTGGCGTGGGTCACCATCGCCCCGATGGCGATGTCGCTGCGCGCCGGGGCGGCGAAGTTGGCGGCTGAGCGGGTGTTCTCGCGCACGCGGGCGGGCTTGGTTTCGTAGCCCGATGTCAAAGCCCGCTGCCAGCCGGGGCCGCGTTGCTGTGCCTTGGCGGGGTTATCGCGGGCGACGTGGGCGAAGGGGTCTTCCTGCTCGCGCCAGTTGGCCCGCCACAGGCTCGCACCGCCGCTAAGCGTGCTTTCCTGATCAATATGTTCGCCCGGCAGCTCCTCGATGAAGCGTGAGGGGATCGAACTCACCCACTGGCCGTAGATCCTGCGGTTGGCGGCGTGCAGGATGGTGCAATGTCGCTTCGCGCGGGTGATCGCGACATAGGCGAGGCGGCGCTCCTCCTCCAGCGAGGCAAGTCCGCCCTCGTCGATGGCACGCTGCGAGGGGAACACGCCTTCTTCCCAGCCGACGCAGAAGACGTTGTCGAATTCCAGGCCCTTGGCGGCGTGGATCGTCATGATCGTGACTGTCTCGCCCTGATCGGCGCGCTCGTTATCCATCACCAGGCTGACGTGTTCAAGGAAATCGCCGAGCGTCGCGTATTCCTCCATCGCCCGGGCAAGTTCGGAAAGGTTTTCCGCTCGGCCGGCGCTTTCGGGCGAATGGTCGGCAGAAAGCATGGCGTTGTAGCCTGATTCCTCCAGCACCAACCGCAGCAGATCGGCAGGGGACAGCGTCTCGGCCTGTTCGCGCCAATGCAGGAACTGCCGCATCAACCCGCCGATGGTGGCAGCGGCGCGCTTGGGCAGCTCGTCACTATCGGCCAGTTGCAGCGCGGCGGCGGCGAGCGGCAGGCCGGTGCGGCGGGCGTGGGCGTGCATCTGTTCGAGCGCCTTGGCACCGAGCCCGCGCTTGGGCTGATTGTGGATGCGTTCAAATGCCAGATCGTCCTGAGGCTGGGCGATCAGGCGCAGATAGGCCAACGCATCGCGGATTTCGGCGCGTTCGTAGAAGCGGAAACCGCCGATGATGCGGTAATTCACCCCGATCTGGATGAAGCGGTCCTCGAACTCGCGGGTCTGGTACTGCGCGCGCACGAGAATGGCGATGCTGTCGAGCCCGGCGCCCTCACGCTCCAGCCGCTCGATCGCCTCGCCTACCCGGCGCGCTTCCTCGGGCGCGTCCCACACGCCGATCACCTTGACCTTGTCGCCGCCGTTGACCTCGGTCCACAGGGTCTTGTCATGGCGCTGGCTGTTGGCGCGGATCAGCCCTGAAGCCGCGCCGAGGATATGCGGCGTGGAGCGGTAGTTCTGTTCGAGCCGGATCACTTCCGCGCCGGGAAAATCCTTCTCGAACCTGAGGATGTTGGCGACCTCCGCCCCGCGCCAGGAATAGATCGACTGGTCGTCGTCACCCACGACGCAGATGTTCCTGTGGCCCTGCGCCAGCAGGCGCAGCCACAAATACTGCACCGCATTGGTGTCCTGATATTCGTCCACCATGATGTAGCGGAACCGGCGCTGGTAGTCGGCGAGGATGTCCGGATGGCCGCGCAGGATGGTCAGGATGTGCAGCATCAGATCGCCAAAATCGCAGGCGTTCAATTGCTTCAGACGCTCCTGATAGCGGGCATAGAGCGCTGTGCCGCGCCCGTTGGCGTAGGCCTCGTTCTCCACCGCGTCCAAGTCGGCAGGGCTCATGCCGCGGTTCTTCCAGCGGTCGATCAGTCCGGCCAGCTGGCGCGCGGGCCAGCGCTTCTCGTCCAGCTCGGCCTCGGTGATGAGTTGCTTAAGCAGGCGCAACTGATCGTCGGTGTCGATGATGGTGAAATTGTGCTGTAAGCCCACCAGTTCGGCATGACGGCGCAGCATCTTGGCGCAGATCGAATGAAAAGTGCCGAGCCACGGCAGGCCTTCCGCCTGCGGGCCGAGATGGTGCGCCACGCGTTCCTTCATTTCCCGCGCCGCCTTGTTGGTGAAGGTGACGCACAGAATCTGCGAAGGGTAGGCGCGGCCCGTCGCCACCAGATGCGCAAGGCGGGCGGTGAGCGCCGCCGTCTTGCCCGTTCCCGCGCCCGCCAGCATCAGCACCGGGCCCTCGGTCGCTAGCACTGCTGCGCGCTGCGGCGGGTTCAGCCGCGCGGCATAGGCGGGAACCGCATCGCGTCCGGGCGCGGGGGAGGGCAGGTTGCTGCTCATTGTCTCATGCGAACAGGTAGAGAACAATCGCCGTCTGGGCAAGCCGCGAGAGCGGGCTTGTCGACGGCGGGCTTCAGACGTCGGCCGCGTCGAGACGCAGCAGGTGCAGCATCCCCTTGCCGACCTTTCGCGTGGTGTCGGCGACAAGGCCCTTGACCGCCACGTGCTCCTTCGCGCCGGTTTCCAGCGCGATCCATGTTTCCGGCCCGATCCATCCGAGCCTGAGCAGCCGGTCGAGCGCGACTTCGCCAGCGCCCGACTGATAGGGCGGATCGGCGAGGATCAGATCGAGCGGGGCAAGGGCAGTGCGGAGGCCCATCACCGAACCGGCCTCGACCCGCGTGCGTGCCTGCGCGCCGAGCGCGGCGATATTGGTGCGGATCGAATCGAGCGCTGCGCGGTCCTGCTCGACGAACAGGCAATGCGCGGCCCCGCGCGAGATCGCCTCAAGCCCCAATGCGCCCGAGCCTGCAAACAGATCGGCAACTTGCAGACCCTCGAAACTACCAAGGCGACTGGTGAGCATCGCAAACAGGGTCTCGCGCGCGCGGTCGGCGGTGGGACGGGTCGCCTCGCCCTTGGGAGCGACAAGTTTCCTGCCCCGCCATTCCCCGGCAATGATTCTCACTTCCTGTTGCCCTTCGCAAGATCGGCAAGGAAACGGTCGACCGGCTTGCCCTTGAGCTCCACTGCCTGCCCACGCGGCAGATCGCCGAGGGCGAACGGGCCATAGCCGACGCGGATCAGGCGGTTCACCTGAAGCCCGAGATGTTCGAGCACGCGCCGCACCTCGCGGTTCTTGCCTTCGGTGATGGTCATCTCGATCCACAGGTTGCGCCCTGAGGAACGCTCGAGATTGGCATCGATCGAGCCGTAGCGAACGCCGTCGATCTCGACGCCTTCGATCAGGTCTTCGAGCTGCTCCTGTGACACCGCGCCGAAGGCGCGCGCGCGATAGGTGCGCGGAATGCCCGATGCTGGCAGTTCAAGCTTGCGCTTCACTTCGCCGTCATTGGTGAGCAGTAGCAGGCCTTCGGTGTTGAGGTCGAGGCGCCCGATCGGCATCACCCGCCCCGCGCCCTTGGGCAGGGCATTGCGCAGCGCGGTGTAGATCGTCGGCCGGCCCTTCGGATCGCGCTCGGCGGTGATGAGGCCGGTGGGCTTGTGGAAGGCGAACAGCCGCGTCGGCTCGGCTGCAGTGACGGGCTGGCCGTCGACGGTCACGCCCTTAAGGCTGGTAAGGATCGTGGCAGGGGTGTCGAGCACCTTGCCGTCAATCGCCACGCGGCCTTCGGTGATCATGCGCTCAATCTCGCGGCGGCTGGCGATGCCGGCGCGGGCGAGCAGCTTGGCGATACGGTCCCCTTCGGGGCGACCTTCGGAGCGAGGGGGCTGGGTGGGCATAGGCGGGCGGGTAGGCGTTCAGCCCGCCGCCCGCAAGGCCTCGCTCACGATCTGGTCAAACCGCGCGATCCCGCCTTCCAGCGTGCCGAGCGTCACATGGCTGACCGCGCCGCTCGAAAGCCCCTGCTGGCCGAGCTCCGCCGCGCGGAAATCCTCGGAGGCGAACACCCCCCCGTCGAGCAGGTTCCAGCTCTTTTCCCAATGCGCCAGCGCCTTTTCGGTTTGCGGAGCCTCGGGGATGAGCATGAAATCCTCGACCAGCGTCAGGTCGGCGGCCTGCGGCATCAGCACCATCACGTTCACATAATCGGGGCTGGGGACGATGATCGTGGCGGGCAGAAGCTGGTAGGCGAAAGTCACCACCCGGCGCAGCTGCGCCATGTCAGTCAGATCGACCCCCTCCATCTCTTCCAGCCGGCCCACGGCTGACCGCTGGTGCGGGCCGATCTGGTCGCCGGCGGTAATCCCGTCCTTGAAGAACGGGCCGATGGTGGCGGCGTGCAGGCGGGTGACATGGTAGCTTTCGAGGAAAGCATCCATGATCAGCTTCCAGTTGCCCTTGACCGTGTGCAGCTTGCGGCGGAACAGGTGCGCTTGGCCCAGCCCAAAGGCATCGAGATCACTGCCCAATTCCTGTGCATGGGCGAAGTCCGCACCCTCCTCAGGCGCAAACCAGATCAGGCCGCCTGCCTCGATGCTGGGCAGTTCGACGAGGCCGAAATCCGCCTTGTCGAGCCCCGGGAAGGTCTCTGGCCGGGGCAGGGCCATCAGCCCGCCGTCGAGCCGGTAAGTCCAGGCGTGATAGGGGCATACGAGCCGCTTGGCGCATTGCACCTCATTTCCCTCTACCAGCCGGGTTCCGCGGTGGCGGCAGACATTGAGGAAGACATGCGCGCGCCCCTCATTGTCGCGGGTCAGCAGCAGCGGGCGGCCGGTCGCATCATGCGGTACGGCCATGCCGGGCTCGGGCAACAGCGCGCTCGGCGCGATGACCTGCGGCAGCCGATCGAACAGCGCCGCCCTTTCGCGCGCGAAGTGATCGGGGCAGGTGTAGTTGCTTGCCGGCACGGTCTGGATCCCGCCCGCCTGCCGCCCCTCTCCTGTCCGGATCGCTTCGGCGAGGGCAAGCTGGCCCCGCGTCGGCGACGATCGGGGGTAATCTGTTGCCAAGGCGCTCATCGCTCTTTTCTCATCCTCTCGTCCCGGCCTAATGGTGCATTCAAATGGGATCGAGAACAAGGATGCATATCGATGGCTGAAGCGCGCGCCGGCAAGCCCGGGTGGAGCGTGGTCTTGCGTTCCATGGCGCAGCGCAAGACGGGCTATATGGCGCTGTTCGGTTTTGCGAGCGGATTGCCCTACGCCCTGTTCCTCGGCACCCTTTATGCGTGGCTGGACGAGGCCAAGGTCGATCTGAAGACGATGGGCGTCTTTTCCCTGATCGGGCTGGCCTATTCCTTCCAGTTCATCTGGTCACCGGTTGTCGACCGCGTGAACATTCCCGCCTTCATGCGGCTGGGCAAGCGCAAGCAGTGGATCGTGCTGATGCAGGTCTTGCTCGGCACGATCCTCGTTACTCTGAGCCTGCTCGAGCCAAAGTCGCAACTGGGCTGGTTTTCGCTGCTTGCGGGGATTGGCGCGCTTGCCAGTTCCACGCAGGATATCGCCATCAACGCCTGGCGGATTGAGGTGGCGGATGAGAAGGCGCCTCTCGATATCCTCTCCGCGGTCTATCAGATGGGCTACCGGCTGGCGGCACTGGTGGGCGGTGCCTTCGGGTTGATCATCGCCGCGCAGATCGGCTGGCCGGAGACCTACATGGTCATGGGTGCCATCCTTCTGTTCATCGGGACAATCGGCCTTTTTGCGCCGGATGCGCGACATGGCGACACGCCAGGCCAGCCGGCGGGAGAGGATGCGCTGGCGCGGCTCTATATGCCGGGTGAGGTGCGCTATCCGGTGCGCAACAGATATCTTTTCTGGGTTCTGGCGCTTTGGGGCTGGAGCCTTCTGACGCTTGGCATTTTCATGGTGCGCGCGCTGGGCGGCTATGTGGAGATGTTCCTGCCGGTTCTGGAGTTTTCGCTGTTTGGCGCGCAGCGCTACTTCGATTTCAACTGGCTGCTGGGGATGTTCCCGCTCGGACCCGAGGGAAGACCCGACCCAACCGAGTTCACCGCCAACATGGGGCCGTTCATCATCCTTGCCACAATCGTGCTGCCGTCGGTCATCGCCGCCTTGCTGTTCAACCGCAAGGCCAATGGCAATGACCTGATCGGCGAGGGGGAGAGCGTTGCGGCGGGCAATCTTGCGCTCGACCACCTCTATCGTGCGCTGCTGGTTCCGCTGGTTGAATTCGTGGGGCGTATGGGCTGGAGCCTGATTCTGATCTTCGCGCTGGTCCTCATCTATCGCATCTGTGATGCAATCTGGGGAACCTTCGCCTACCCGTTCTATCTGGGCGAACTGCAATACACCAACGAGGATGTGGCATTTGCCTCTAAGATCTTTGGCGTTTTCGCGATTATTGGCGGGCTGGGGATCGGAGGCGTGATGCTATCCGCGCTCGGCAGGATGCAGACGCTGACGATCGGGGCGCTGCTCGCAGCGCTGACCAACCTGCTGTACGCAGAACTCGCTATTGGCGGGACAATGATGCAGGCGGCGAGCGATGCGGTCGGCTTCACGCAGGCGATCGATTGGTTGACCTTCGTATTCTCGTTTCTGTTCGTCACAGCTCCGCCCTCGCCGGGGCTCGCAAAGCTGGCTTTCGTGATCATGTTCGAAAACCTTGCAGTGGGGATCGCCGGAGCGGCGTTCGTCGCTTATCTTTCCTCGATCGTGAACACCCGCTTCAGCGCGGTCCAGTACGCGCTGCTGTCCTCGCTTACCATGCTCGTGGGGACTCTGGGGCGCGGGGCATTGGGCCAGATGATCGAGGAGCAGGGCTATTACGACGTCTTCATCCTGACGACCGGGATCGGCGGTTTCGCGGTGGTGCTGTGTCTTATCGAATGGGCGCGGCAGGCGCGAAAGGGCCGCGCGTCGGGCGTGGTCACACCTGAGGTAGTCCAGCCGCCCGAGCCGGAGAGCTAGTCCGGCAGTTCATCGTTCAGCCGCAGCACCTCGCCCGCGAGATAGAGCGATCCGGCGATGAGGATCGGCAGGCCGTCGTCGGGGATTATCGCCAGCGCGCTTGGCACATCGGGGGCGGGGTGCGCCTCAGGGCCGAAGGCGCTCGCCGGATGCCATTCGTGCCCCGGCACCGGCACGGCGGTGATGGTGACGAGCGCGTCCCCGAGCGGGCCAATAAGCGAGGCCGGGTCCTTGCCCTCGATCATGCCGATGACGAGGTGAAGGCGTTGACCCGCAAAGTGCGCACCCAGCATCGCGCCCGCCTGCGGATTGTGCCCGCCGTCGAGCCACACCTCGCGTGCGCCCACCAGCGGACCGGGCGAAAGGCGCTGCATCCGCGCAGGCCAGCGGGCATGCCGCAGCCCCAGTGACATCGCCATCGGGCCAACCCGGACCTTGTCCTGATGCTGGAGCATGGCGAGCGCGAGCCCGGCGTTGAGCACCTGATGCGCGCCCGCGAGGGCCGGGTGGGGTAGGGTGAACGCGCCCATCTGATCGCGGTAGGTCATCATCGCGCCGGGGCGGCAGTCCCATGCATCGCCCTGCATCGCCAGCGGCGCACCTGCGCGCCGGGCAGCGGCGATCACCTCGTGGTTGGATTCGGGGCGATAGCTCAGCGTCACCAGCGGAACGCCCTTCTTCGCGATCCCCGCCTTCTCGAAGGCAATCCGTGCCATCGGCTCGGTCGGCACGCCCTCTTCGGGTGCCAGCAAGAAGCGTTCGTGATCGAGGCCGAGTGCGGCGATGCCGCAGGCGGCCAGCGCCTCGGGTTCGAGGACGTTGGTGGCGTCAAAGCGCCCGCCCATGCCGACTTCGACCACGCAGGCATCGGCAGGCGTGCGGCTGAAGGCCAGGAAGGCGGCGGCGATGGTGACTTCGAAGAAGCTCGGTCCCAGGTCCTCGCCCCCCTGTTCACTGGCATCCAGCACCTCGGCCAGCACCTCGGCGAGCATTGCGTCGGAAATCAGCTCTCCTGCGAGGCGGATGCGCTCGTTGTAGCGCACCAGATGGGGGCTGGTGGTGACATGGACGCGGTAGCCCTCGGCCTCCAGCATCGCCCGCAGGAAGGCGCAGGTCGAGCCCTTGCCGTTGGTCCCCGCGACATGGAACACCGGCGGCAGCTTGCGGTGCGGATTGCCGAGGCGCTCCATCAGGGCGCGGATGGTGTCGAGGCCGAGCCGCCCCTGCGGCAGGCTCAGGCGGGCCAAGCGATCAAGCTGCGCCTGCACGCGCGGATCGTCGGATGTGCCGAAATCTTTCATGCCTACCTCGTCACCCCAGCGAAAGCTGGGGCCTCAAGCGGCAAGCGCCGCATTTGACGCCCTAGGTCCCAGCTTTCGCTGGGATGACGTTTTCGTATTACGCCGCCTTCACCGGTGTCAGATAGTCCAGCACCTGACCCAGTGTCGCCTTCAACTCCCGGCGCGGCACGACCATGTCGACCATGCCGTGCTTGTGCAGGTACTCGGCGCGCTGGAAGCCCTCGGGCAGCTGTTCGCGGATCGTGTCCTGAATGACGCGCTGACCGGCAAAGCCGATGAGCGCGCCCGGCTCGGCAATATGGATATCGCCGAGCATGGCGTAGCTGGCGGTCACCCCGCCGGTGGTGGGGTCTGACAGCACCACAATATAGGGCAGCCCGGCCGCCTTCAGCCGCCGGGTCATCACAGTCGCGCGCGGCATCTGCATGAGGCTGAGAATGCCTTCCTGCATCCGCGCACCGCCCGCCGCGGTCACCACGACATAGGCGCAGCCGCGATCCAGCGCCTTCTGCGCGCCGTCGCAGAAGGCCTGCCCCACGGCCATCCCCATCGAGCCGCCCATGAAGCCGAAATCCTGCACGCCGACCACCGCCGGGCGGGTGGCAATGAAGCCCGATCCGACCACGAAGGCGTCTTCATGCGGGTTGGCAGCGCGCGCCGCCTTGAGGCGGTCGGTGTATTTCTTGGTGTCCTTGAACTGGAGCGGGTCTTCGGTGACCTTGGGCAGCGGCAGCACCTCGAACCCCGGATCGAGCAGCAGCGCGAGGCGCGCATCGGCCCCGATCCGCCCGTGATGGTCGCACTTGGGGCAGACCGAGAGGTTCGCCTCGTAATCGGCGACGAACAGCATCTCCTGACACGAGGGACACTTGATCCACAGGTCCTTCTCGGTGGACTTTTTCTCGGGCGCGAAGCCCAGCGAGTTGCGGACGCGGGTGAACCAGTTCATGCCAGTTGCTCCTGACGGGCGGTGTGGACCGCGTGGGCGAGGGCGGAGGTCAGCTCCTTTAGCTTGGCCGGAGCCTGCGCGCCATAGGCCCCGCAAATCTCCACCAGCGCAGAGCCGACCACCACGCCGTCCGCGACCTTGGCGATGGCTGCGGCCTGTTCGGGGGTGCGCACGCCGAAGCCGACCGCGACGGGGAGATCAGAGGATTGCTTGATACGCGCGACATTGGCCTCGATGCTCTCGATCTGCGCTTGCTGCTTGCCGGTGATCCCGGCGACCGAGACGTAGTAGAGGAAGCCTTCCGACCCTTCGAGCACCTGCGGCAGGCGCGCCGCATCGGTCGTTGGCGTGGCAAGGCGGATCGGGGCGATGCCCTTGGCGCGCAGTGCCGGACCGAGCGCGTCGTCCTCCTCGGGCGGAATGTCGACGCAGATCACGCCGTCAACGCCCGCCTGCGCCGCCGCATCGGCAAACCACTCGGGGCCGCGGCGCACCATCGGGTTGGCATAGCCCATCAGCACCAGCGGCACATCGGGGTGCCGGGCGCGGAAGTCGGTCGCATAGCGGAGCACGTCCGCCGTGGTGGTGCCCGCGCCGAGGCTGCGCAGATTGGCGCTCTGGATCGCGGGGCCATCGGCCATGGGATCGGTGAAGGGCATCCCCAGTTCGATCACGTCCGCCCCGGCTTCGACCAGCGCATCGAGATTGGCCGCGGTGTCGCCATCGCCTGCGGTGATGAAGCAGACGAGCGAAGGGCGGGGGGCTGCGAAGGTGGCGGAGAGGCGGTTAAGCACGCCAGTTTCCCTTTTTCCAGTCTCTGTAAATGAAGAGAACCGCTGCGAACCAAACAAAAACAAGCGGAAGCTCTAGCAAGGGGTTTTCGAACTTAAGGCCCCACAATAACACGGCAGGATAAGCGATCACGCAGATCCACGCTATGGCCATAGCAATCAGACGAAAGCTCAAAGCTCCACCCCCAGACGCTCCGCCACGGTGAAGATGTCCTTGTCGCCGCGGCCGCACAGGTTGGCGAGGATGATCGCGTCCTTCGGCATCGTCGGCGCGACCTTCTTCACCGCTGCAATCGCGTGCGAGGGTTCCAAGGCCGGGATGATCCCCTCGGTCGCGCACAGCAGCTGGAAGGCGTCGAGCGCCTCCTCGTCGGTGACGGCGGTGTAATCGACGCGGCCGCTTTCCTTCAGCCACGCGTGTTCTGGCCCGATGCCGGGGTAATCGAGCCCGGCGCTGATCGAGTGGCCTTCGGTGATCTGGCCGTCCTCGTCCTGCAGCAGGTAGGTGCGGTTGCCGTGGAGCACGCCGGGCGATCCGCCGAGCAGGCTGGCGGCGTGTTCGTCCCCGTCGAGGCCGTGGCCTGCGGCTTCCACGCCGAGCATCTTGACCGACGGATCATCGAGGAAGGGATGGAACAGCCCCAGCGCGTTCGATCCGCCGCCGATCGCCGCGACCAGCAGGTCGGGCAGGCGGCCCACGCGGTCGAGCATCTGGGCGCGGGCTTCCTTGCCGATCACGCTCTGGAAGTTGCGCACCATTTCCGGATAGGGGTGCGGGCCTGCCGCGGTGCCGATGATGTAGAAGGTGTCGTGGACGTTGGCGACCCAGTCGCGCAGCCCTTCGTTCATTGCGTCCTTGAGCGTCGCGCCGCCGCTGGTGACGGGCACGACTTCTGCCCCCAGCAGCTTCATGCGGAACACGTTGGGCGATTGCCGTTTCACGTCCTCGGCGCCCATGTAGATCACGCAAGGCAGGCCGAAGCGCGCGCAGACCGTCGCGGTAGCCACCCCGTGCTGCCCCGCGCCGGTCTCGGCGATGATGCGCTTCTTGCCCATGCGGATCGCGAGCAGGATCTGGCCGATGCAATTGTTGATCTTGTGCGCGCCGGTGTGATTGAGCTCGTCGCGCTTGAACCACACCTGTGCGCCGCCGAGTTCTTCCGTGAGACGCGGCGCGAAATAGAGCGGCGATGGGCGACCGACGTAGTGTTCGAGCAGGTCGTCGAATTCCGCCTGAAACGCCGGGTCTGCCTGCGCCTTGCGGTATTCGCGCTCAAGATCGAGCACCAGCGGCATCAGCGTCTCTGCGACATAGCGCCCGCCGAACTGGCCGAAATGGCCGCGCTCGTCCGGCAGGTTGCGGAAGGAATTGAGAGGTGTGTTCATCAGTCCATTAATGCCGTTCGTGTCGAGCGCAGTCGAGACACTTGTTGCGCCGGGGTGAAGGCCTCTCGACTTCGCTCGAGGCGAACGGAGGTTATGCTTGTCGTGCCGCTTTGCAGAAGGCCGCGATCTTGTCCACGTCCTTGATACCGGGAGAACGCTCGACCCCAGAAGAAGTATCCACCAGCGGCGCGCCGGTGAGGCGGATTGCTTCGGCGACGTTCGCGGGGGTCAGCCCGCCCGCCAGCCCCCAGGCAAGCGGCGCTTGCCACCCGGCGAGCAGGCTCCAGTCGAACGCCGTGCCATTGCCGCCGGGGAGAGCCGTGGCGGGGGCATCGAGCAGCACGCGGTCGGCCGCACTGCGAAACTGCGCGACGTTGGCAAGGCTGGCGGCATCCTTCACCGCCATGGCCCGCCATGCCTCGATTTCCGTTTCCGCGCGGAAGCGGGCGAGGGCTTCGGGCGGCTCGGCCCCGTGGAACTGCACCACATCGGGCGCGACAGTGCGCACCGCCTCGGCCAGCAGCGCGGGATCGGGGTTCACCACCAGCAGCACCGCCTTGACATGCGAAGGCACCTGACGCCGCAAAACCCCGGCGTCGGCAAGGCTCAGGTGGCGTGGGCTTTTGGCGAAGTGGACAAAGCCCACATGGCTCGCCCCCGCACCCACCGCGGCGGCCAGGGCCTCGGGCGTGGAAATCCCACAAATCTTGACGAAGGCGCCGGTCATCGCTGGGGCATTACGCGCGGCCGAGCGGCTTTTCCAGCACCACAAAGGTGATGGGCGGATCGCGCCGTATGGGGAAGGGGCGGCGCTCGCCGGTTAAGGCATAGCCGCGCCGTTCGTACCACGCGATGAGGCTGGCGCGGCTGTCGATCACGGTCATCTCCATCGCCGCGATGCCGAGCGCGCGGGCGAGGTCTTCGGCAGCGTCAAGCAGGCGGCGCCCGAGGCCTGCCGATTGCAGGGTCGGCAAGACGCACAGCATCCCGAGATAGCCGAGCCGAGAGTCTATGCGGGTGACCGCTACGCAGCCGGTCAGACTGTCCCCGTCGCGTGCGGTCAGGACCGTCACCGCCGGATCGGCCAGCATAGCGTCGAGTTCGGCGCGCTCGATGCGTTCATCGTCTAGAATGTCCGCCTCGTGGTTCCACCCGGCCCGGGCCGAATCCCCGCGATAGGCGGCTTCGAGCAGGTCTTTCAGCGCCGGGGCATCAGCGGCGGTGGCGGGGGTGATGGTGGCCATGCGGGTCAGAGGTTTTGGATCAGGCGAAGCAGGGTGCCGTCCGGGTCGATCAGATAGGCAATCGTCAGTCCGGCCGGATCAAGCGCGGCGGGGTGATAGCGCGGGATGCCGTGGCGCGCATCGGACACGCCGCTCGCTTCCACCTGCGCCATCATCGCGCCCAGATCGTCGAGCCTGAGGCAGCAGCTGAACGAGGACTGGTAGGGGTCGAGATCGGGATAGGGGAAGAATTCCAGCGTCACGCCCCGCGCGAGAGGATCATCCACCCGTTCGAGCGGTAGTCCTCCTCGAACCCGAGCCTGGCGTAGAACGCCGCCGTCGCTGCGAAATCGCGCGAGGGCAGGTTTGGGGTGGCCTCGTCCGCCATGGCCGGTCTGCCTAAAGCGTCGCCTCGATCGCCCGCGCCGCCGCGACCGGGTCTTCCGCCCGCGCGATGGGCCGGCCGATGACCAGCACGCTTGCGCCGTTATCGCGTGCCTGACGAGGGGTGACGACGCGCTTCTGGTCGCCGGTGCCATTCCCCGCTGGGCGCAGGCCGGGGACGACGAAGAACCCGTCGCGCCACGCCTTGCGCACCATCCCGACTTCCTGACCCGAGCACACGATCCCGTCGAGCCCGGCTTCATGCGCCAGTTCGGCAAGGCGCATGACCTGCGTTTCGGCGCTGCCATAGACGCCGGTTGCGGTCAGATCGGCCGCATCGAGGCTGGTGAGCATGGTGACTGCCACCACCTTGCAGCCTTCGGCAGCGGCAGCCTTGGCATCCTCCATCATCGCCCGCCCGCCGCTGGCATGGACCGTCACGATTGCCGGTTCATAGACATGGATCGCCTGCATCGCGCGGGCGACGGTATTGGGGATGTCGTGGAACTTGAGGTCAAGGAAGATCGGCAGACCGCAATGGGCGATTTCATGCACGCCGTGTGCGCCGTGAGCGCAGAAGAATTCGAGGCCGAGCTTCACCCCGCCGATATGCGCCTTCACCTTCTCGACCAAGGCTCTGGCCGGTTCCAGCTGCGGCACGTCGAGCGCGAGATAGACCGGGTTGCTCACTTGCCACTGCCTCCTTCGGTATTGCTGTCCACCGGGCCGAGCGGCGTGCTTGTCTCTCCCGCGCTTGTCCCGGACTTGTCCACAGACATATCCGCCGTCTGCGCTGCGCCTGTGGCTGCGGTGAGATCGGCTTGGCGCGCCAGCGCGGTGTTCTTGAGTGAGGTCTCCAGCGCCCGCACCCGGCGATTGAGACCCCACACTACGCTGCGATGCAGAGCCCACATCGGCAGAAGGCCGAGCAGGAAGGCCAGCATCACCACCACCGGCACCTTGGTTTCCAGCACCAGGTTCTGCCACAGCTTCAGCTCGACCGGCTGCCAGTTATAGATCGCGAAGATCAGGAAGCCGACCGCTGCCAGAACCCAGATGATTGTGCGCAGGATCTTCACGAGCGGCCCCTCTCCCATTGCCCGACAGCCGCGGCGAAACTAGGCGATTTGCAGGGCATGTCCAGCACCGCCGAAGTCAACCGAACACCCGCGCGAAGATCGTGTCGACGTGCTTGAAGTGGTAGCCGAGGTCGAACTTCTCTTCGAGCTGCTGGGCAGAGAGCGCGGCGGTGACGTCGGCGTCGGCCTTGAGCAGATCAAGCAGCGACAGCGCGCCATCCGATTCCCACACCTTCATCGCGTTGCGCTGCACCAGCCGGTAGGCATCGTCGCGGGTCAGCCCTGCCTGCGTGAGCGCCAGCAGCACGCGCTGCGAATGGATGAGGCCGCCCATGCGATTGAGGTTCTTCTCCATGCGCGCAGGGTAGACCAGCAGCTTTTCGACCACGCCAGTCAGCCGCGCCAGCGCGAAATCGAGCGTGATGGTGGCATCCGGGCCGATGTAACGCTCGACCGAGGAATGCGAGATATCGCGTTCGTGCCACAGCGCCACGTTCTCCAGCGCCGGGGTGACGGCAGAGCGCACCACGCGGGCGAGGCCAGTGAGGTTTTCGGTGAGGATCGGGTTGCGCTTGTGCGGCATGGCGCTTGAACCCTTCTGGCCGGGCGAGAAATATTCCTCGGCCTCCAGCACTTCGGTGCGTTGCAAGTGGCGGATTTCCACCGCGAGCCGCTCGATCGAGCTGGCGATCACGCCCAGCGTGGCAAAGAACATGGCATGGCGATCACGCGGGATCACCTGGGTGGAGACAGGTTCGATGGCGAGGCCAAGCTGCTCGGCGACATATTCCTCCACCGCCGGATCGACATTGGCAAAAGTGCCGACCGCGCCGGATATGGCGCAGGTGGCGATCTCCGCCCGCGCTGCCACCAGCCGCGCGCGGCAGCGGTCGAATTCGGCATAGGCCTGCGCCAGCTTCAGCCCGAAGGTGACCGGCTCGGCATGGATGCCATGGCTGCGGCCGATGGTGGGGGTGTATTTGTGCTCCTCGGCGCGGGTCTTGATTGCGGCGAGCAGCCCGTCGAGATCGGCCAGCAGGATGTCGCTGGCGCGCGCCAGCTGTACCGACAGGGTGGTGTCGAGCACGTCGGAGCTGGTCATGCCCTGGTGCATGAAGCGCGCTTCCTCGCCCACCTGCTGCGCCACCCAGTCAAGGAAGGCGATGACGTCGTGCTTGGTTACGGCCTCGATCGCGTCGATGGCGTCCACGTCGATCGTCGGATTGGTCGCCCACCAGTCCCACAGCGCCTTGGCGGCGGATTGCGGCACAACGCCGAGATCGGCGAGTTTCTGGGTGGCGTGCGCTTCGATCTCGAACCAGATGCGATATTTCGCCTCCGGCTCCCACAGGGCGGTCATGGCAGGGCGGGCATAGCGGGGGACCATCGGGCGGCTCCATTTGGGGCTGGATTCTCGCCGCGCGGGCTAGGCGGGCGGGGCGCGGATGGCAAGAGCGCTAGATAAGACCCTTGGCCCTGAGGCTTGTATGTCCCTCGCGCCCGATGATGACGTGATCGTGGACGGTGACGCCCATGTGCCGTCCGGCCTCGGCGATGCGCTGGGTGATCTGGATGTCGGCGCGGCTCGGCTCGGGGCTGCCCGAGGGGTGATTATGGACGAGGATCATGGCAGAGGCGCCCACATCCATCGCCCGGCGGATCACTTCGCGCGGGTGGATCGCGGCTTCGTCGATCGAACCGTCGCCCACGTGATGATCCTCGATCAGGCGGTTCTTGGTGTCGAGATAGAGCACCCGGACACGCTCGACGGTCAGGTGCGCCATGTCGGTGGTAAGGTAATCGATCAGTGCCTGCCATGAACCGAGCACTGGCTTGCCCATGATCTCTCCGCGCGCCATGCGCCGGGCTGCGGTTGCCACAGCCTTGAGCGCAGCCGCCGAGTTCTCGCCCACGCCCTTGACCCGCTGGAGCGCCTTGGGATCGGCGTTCATCACGCCTGCAAGGCTGCCGAACTGAGCCAGCAGGGCCTTGGCCATCGGCTTGGTATTGCCCCGCGGGATCGCGGCGAACAGCAGATATTCAAGCACCTCGTAATCCGCGAGCGCCTCTGCACCGCCCGTCAGCAACCGCGCACGCAGGCGCGCACGATGCCCGTCGCCAGCCGCCTTGCCCGCATCCCAATCGGGCACGGCGTTGTCGAGAAACGGGAAACTCTCTTCAGCTTCCGGCAATGCGACCTCCGGGAAAGCGTTGTTCCTTATGCCTCATTGCCTTTGCGCGATGATGCGCGCAAGGGTCGGGGACGATGCCGATGGCAGACGATGAGCATATCGACGGGCCGCAAGACGGCCGCAAGCGGAAGCGTTGGCGCGGGCGAATCGCGGCAGGCCTTGCGCTGTGCCTGCTGGTCGGCGGCAGCGCGGCATGGATCGACCGCGAACGCATCGCGACAGATGCCATCGACGATTATCTCGCCGCGCGCGGCATCGCGGCGACCTACGACATCATTTCCCTCTCCCCGCGCGAGCAGGTGATTGCAAATCTGGTGGTGGGCGATCCGGCAAAGCCCGATTTCACCGCACAACGCCTCGCGGTTTCGCTGGGTGTGGGCTGGTCGGGGCCGGAGGTGCGCGGCGTGGTGATCGAAGGCGCGCGGGTTCATGCGCGCTTTCGCGATGGCAGCTTCAGCCTCGGTTCGCTCGACCCGCTGGTGTTCACCGGAAGCGACGCGCCCCCCAGCCTGCCTGCAATCGACATGACGATCCGCGATGGCCGCGCCTTGCTGGAAAGCGATTACGGCCCGGTCGGAATCAAGCTTGAGGGGAGGGGCAGGCTCGATGACGGGTTCGCCGGATCGCTGGCGGCGGTCGCGCCGGGGATCGGCACGCAGAGCTGCCGGGCCGAGAAGGCAACCTTGTTCGGCAAGCTTGTCACCAAGGCCGGTGCGCCTCGGCTTGCAGGGCCGATGCGGCTGGGCGGGCTGGATTGCGGCGGGGCGCGGCTCGCACGGGCTGATATCGGAACGGTTCTCAGCCTCTCGCGCGATTTCTCCTCTGCCGAGGGCGATCTGCGTATCGAGGGGCGCGGCGCGGCGTTTGCCGCGGCAAGTGGCGCCAGCCTTTCGGGGACGGCAGACGTCAGCTGGACCAGGGATCGTCTGGCGGTTGCCCATGACATCGCAGTGATGGACGCGGCAATGCCGCAGGGCCGCCTTGCGCGCCTGTCGGCCGAGGGCGCGTGGCGCGGCGCGCCTGGACTGACGCAGGGTCAGTGGGAGGGCGAACTCGCCGGCACGGGCTTGCAACCGGGGCAGCAGATTGATGCCGCGCTTGCTGCTGCTGCGGAGGGGACGCGCGGCACCATGCTGTCCCCGCTCATCGCCAAAGCGCGCACCGCCACGGGCCGCGCGCTCGGCGGGGCGCGTTTCGGCGCGAAGGCCATGATCCGGCACAAGGACGACAATATCGCCTTCATTCTGCCCCAAGCCGCCCTGACCAGCCGCCGCGGCACTCCGGTTCTGGCGATATCGCAGGCCAGCGCCGGGATCGGCCGGGAGGGGCTCACCGGCCTCAAGGGCAATATCCTTGCAGGCGGCGAAGGTCTGCCGAACATCAATGGCCGGATGGAACAGCAACGGGGTGACGGCTGGGCGCTGCGGCTGGTGATGGCTGAGTATGCCCATGGGGCAAACCGGCTCGCGATCCCGCGGCTGACATTGCGAGCGGGCGCGGATGGCAGCCTTGCCTTTGACGGTTTGCTGGGGGCGAGCGGCGACCTGCCGGGAGGAACGATGCGCGATCTCGTCGTCCCGATTGACGGAAGCTGGACGCCTGCGCGTGGTCTCGCCCTCGGAACGCGCTGCCTGCCGCTTCGCTTTGCCGGGCTTGAATTGTCCGGGCTCTCATTTGCGCGCCAGAGCCTCACCCTGTGTCCTGATGGGCCGGGGCCGATGCTCGCTTATGGCGAAACGCTGACACTGGCGGCGCGCAGCGGCCCGATCAGCCTTGCCGGACGGATGGCCGATGGCCCCGCAACGCTGGCCGCCAGCGCCGTTCGGCTGCGCTATCCCCAGCCATTCGCGCTGGATGGTCTCGATGCGCGGATCGGCAGTGGTGCGAACGAAATGCGCCTTGCCGCCGCCAGCCTCACCGGCAGCCTTGATGGCGAAGTGCAGGGTCGGTTCGACGGCGCCAGCGCGCGGCTGGGCGCGGTGCCGTTTGATCTTGACGCGATGACGGGGCGCTGGCGGTTTGCCGATGGCACATTGCAGGTGGAGGAGGCCAGCTTCCTCCTGTCGGACCGGCCGGAAACGGGTGAGGCACGCTTCAACCCTCTGGAGGCACAGGGCGCCTCCCTCACGCTGGCCGACAACCGCATCACCGCCGAGGCGAGCCTGCGTCAGCCGCGCGCTGGCGCCCGGATCGCCGATGTCACGATCACCCACGATCTCGATCGCGCGCAAGGGGGCGCGCGGCTCAAGGTGCCGGGGATCAGGTTTGACAGGGACCTTCAGCCCGAAGACCTCTCGATGCTTGCCAAGGGCGTGATCGCCTTTGCCGACGGCACACTGACCGGCGAAGGGCGGATCGACTGGAGCGGCGAGAGCATCACCAGTTCCGGTTCCTTCGCCAGCGACGGCCTTGATTTTGCGGCCGCCTTCGGCCCGGTGCGCGGCCTGTCCGGCAAGGTCGCCTTCTCCGATCTCGTCAATCTCACGACAGCGCCGGATCAGGTCTTGCGCATTGCCGCGATCAATCCGGGGATCGAGGTGCTGGACGGCATGGTGCGCTTCGATGTCCGCGAAGGCACCCTGCTGTCTTTGCGGGATGCCCATTTCCCGTTCATGGGCGGCGATCTGAGGATGCGGCCGCTGGTAATGGACTTCAGCCAGCCTGAGGAACGGCGGTATGTGTTCGAGATCACCGGGCTGGATGCTGCGACTTTCGTGGCGCAGATGGAACTCACCAATCTGGGCGCGTCCGGCACCTTCGACGGCACCGTGCCGGTCGTGTTCGACGCCAATGGCAATGGCCGGATCGAAGGCGGGGTGCTGATCGCCCGCGCGCCGGGAGGCAATGTCGCCTATATCGGCGAGCTGACCTACGAGGATCTGGGTGCGATGGGCAATTACGCCTTTCAGGCGCTGCGTTCGCTGGATTACCGGCAGATGAGCGTCGGCCTCAACGGCGACCTTGCAGGCGAGATCATCACCAATTTCGATTTCGACGGGGTGCGGCAGGGCCAGGGCACGAGCCAGAACTTCATCACCCGCCGCCTTGCGAAGCTGCCGATCCGGTTCAAGATCAATGTCCGTTCGGAAAACTTCCACGAACTCGCCACGATGGTGCGTTCGTTCTGGGATGTGAACTATCTCGGCAGTTTCGAAGACCGGTTCCGGGTCGAGAACGGCCGCCTCGTGCCTCGCAATTCCGTTCAACCTCCTGAAAGCGAAAGTCAGCCATGACAGACCACGAATTGACCGCGCTGCGGCGCGCTGCCACATCCCCGGTAATGATCGGGACAAGGGCAGCAGCCATGGAGCGGTACGTCAGGAACAGGCGCCGGGCCGTGATGGCGGCAGGCTTGATCCTTTCGGCAGGTCTTGGGGGATGCATCAACATCGCCGCCCCCGACAAGCCGATCGTGATCGAGCTCAACATCACGATCCAGCAGGAGGTGATCCTGCGTCTGGCGGAGGACGCGAAGAACACGATCGATGAAAATGCCGATATCTTCTGAAGAGGTGAGGCTGGCATCGGGTCGGATGGGAGGAAGAATGATGCGCAGTTTGCTTATCGCCGCAGGTGCCGGGCTAGCCTTGTCAGCGCTTGTCGCCGCTCCGGCGCTGGCGCAGCGTGACCCTGCCTATGCGGCCGCGCGTGCAGCGGGCAAGGTCGGCGAGAAGCCGGATGGTTACCTCGGCATTGTCGGCGATGCCGATCCAGCGCTCCAGCGGCTGGTCAATGACATCAATATCAAGCGCAAGGCGGTCTATTCGCAAAAGGCGGTAGAAAAGAAGGCAACGCCTGAGGAATACGCCTTCACCTCCGGCTGCATCGCGATTGCCGCTACCGTGGCAGGCGAGAAATACATGGCGCCCGACGGCACCTGGAAAACCCGCACCGGTGATGCTCCGATTCGCGATCCGCGCTGTCCCTGAGGTTTGTGCGCCCGCCTGCGCGGGCATAGTCTTGGTGCGTTTCGAGCCTTTCTGGCTCGCGCACTTGCGGGCGGCCTTGCAGGTGTGCTTCGCACGTCTGCGCCTTCGACCCCGGCCTGGCGGCCCGTCCGTTGGCGGGCCGGACCATCGCAAGACCCGATGAAGATGCCGGTTCCGGGCGCGCAGCGACCGCAAGGGCGGCCGCCCGCCCGCAGGCGATCAGGCCCACAGGGCCTGAAGCTCGCCGAGGACGCAGCTGCGGATGCGGCTGCGAAAAACAAGTTCGCACCTGCACAATCTGTGCCTTTGGCCATGTTGACACATATGTGCCCCCCTTCTAAGGGGGCGGCGCCCTCGGCGGGCACCTCGTCGCGCGTGCCTTGAACAACCTTTTTGGGGATCATGGCATGAATGATGAGAAACCCGCCCGAGAACCCATTCACGAGGATGCGCGGATTGACGCGCTCGAAGCGCGGCTCAAGGCCGCACGCGAGCGTGAAGAACAGCGCAACCGGCCGCAGGTGAAGGGTGTCGATGCGAATTACCGCAGCGGCAACCGCGCTCTGGCCAACCTTCTGGGAGGGATCATCGGCGGCCTGGTGATCGGCTTTGCGGTGGACGCATTGCTCGGGATCCAGCCCTGGGGTCTGTTGGCGGGGCTGTTCCTTGGAACGGCATCAGCCTTCAGAAGCATTATTCTCAGCGCGAATTCGCGCCCCGCAGATGAGGCCCAGGGCCGGGATAGCGAGGGTTAGACCCCTGCTTGCCCACCTTCAGGTCCCCTCTTGGGGCGTGTTTCATGTGAAACATTTGGGGATCTTTCGATCGTGGCAGCCGAAGAAGGCAAGGTCGATCCGATGAAGCAGTTCACCATCGAACCCCTGCTGGGGTCCGATTGGCAACTGGCTGACGGGATCAACATCGCGTTCACCAATTCCGCGCTGTGGATGGCTCTGACCGCCATCCTCGTCTGGGTGTTCGTCGCAGGCGGTATGAAGCGCGAACTGGTGCCGGGGCGCTGGCAGATGGCGGTCGAGAGCATGACCGGCTTCATCGACGATCTGCTCGAAGCCAATGTCGGCAAGGCCGGGCGCAAGTATGTGCCTTACATCTTTACGCTTTTCATGTTCATCCTGTTCGGGAACCTGCTCGGCCTTGTGCCGGTCGGTCTGATCCCCGGGGTGCATGCCTTCACCTTTACCAGCCACTTCACCGTCACCGGGGTGCTGGCGATCATCAGCTTCTCGATCGTCCTGATCGTCGGTTTCTGGAAGCATGGTCTGCACTTTTTCTCGCTGTTCTGGCCCTCGGGGACGCCGGCATTTCTGGCGCTGCCTATCAGCCTGATCGAGCTTGTTTCCTTCATGGTGCGTCCCTTCAGCCTCGCGCTGCGTCTCTTCGTCGCGATGATGGCCGGCCACGTGTTGCTGAAGGTGCTGGCGAGCTTCGTGATCGCGGGCGGTAGCGGCGGCATTGGTACCGGCGTGATGGTCGGTATTCCGAGCTTCATCCTGATGGTCGCAATCAGCGCGCTCGAAATTCTTGTCGCAGGCATTCAGGCCTATGTCTTCGCGCTGCTGACCTCGCTCTACATCAACGACGCGGAAAACCTTCACTGAGGGCTGTGAGGCTCTCTTAACACCCCTCATCAACACACAGATTTTTATCAAGGAGTTTAGTATCATGGACGCTACTGCTGCAGCTCTTCTCGGTGCCGGTCTCGCGGCGATCGGTGCCGGTCTCGCCGCGCTCGGCGTGGGTAACGTGTTCGCCTCGTTCCTCGAAGGCGCGCTGCGCAATCCGGGTGCTGCCGACGGCCAGCAGGGCCGCCTGTTCATCGGCTTTGCGGCTGCCGAACTGCTCGGCCTGCTCGCCTTCGTGATCGCCGTTCTGCTGATCTTCCGCTAAGACGGCATACGGCCCTTCGGGTGCTTGCTGGGTTTGCCCCAAGCGCCCGGATGGCCGTTCCACAGGCGCTTTCCGGCTAAAGGTCAACAATGCCTCAGATCGATCAAATCGCCGATACGCTGTCGAGCCAGGTGTTCTGGCTGCTCGTGTTCTTCGGTCTCACGTTCTTCGTCGTTGGTCTCGGGATGGTTCCCAAGATCATGGGGACTGTGGACCTGCGAGACCAGCAGATCGCGGGCGACCTTGCCGCGGCTCAGGCTGCCCGTGACGCGGCCGATAGCGAAGAAGCAGCTTGGCGCACCCGTGAAAATGCAAACCGGGCTGCGGCTCAGGCGCTCATCGGCGAAGCCAAGGCGAAGGCGGCAGCGGCCAGTGCGGCCAAGCTGGCCGATGCGCAGGGCCGGCTTGATGCTCGGCTTGCGGAAGCCGAAACCGCGATTGAAGCTGCCCGCGCCAGTGCGATGGCTGAAGTCGAGGGCGTGGCTGCTGACGCAGCGCGTGACATCGTCGCCCGTGTCGCCGGGGCCGAAGTCGAACTCGCTGCGGCAGAAGCCGCAGTCAAGGAGGTGATGGCGCATGGCTGATATTCTGCTGCTGCTCGCCAGCGGGGCTGATGGCCACGCCGAACCGGGTGTCCTGGGCATGGATTCCTATCAGTGGGTCGCGCTCGCGATGACCGTGCTGATCGCGGTGTTCATCTGGAAGAAGGTTCCCGGCATCATCACCGGTGGGCTCGACGCCAAGATCGCCGAGATCCGCCGGGCGCTGGACGAGGCCAAGGCCCTGCGCGCGGAAGCCGAAGCCTTGCGCGCTGAGTATGCGGCCAAGATTGCCGGTGCCGAAAAGGACGCCGAAGCGATGCTCGCCGGTGCCCGAGAGGAAGCCGATGCGATCCTGGCCAAGGCCGAGGCGGACAGCGAAGTGATGGTCGCCCGCCGCCAGCGCATGGCCGAAGACAAGATTGCTGCTGCCGAGCGTGCTGCCGTGGCCGAAGTCAAGGCCAAGGCAGTCACCGCCGCAGCCGCTGCCTCCAAGGTGCTGATCGTCAAGGCCCATGACAAGAAGGCCGACAAGAAGCTCGCCGACGAGGTCATCTCCTCGCTCTGAGCCACGCATTTTTCCGGTTACGGAGAGGGGGGCGGTCCAGCGAGGCCGCCCTTTTTCTTTTGTCCGTCGCAGTTTATGCGTTGGCAGAACGGGAGACAATCATGCGAAATCCTTCCGCCCTGTGGTTGATCATGCCGGCCCTCGGCATTTCGGCATTGCTCGCTGCCAAGACCGACGGAACGCACGCGCCCATTGCGCTGTGGGGCCAATTCACGACCGAGAGCACATCGGCGGACGTCAAGGCGTTCAAGGCCTCGCTTGAGAAGAAGCGGGTCGAGGTGCTGCCCGGCTGCGAGGCTCCGATTGGTTATCGCACCGAGAAGAAGGCGTTGGTCACCATCATCTTTGCCGCGCAGGACGGCGATGCCGATTGCCACGCGCGCCTGCTTCGCCAGTTTCGCGCTGATCTGGGCGAGCCCGAAACGGATCAGGTCACCTTCGGCAGCGTCATCGGCTATGGCGGTGGCGGGGTGCTGGATACGACTTCGCCGGGCGTGGCCCTGATCTGGCGCGAAGGCGAGAAGAAGACCAAGCTGATCAAGACGCCCGGCAATGGCTACAATCTGATCTTCACTGTGCGCGAGGACAAATACCTCTATTGAAGAGGCGCGCCTAGCCGCCCGGCACGAACACCACTTTACCCACCAGCTGGCGCTGCGCCATCGCCTCGAACCCTCGCGCCAGCGGGAGAGGGGCAGAGTGCGGTCGATCGCGGGAGTGATGCGGCTTTCTTCGGCCAGAGCGTTGATCGCGGCGCTGATGGCACGGCCCCGCTCGGGAAAGCGGCGGGCGTATTCGCCGGCGCGCAGGCCGACGATGCTGAAGCCCTTGATCAGCGGGATGTTGGTGGAGATGTCTGCAATCCTTCCGCTCGTGAAGCCCACCACCACCAGCTTGCCGCCGAAGGCGACGCAGCGGGTCGATTCGTCGAACACGTCTCCGCCGACGGGATCAAAGACGATGTCGCACAGAGCGCCGCCGGTCACGTCAGCGACCTGTTCGCGGAAGCGGCCTTCGGCGAGGATCACTGCGTCGGGCTGGGCGAGGGCAGCGATGCGCTCGGCCTTGTCGGCGCTGCCGGTGGTGGCGATCACCCGCGCGCCTAGCGCCCGCGCCAGATCGCAAGCAGCAAGACCAACGCCGCCGCTCGCGCCGTGGACTAGTACCCATTGGCCAGCCTGCAATCCGCCGAGTTCGACCAGTCCGGTGTAAGCAGTCGAATAGGCCGCGCCCATGGCCGCCGCCTGCGGGAAATCCATGCCCTTGGGCATCGGAGCAAGTTTGCCTGCCGGAACGCTTGCTAGTTCGGCAAAGGCCCCGGTCTTGTTGCCGCCCATCACCCGGTCGCCGGGTGCAAAGCCGCTTTCAGGATCGGCCTCCAGAACCTCGCCCGCGAATTCGAGACCGCTTGTGAAGGGCAGTTCGGGTTTGAACTGGTAGCCCCCCTGCGTCATCAGCAGGTCAGGGAAGTTGAGCGAAGCCGCGCCCATCTGCACCAGCACCTCGCCGGGCGCCCGAACAGGCGGCGGCAGGTCAGCCAATATCATCCCGGACAGATCGTCCGACAGACGTTCGACCCGGAGGGCCTGCATCGCTCTAGAAATTGTCCTTGGCCGCCCGAAGCGCTGCGAAGGTCTCATGCGGCACGGCGCCGCCCCATTTCGTCATAATCGCCGGATCGTCGGCGCGCAGGAACGGGTTGGTGGCAAGCTCGCGTTCGAGCGTGGTCGGCACCGTCCATTCGTTCCGAGCGCGCTTGGCGGCGATTTCGTCAGCATAGGCCTGCAAGGCGGCATTGTCAGGATCGGCATGGAGCGCGAACTTCGCGTTCGATGCGGTGTATTCGTGCGCGCAGTAAAGCAGCGTCTGGGGCGGCAGAGCCTTGATGCGGCTGAGGCTCGTCCAGAACTGCTTCGGCTCACCCTCGAACATCCGCCCGCAGCCCAGCGCGAACACCGAATCGCCGACGAAGGCGACCCCGGCGCTGGCGAGGTGGAAGGCGATATGGCCATTGGTGTGGCCCGAAACGTCGAGCACCGCGGCTTGCGTCTCGCCAAGCATCACCGTGTCGCCATGGCCAACGATCCGGTCGATCGGGAACCTGCCTTCGACTTCCGCCGGGCCTGTGATCGTGCAGCCGGTCGCAGCCTTGATGGCTTCATTGCCGCCCGCGTGATCAGGGTGCCAGTGGGTGTTCCAGATCTGAGTGATGCGCCAGCCTTTTAGCTCGGCCTGGCGCAGGTATTCGGTGCCGTCGGGGGTGTCGATCGCGGCAGTTTCATGGCTGTCGGTGTCGTGGACGAGATAGCCGTAGTTGTCGCTGAGGCAGGGGAACTGGTGAACATGGATCATGCCCGGCACCCTACAGCCGCCGCCGCCAAAGGAAAAGGCCCGCCTGCTCAGTTAGAGCAGACGGGCCTTTACCAGCTTACGGTAGATTGATTGCTCCCCTTCCGCCCTCAAGTAGCGGAGCGGTAGGGCAACAAGGACTCACCGAGGACGCCCGCCTTGAGGGGCGGGCGCACTCAAATTACTCAGCGCCCTTCTTGAGGGCAGCGCCGAGGATGTCGCCGAGCGAAGCGCCCGAATCCGACGAACCGAACTGTGCCACGGCTTCCTTTTCTTCGGCGATCTGACGCGCCTTGATCGAGAAGTTGGGCTTCTTCGAACGGTCGAAGCCGATCACCATCGCATCGACCTTGCTGCCGACCTGGAAGCGGTCGGGGCGCTGTTCGTCGCGGTCGCGGCCAAGGTCGCTGCGCTTGATGAAGCCGGTCGCGCCGTCTTCGCCAACCTGCACTTCCAGCCCACCGTCGCGCACTTCGAGCACGGTGACAGTAACGGTCTGGTTCTTGCGCAGGCTCGAACCGCTGGTCGCTGCTTCTGCCGAAGGCGCACCCTTTTCAAGCTGCTTCATGCCGAGGCTGATGCGCTCCTTCTCGACATCCACATCGAGCACCACGGCCTTGACCATCTCGCCCTTGCGGTGGAGCGCCAGCGCGTCCTCGCCCGAGATGCCCCAGGCAATGTCCGACATGTGCACCATGCCGTCGACGTCGCCATCGAGGCCGATGAACAGGCCGAATTCGGTCGCGTTCTTGACTTCGCCTTCGACCTGCGATCCGACCGGGTGCTTTTCGGCGAACTCGTCCCACGGATTGCGCTGGGCCTGCTTGAGGCCGAGGCTGATGCGGCGCTTGTCGCTGTCGACTTCGAGCACCATCACTTCGACTTCCTGCGAGGTCGAGACGATCTTGCCCGGGTGAACGTTCTTTTTGGTCCAGCTCATTTCCGAAACGTGGACGAGGCCTTCGATGCCCGGCTCCAGTTCGACGAAGGCGCCGTATTCGGTGATGTTGGTGACCTGACCCGACAGCTTCATGCCGACCGGGTACTTGGCGGCGACGCCATCCCACGGATCGCTTTCGAGCTGCTTCATGCCGAGGCTGATGCGCTGCGTTTCGGCGTTGATGCGCACGATCTGCACGGTCACGGTATCGCCGATGGCGATCACTTCGCTCGGGTGGTTGACGCGCTTGTAGCTCATGTCGGTGACATGCAGCAGGCCGTCGATGCCGCCGAGATCGACGAAGGCACCGTAATCGGTGATGTTCTTGACCACGCCGTCGATGATCTGGCCTTCGACCAGGTCATTGATGAGCTCGCTGCGCTGTTCGGCGCGGGTTTCTTCGAGGACGGCACGGCGCGAGACGACGATATTGCCGCGGCGACGGTCCATCTTGAGGATCTGGAAGGGCTGCGGCACGTCCATCAGCGGGGTGACGTCGCGCACCGGGCGGATGTCGACCTGCGAGCCGGGGAGGAACGCCACGGCGCCATCGAGGTCGACAGTGAAGCCGCCCTTGACGCGGCCGAAGATGCGGCCTTCGACGCGCTTGCCTTCGCCGAACTCGCTTTCCAGCTTGTCCCACGCGGCTTCGCGGCGGGCGCGGTCACGCGAGAGCATGGCTTCGCCATCGGCGTTCTCGACGCGGTCAACGAAGACTTCGACTTCGCCGCCGACGGTCAACCCGTGGTCGTCCTCGCCACGCGAGAATTCCTTGAGGGGGATGCGGCCTTCGCTCTTGAGGCCGACGTCGATCACGGCATAGCCGTTTTCGATCGCGGTGACGGTGCCCTTGACGACGCGGCCTTCGAAGCCGTCTTCGCCGGCGCCGCCGAGCTGTTCATTGAGGAGCGCCTCGAAATCGGCGCGGGTGGGCATTTGACTTGCCATAGTGGAACCAGTCCTGTTTCGTTGTGCTACCGGCCACCGGTTTTTCCGGGGTCTTTCTCCGCTTCCCAGGCACCATTGCCGGGGCTGGCGGGGCAAGAGGCAGACTTCCGCGCGCGGCCCCATGCCGAACGCGCAGGTTCCATCAATCACGGATGATCGGTGAGAACGCGGCGGCCCCTAGGGGAGGGATGCGCGAAAAGCAAGGAAAACCGGGTCTACCCGACCCGCGCCAGCACGGCTTCGATCGCGGCTTCGATCGCGCCGTCGCGGCTAAAGCAGGTGGTGTCGAGCACCAGAGCGTCGGGCGCGGCGATCAGTGGTGCGTCCTTGCGGCCCATGTCGCGGGCGTCGCGGGCGGCGATGTCGCGTTCGATTTCCGCGAGGGCAACGTCGATCCCGCGCCCGGTCATCTCCAGCCAGCGGCGGCGGGCGCGTTCGGCAACACTGGCGGTGACGAACAGCTTCACTTCGGCTTCAGGCGCGATGACCGTGCCGATATCGCGCCCGTCGAGCACCGCGCCGCCTGCTTGCGTCGCAAAAGCGCGCTGGCGTTCGTAAAGCGCGCGGCGCACCGCCGGATGCACCGAAACCCGGCTCGCGAAGCCGCCGACTTCCTCGGAACGAAGATTCTCGTCTTCGAGCAAGGCTGCGGGAAAGTCGCAGGCCGCCAGCGCATCGACCGAACTTTCGGGATCTCCACCATTCAGCTGCACCTGCCGTCCGACCGCCCGGTAGAGCAGGCCGGTGTCGAGGTGCGGCAGTCCGAAATGGGCAGCGAGCGCCTTGGCAATGGTACCCTTTCCGCTGGCAGTTGGGCCATCGACGGCGATGATCATGCGGCCTCCTGCTTGCGGCTGCGCCAGGCCCGCACCAGTCCGAGAATGGCGATTGAGGCCCAGAAGAACTCGAGCACCAGGCTCGCCCAATTGGTGTGGTAGACCAGAGAGACAGTCAACAGCGCCGCGCCTATAAGGTTGGTGCCGTGCAGGACGAAGGGATTGGTCGCTCTGGCGAGCGTCAGATAGGCGTAGGCACCGATGATGCAGGCCGTGCCGACAAGTCCGACGATGCTCGGCCAGTCGAGCGGGGTGTTCACGCGGTCGCCTCGGCCAGCAGACCCATGAAGGTCGGGAAGCTCGTGTTGATCGGCGCAATGTCATCGACGCTCACGCCATTGCGGCTGACAAGGCCCGCCACTGCCATGCTCATGGCGATGCGATGATCGAGCCGGGTCGCCACGTTCGCACCTTCGGGCGTGCCGGGGAGCGGTTCGCCGCGGCTTCCATGGATCGTAAGACCATCCTCGTGCTCCTCCACCCGCGCACCGGCAAGCTGGAGAGCGGCGGCCATGGCGGCGAGCCGGTCGCTTTCCTTGACGCGTAGCTCCTCAAGCCCCGAGGTGCGGGTGGTACCATTGGCGAGGGCTGCCGCGACGAACAGCACCGGAAACTCATCGATCATCGCAGGTGCGATTGCCGGATCGACATCCACCCCCGAAAGTGGGGCATGGCGCACGCGCAAATCAGCCACCGGCTCGCCGCCGACCTCGCGGCGGTTCTCTTCCGTGATATCCGCACCCATCTGGCGCAGCACTTCGACCAGCCCCGCGCGGGTCGGGTTGAGGCCGACATTCATGATCGTAAGATCGCTCCCCGGCACGATGCTGGCCGCGACCATGAAGAAGGCGGCTGAGGAAGGATCGCCCGGCACGACCACGTCGCAGGGCTTGAGATCAGCCTCGCCGTGGATGGCGATCACCGTTTCGCCATTCTCCTCGCCCACGTCGAGCTTCGCGCCGAAGCCGGTAAGCATCCGCTCGGTATGATCGCGGGTGGCGACAGGCTCGATCACGCGGGTGATGCCGGGGGTGTTGAGCCCGGCGAGCAGCACCGCGCTTTTGACCTGCGCGCTCGCAACTGGCAGGCGGTAAGTGATTGGTACTGCGGGCGATGCACCGCGCAGCATCAGGGGAAGGGTCCCGCCTGCCGAGGCTTCGATGCTGGCGCCCATCTGGCTTAGTGGATCGATCACGCGCTTCATCGGGCGACCTGAAAGGCTGGCGTCACCGATAAAGGTGGCGGTGATCGCATGACTGGCGACCAGACCCATCAGCAGGCGGGTTGAGGTGCCAGAATTGCCCATGTCGAGCGCCTGCCTTGGCTCCAGCAGAGTTCCCACGCCCACACCGTCGACCGTCCATGCCCCATCGTCCCCGCGCGCAATCTGCGCTCCGAAGGCGCGCATGGCTGCCGCCGTCGCCAGCACGTCCTCGCCTTCG
Organism: Porphyrobacter sp. HT-58-2; assembly: GCF_002952215.1. NCBI lineage: Bacteria > Pseudomonadati > Pseudomonadota > Alphaproteobacteria > Sphingomonadales > Erythrobacteraceae > Porphyrobacter > Porphyrobacter sp. HT-58-2. Next base: position 2,575,479 of record NZ_CP022600.1, on the reverse strand, counting down.
AGCAGTCCGGTGATCCGGCTCCGCCCTACGGCAAGGCCTGCGAACATCAGCGAACGGTGGCTGATCGACTTGTCGCCCGGAACGCGGATTGCGCCCTTGAGCGGGTTGGTGCGCGAGAAGCGGTGGCTGGTCATAAGGCCGCGGTCTTTGACAGCGCCCCGCGGTTCTGGCAAGGCGCGCCGCGTTTGCCCGCCTGGCTCTTGATAAAGAGCTTGCCGGGAGCCAAATTTTTCGAAAAAGCCACCCACGATTTTTAAAGCTGCCCGGCCCGCCCTTGCTGAAGGGTCGGCCCGATTTGAGGAACTACAATGGCCAAGCCCGAATGGGGTACCAAGCGTACCTGCCCGAAATGCGGCGAGCGTTTCTACGATCTCGGCAAGGAAGATCCGGTTACCTGCATCGAATGCGGTGAGACGTGGACGCCTGAACCGGTGCTCAAGTCCAAGCAGCCGATTCCCTTCGAGGAAGCCGAGAAGAAGAAGGACGTCGAAGCCGATGCCGATCTGGGCGGCGATGACGATATCGATGATCTGGAAGACATCGAGGACATCGACGAAGACGGCGATTCGCCCGACAATGATGTCGACCTCGGCGGTGACGACGATCTTGGCGTTGCCACTTCGGGCGACGACGACGACGACGAATCCTGATTTTTCGCTTGCAAGCCGGGGGCGGCCCCACTAATGGCCGCCTCCCGCAGGCAGGGTGCAATGCTCTGCTTCGCATGATGACTGGCTCGGGGCCTTAGCTCAGCTGGGAGAGCGCAACACTGGCAGTGTTGAGGTCAGCGGTTCGATCCCGCTAGGCTCCACCAGTCACCACTGATCAAAGACGATTATGTCGTTCCCCCTTAGGGGCGCATTATCGCAACGCTGGCCGACGAGGTTTCGTCCGCCGGCGTTTTTCGCATTTTCCGGGTGCCTCGGTGTCCGGCAGGAGAAGCAGGCGATGTTCGATACCCTGTCCGACCGGCTTGGCGGCGTATTCGACAAGCTCAAGGGCCGCGGCGCGCTGCGCGAGCAGGACGTGCGCGACGCCATGCGCGAAGTGCGCATCGCTCTCCTCGAAGCCGACGTGGCGCTCCCCGTCGCCCGGCGCTTCATCGATGCCGTCACCGAAAAGGCTGTCGGTCAGGATGTCCTGAAGTCGGTCACGCCGGGGCAGATGGTCATCAAGATCGTCCATGACGAACTGGTCGAGACGCTGGGCGGGATGGAGGTCGAGGGCCTCAAGCTGGACGCCAAGCCCCCGGTCGTGATCATGATGGTGGGCCTTCAGGGCTCAGGGAAAACCACCACCACCGCCAAGCTTGCCAAGCTGATCCGCGAACGCCACGGGAAGAAGGCCTTGATGGCCTCGCTCGACGTCAACCGTCCGGCTGCGCAGGAACAGCTGGCCGTGCTGGGCGGGCAGGTCGATGTCGCGACCCTGCCGATCGTGGCGGGCCAGCAGCCGGTCGATATCGCGCGCCGGGCGATGGAAGCGGCGCGCTTGCAGAACTTCGACGTGCTGCTGCTCGATACGGCGGGCCGCCTGCATGTCGATGATGCGTTGATGGCCGAAATGAAGGCCGTCGCCAGCGTCTCGGCCCCCAATGAAGTGCTGCTGGTGGTCGATTCGCTCACCGGTCAGGACGCGGTCAATGTCGCCCAGTCGTTCAGTGGTGAAGTGCCTCTGACCGGCGTGGTGCTGACTCGCATGGACGGCGATGCACGCGGCGGTGCGGCACTCTCGATGCGTGCTGTGACGGGCAAGCCGATCAAGTTCGCCGGGACCGGCGAAAAGCTCGACGCGATCGAACCCTTCCGCCCTGGCTCCGTCGCCGATCGTATCCTCGGCATGGGCGACGTCGTCAGCCTCGTCGAAAAGGCGGCTGCCACGATCAAGGAAGCCGACGCCGAAAAGATGGCGCGCAACCTTGAGAAGGGCAAGTTCGACCTCGACGATCTGGCCATGCAGCTGAAGCAGATGCGCAATATGGGCGGGCTGGGCATGCTCGCTGGCATGATGCCCGGCATGAAAAAGGCCAAGGCCGCGATGGCCAATTCGGGCATGGACGACAAGGTGCTCGTCCATATGGAGGCGATCATCTCCTCCATGACCCCAAAGGAGCGCGCGAATCCCGATCTGATGAACGCCAAGCGCAAGAAGCGTGTGGCCGCAGGCAGCGGGACCGATGTGCAGACGGTCAACAAGGTGCTGAAGATGCACCAGGAAATGGCCCGCGCGATGAAGCAGATCAAGAAGATGGGCGGGCTGAAGGGCCTTGCTGCGATGTTCGGCGGCGGGGGCGGTCCGATGGGCGGGATGCCCGGTATGGGCGGCGGCGGTGGTGGTCTCCCCGGCCTTGGCGGTCCCGGTGGCCCGATGGGCGGTCTGCCCGGTCTTGGCGGGCCGCCGCGCAAGAAATAATTTCAAGTCAGTTCTTTAAGTTCAGCAGTTCAAATTCAATCGAAAGGTAACTCACATGTCGATCTCCATCCGGCTCTCGCGCGGCGGTGCCAAGAAGCGTCCTTATTACCGCATCGTCGTCGCCAACAGCCGTTCGCCCCGCGATGGCAAGTATCTTGAGCAGATCGGGACCTATAATCCGCTGCTCGCCAAGGATTCGCCGGAGCGCGTGAAGCTGGTCGAAGACCGCGCCCGCTACTGGCTGGGCGTCGGCGCGCAGCCGACCGATCGCGTCGCCCGCTTCCTCGACGCCGCCGGCATCAAGGAGCGTGCGGCCCGCAACAACCCCAAGAAGGGCGAACCGGGCGAGAAGGCCAAGGAGCGTGCCGAAGAACGTGCCGCCAAGATCGCCGAGGCCGAAGAAGCCGCACGCGCTGCCGAGGAAGAAGCCAAGGCCGCTGCCGCTGCCCCGGCTGTGGAAGAAGCACCCGCCGAGGAAGCGCCGGCTGCCGAAGAAGCTCCTGCTGAAGAAGCCGCTGCTGAAGAGCAGGCCGAAGGCTGAACTCGCACATGACCAGGCCCGTCACCCTCGCTGCCATTGCCGGCGCGCATGGGGTGACGGGCGAGGTGCGCCTGAAGCTGTTCGGTGAAGGCGTCGCGGCGCTCTCACGGCACAAGTGCTTCAATGATGGTGCGCTGACCCTCATCAAGGTGCGCGACGACGGCAAGGGCGGGGCCATCGCCCGCTTTGCCGAAAGCACCTCCCGTGCCGATGCCGAACGCTTGCGCGGCACCGCGCTGAACGTCCCTCGCGACGCCCTGCCTCCCTTGGGCGAGGGCGAATTCTACCACGCCGACCTGCTCGGGCTGCCGGTCGTTACCGATAGTGGTGACGCCATCGGCTCCGTGCTCGCCATCGAGAACTATGGCGCGACCGATATTATCGAGATCACCCGCAATCCCGTCCCCGAAAAGGGACCGAAGACCTTCATGGTGCCGTTGATTCCCGCAGCGGTGCGCGAGTGGGATGATCGCCGACTTGTGATCGCAGCGGAATTCGCTGAAGAATAGGGCGTGAGCCCGCCTGGTACCGTCCTCTGGCAACGCATCGCCGATCACGAAATCGGCCCTGCTGACGCATCACTGACTTTCGCTGCCCGTCTAGCCCGCGAGAACCGTTGGGAAGCGGCCTATGCCGAAAGGGTAATCGGGGAATACCGCCGTCTCTGTTATCTCGCCGTCACCGCCGGGCATCCGGTGACACCTTCTGATGCGGTCGATCAGGCCTGGCATCTCCACCTCACCTATAGCCGTGATTATTGGGAAGTGTTCTGCCCTCAGGTCCTAGGCACGAACCTCCATCACGGTCCGACACAGGGCGGCGTGGCCGAGCATCAGCGGTACTATCGCCAGTATGCCGCCACTCTTGCCTCCTATGAAACGATCTTCGGAGAATCCCCTCCTGCCGATATCTGGCCGGCCGCCTATAGGCGCTTCACCATCGATCCGAAGGCGGTTCGCGTTAACTTTTTCGATGTTATCATTCTTCCTCGCCGGGTCGCGCTGGCGTTGGGTCTGCTTCTTGTTGTGGGAGGCTGGCTCGCGGGAAGGATAATGTGATGCAGCTGTTCTCGTCCTGGACGGGCAGCGACTTCGTGCTGTTTTATGTGATAATGCTGGGCCTTGCGACGGCCGCAGCATGGTGGATCCCTGCAAACCTGCGCCAACCAGGTCGGCGCGGTGCCCCAAAAGATCTAGAAGCCATGGCCCTGCTGTCAGGCGGACGGTCCCGATTCGCTGATTCGCTGCTGGCCGATCTTTATGTGCGCGGAGGGTTGGTGGCAGCGGACAAGGGCAAACTCACCGTGGCCGATACCTCCTTGTCGACGAGCCCTGCGGGCAAGGCGCTGCTCGGTACCAGAACGCCGATTTCACCGGGTGATGCCGCCAAGCTGCTGGCTCCCCACGCCGATAGTGTTGCCGCGCGGCTGCAGCGTGCTGGCCTGCTGCTCCGGCCCGAGGAACATGCGCGCCTGCGCTGGCTGTCGATCACGCCCTTTGCCGTCTTGTTGATGATCGGCCTCTACCGCCAACGCGCCGGGAGCGTTCTGGGCGAGCCGACGGGCTATCTTGTCGCCCTGCTCGTGCTGACGGCAGGATTGGCTTTATTCCGTCTCGTCCGCAGCGATCCTCGCACGGCAGCTGGAGTTGCGACCTTGCGCGAACTGCGTGCACGAAACAATCGCATCGCCCGCGCGCCGCAGGCTGAGGAGGCTGCGATGGCCGTTGCCCTGTTCGGCACCGGAGTGCTGGTCGGTACACCATGGGAGGCAGTTCACACCATGCGCCAGCAGAACGGCGACGGTGGCGGAGCCGATGGCAGCAGCGACGGCGGCGGCGATGGTGGCGGTGGCTGCGGCGGTTGCGGGGGCTGATTTGCGCGACTAAGCGCAAGGGCATGACCAGTCTTTACGTTGCTGTTGTCCAAGCCGCGCCGATCCCGCTCGATTTTCAGGCGGGGATCGACAAGGCCCTTGGGCTCGCCCGCGAAGCCATTGATAATGGCGCGAAGGTGGTGGCCTTCGGCGAGACCTTTCTGGGCGGCTATCCGCTGTGGCTTGATGAAGCCCCCGGCGCGGCGCTGTGGGATCATCCCGGCACGCGGGCGCTGCATGCGATCATGCTGGAACAGGCGGTGGTCGCCAATGACGAGCGCCTTTTGCCCTTGCAGGAACTGGCTGACGCGAGCGGAGCGATCATCTCCATCGGCGCGCATGAGCGGGTGCGGCGCAGCCTCGTCAACAACCAGCTGACCTTCCGCCCGGGCCTGCCGGTGCTCGACCATCGCAAGCTGGTGCCCACCCACGGGGAGCGCCTGATCTGGGCGCGCGGTGATGGTTCAACGCTGGGGGTGCATCAGGCCGAGTGGGGCCGCCTCGGCACGCTGATCTGCTGGGAGCACTGGATGCCCTTGGCGCGCGCGGCGATGCACAATCTCGGCGAGGATGTGCATATCGCGGCGTGGCCGACGGTGCGGGAGAGCCATGCGATTGCCTCGCGGCATTATGCGATGGAGGGGCGCTGCTTCGTGCTGGCGGCGGGGCTGGTGCAGACGAAGGACGATCTGCTTGTGGGGCTGGAGCGGGTGGGCGGGCCTGATGATGCCCGCGAACTGCTCGAAGCCATCCCCGGCGAGGTGCTCAACCGCGGCGGCTCCCTGATCGCCGCGCCCGACACCCGCGTGATCGCGCAAGCGGGCGAGGGGGAGGAGACGCTCTTCGCCGAACTAGATTTGGCTGAGGTCGCCGAGGGGCTGGCGAACCTCGATACCGATGGGCATTATGCGCGGCCGGATATTTTCGAGCTGACAGTTGATACGCGGGCGAAGGAGGGGGTTAATTGGCTGAATTGACCATCCATCATTTGATGGCATTTGCTCGAACTTCAGCTCGAGATGCGCCCGCCAACGAATTTTCTTGTCTTGATGGTTGCAGTAGGCCTGTTGAAGTGCCGACCTTGGAAGTAGCTACGCTGCTGTTTTTCCTCGTTCCTGTTGCCTTTGCAATTGCGTGGTTGTTGTCTCGGACTTCCAAAATCGGATCGAAGACGAAAGACAAGAATTTCGAATGACCTTCACCGCCACCATCCTCACGCTCTACCCGGAGATGTTCCCCGGGCCGCTCGGGCATTCCATCGCGGGGCGCGCGCTGGCGGAGGCCAAGTGGGCCTGCGAGACGGTGCAGATCCGCGACTTTGCCACCGACAAGCACCGCACCGTCGACGATACCCCCGCAGGCGGCGGGGCGGGGATGGTGCTCAAGTGCGATGTGCTGGCGCGGGCTTTGGATAGCGTGCAGGAGCCGGAAAAACTCCGTTCGTCTCGAGCGCAGTCGAGAGACAGTGACACACAGAAAGGTGTCTCGACTTCGCTCGACACGAACGGGGAAGGTGTAACGCGCCCCGTCCTCGCCATGACCCCGCGCGGCAAACCCATCACGCAAGCCCGCATCCGGGAGCTTGCGGCAGGCCCCGGCGTCATCATCCTGTGCGGGCGGTTCGAGGGGTTCGATGAACGCCTGTTCGAAGCCCGGCCCGCAATCGAGCAGGTCAGCCTCGCCGACATCGTGTTATCGGGCGGCGAGATGGCGGCGCTCACCATCCTTGACGCTTGCATTCGCCTAATTCCCGGCGTAATGGGCGCCACCTTGAGCGGGGCGGAAGAGTCGTACGAAAACGGCCTTCTCGAATACCCGCACTATACCCGACCTCAGGAATGGGAAGGGCGCACGATCCCCGAAGTGCTGCGATCGGGGGATCATGCGAAGATCGCTGCTTGGCGCAAGGCAAGGAGCGAGGACGACACACGGTCACGCAGGCCGGACTTGTGGGAGCGCCATGAGGGTGCTCGGGTCCAGTCTGCCTCTGGCGCGCGGCAAAAACGAAGGAACCGGACCAGTGAACCTGATCCAGCAGATTGAAGCCGAAGAAATCGCCAAGTCCGGCAAGGACATCCCCGAATTCCGCGCAGGCGACACCGTCCGCGTCGGCGTGAAGGTGAAGGAAGGCAACCGCGAGCGTATTCAGAACTATGAAGGCGTCGTGATCGCCCGTTCGAACCGCGGCATGGGTTCGAACTTCACTGTGCGCAAGATGAGCTTTGGCGAAGGCGTCGAGCGCGTTTTCCCGCTCTACTCGCCGATCGTCGAGAGCATCACCGTGGTCCGCCGCGGCGTGGTGCGCCGCGCCAAGCTCTATTACCTGCGCGGCCGCACCGGCAAGAGCGCACGTATCGTCGAGCGCAAGGCGACCGCGCCCAAGGCGTAAGGCGTCTCAGCCACCGAAACACGAAGGGCGGTGCCGCAAGGTGCCGCCCTTTTCGTTTGTACCTCTTGCCTTTGGGCTGCGCGGTTGCGAGGAACGTGGCGCGCCGCAGCTTGTGCGGTCTGCCACGACGAGGTGAGCTTTGAATGCGTTCGGTTCTTGCTGCGGTTGCCCTTTCCCTCTCCACCTGTCTGACAACGCCCGTCCTTGCGGAGACGCCAGCCATGTCTGAGGCCGAAGCGCCCACTCTGTCCTTCGAACGCGTCTTTGCCTCCCCCGGCCTTGATGGCCCTGCGCCGCGACAGGTGAAGCTGTCGCCTGATGGCCGCTATCTCACCCTGCTCAGGAACCGCGCTGACGAACGCGAGCGCTATGACCTGTGGGGCTATGACATCGAAACCCGCGAATGGCGGATGCTGGTCGATTCGGCCAAGCTCGGCAGCGGCAAGGAGCTTTCCGAGGACGAAAAGATGCAGCGCGAGCGCGCCCGCGTCGCCGGGCTCAAGGGCATCATTACCTATCAATGGTCGAGCGACGGTAGCGGAGTGCTGGTGCCGCTCGACGGCGATCTGTTTCTGGCAAAGCTCGATGGCACCGTCACGCGTCTGACCGACACCGAAGAAACAGAACTCAACCCCAAGCTGTCGAGCAAGGGCGGCTATGTCTCCTTCGTGCGCGACCGGCGGCTGTGGACCGGGCCGGTGGGCGGCGAGGCTGCGCCGATTACCCCCGCCGACGAGGCCGAGACGATCCGCTGGGGCGAGGCAGAATTCGTCGCGCAGGAGGAAATGGCGCGCCTTCAGGGCTACTGGTGGTCGCCCGATGACAGCCGCATCGTCGTCCAGCGCACCGATGAAAGCCCGGTCGGCATCGTCACCCGTGCGGCAATCGGGGCCAAGGGCACCAAGGTGTTTGACCAGCGCTATCCGGCCGCGGGCACCGACAATGCCGTGGTCGAACTCTACATGATGGACCCGGACGGCGGAAACAGCGTCAAGGTCGATCTCGGGCTCAACATCGACATCTATGTCGCCCGCGTCGACTGGGCGCCGGATGCGAGCGCGATCTACGTCCAGCGCCAGGATCGCGCGCAGACGAAAATCGACATGCTTCGGGTCGATCCTGTCACGGGTGCGAGCACCGTCTGGTTCACCGAGAACGCAGCGCGGCCCGATTACTGGGTCAACCTCTCGGACAATTACCGCTTCCTCAAGGACGGCAGCCTGCTGTGGTGGTCGGAGCGAGATGGTTACGGCCATTTCTACCGCTACGATGGCGGGGCATGGCAGCAGCTCACCAACGGTACCTCGCCCACGACTTCGCTGGTCGGCGTCGACGAGGCAGCGGGCACCTTTACCTATCAGGCGACGGCAGATGTGCTGACCCAGCAGATATATCGCGCGCGGCTGGATGGCACCGGGGAGCCCGAGTTGCTTACCGATCCCGCCTTCACCAATTCCGCGAGCATGGATGGGGCGGGGCGGCTGCTCTACGTTTCGCGCTCCGGCCCGAACCAGCCGCCGCAATCCTATCTGGCGACGCCGGATGGCGCGCGAGTGGCGTGGATTGAGGAGAACCGCATCGAGGGCGACCACCCCTACGCCCCCTTCCTGGCCAGCCACGTGATGCCCGAATTCGGCACTATTGCCGCCGAGGACGGCACACCGCTCCACTGGATGATGATGAAGCCCGAGATAGAACCTGGTAAGCGTTACCCTGTATTCTTCCAGCACTATGGCGGGCCGGGGCCGCAGACCGTGACCAAGGGCTGGGGCGGGGCGCTGGCGCAGGCGATTGTCGACAAGGGCTATATCTTCTTCGAACTCGACAATCGCGGCTCGGCCAACCGGGGCGTGGATTTCGAACAGCCGCTCTACCGCGCGATGGGCGGGGCCGAAGTGCGCGACCAGAAGGCAGGGGCGCAGTTCCTGAAGGCGCTCGACTTCGTCGATCCCGACAAGATCGCGACCTATGGTTGGTCCTATGGCGGCTACATGACGCTGAAGATGCTGGAGGCAGACCCCGGTCTCTATGCGGCGGGCATTTCCGGCGCACCGGTGACCCGCTGGGAGCTTTACGACACCCACTATACCGAACGCTATATGGGAGATCCCCGCGAGGTGCCGGAGGCCTACGAGACAGCCAGCGCCATTCCCGACGCGACGAAAATCGCCGATCCGCTGTTGCTGATCCACGGCATGGCAGACGATAACGTGGTGTTCGAGAACGCCTCGGAACTCATTTCTGTGCTGCAGGAAAGCAACACGCCGTTCGAGATGATGCTCTACCCCGGCTACACCCACCGCGTCTCCGGCCCCAAGATCGGCCCGCATGTGTGGAATTCGATCTTCCGCTTCCTTGAACGCCACGGGGTGACCCCGCCGCAGTAATTCATGGGGGCGGAATAGGTCTGCACCGCGCTGTTAGCAGTTGCGCTTGGGCCAAGTGCCGCTATTTCGCACCTGCAAAATATCAGGAGAATGCCAAGTGGGTTACCGGGTGGCAGTGGTCGGCGCGACCGGCAATGTCGGACGCGAAATGATGCAGGTCCTCGCCGAGCGTGAGTTTCCGTGCGACGAAGTCGCCGCGGTTGCCTCGCCGCGCTCGACGGGGAGTGAAGTCGAATTCGGCGACACCGGCAAGATGCTCAAGTGCAAGAACATCGAGCATTTCGATTTTGCCGGCTGGGACATTGCCCTGTTCGCGGCGGGCTCCGGTCCGGCCAAGGAGTATGCCCCCAAGGCAGCGGCTGCCGGTTGCATCGTGATTGACAACTCGTCGCTCTACCGCATGGATCCCGATGTTCCGCTGATCGTGCCCGAGGTGAACCCCGACGCGATTGACGGCTACACCGCCCGCAACATTATCGCCAACCCCAACTGCTCGACCGCACAGCTGGTGGTGGCGCTGAAGCCGCTGCACGATGCAGCAACCATCAAGCGCGTGGTGGTGAGCACCTATCAGTCGACGTCGGGCGCTGGGAAGGCCGGGATGGACGAGCTGTTCGCCCAGTCCCGCGCGATCTTCGTCGGCGATCCGGTCGAACCGCAGAAGTTCACCAAGCAGATCGCCTTCAACGTCATCCCCCATATCGACAGCTTCCTCGACGATGGTTCGACCAAGGAAGAATGGAAGATGGTGGTCGAGACCAAGAAGATCCTCGATCCGAAGATCAAGCTGACCGCGACCTGCGTGCGCGTGCCAGTGTTTGTCGGCCATTCGGAGGCCGTCAATATCGAGTTCGAGAACGAAATCTCTGCCGAACAGGCGATGGACATCCTGCGCGAAGCCCCCGGCGTGATGCTGGTCGATAAGCGCGAGGACGGGGGCTACATCACCCCGATCGAATGCGTCGGCGATGCCGCGACCTTTGTCAGCCGGGTGCGCGAAGACCCGACGGTGGAGAACGGCCTGACGCTGTGGTGCGTCTCGGACAATCTGCGCAAAGGGGCCGCCCTCAACGCGGTGCAGATCGCCGAACTGCTCGGGCGGCGGCACCTGAAGAAGGGCTGACTGCGCGCGTGGCGCGGTTACCGCTGGCGCAGACATGGATGCTCGCGGCAGTGGCACTGGGCGTGCCGCTGAGCGCTTGGGGCGCGCTTTATCCGGCCAATACGTGGCTTCAGGTCGGGCCGGTGGTGCTGCTGCTGCCGGTGGGCTGGCGGGCATTGCGGCGCTGGCCGATCAGCAATCTATCCGCCGGATGCATGGCCGCGTTTGTCCTTCTGCATCTCTTTGCCGCGCGCTGGTCTTACAGTTTCGTGCCCTATGATGCGTGGTTAAGCGGGGGGATCAACGAAGCTTTCGGGTTTCAGCGCAACATGTTCGATCGGGTGGTACATTTCGCCTTCGGCCTGCTCGCCATGCCGCCCATGGTGGAGGCAGGTGTGCGATACTGGGGCCTTTCGCGACGAATGGCGCTCGTTTTCGGTGTGCTATTCGTGCTTGCGGTGGGCGGGCTCTACGAAATCTTCGAATGGAGCCTCACCCTCGCGCTCGCCCCTGAGGCAGCCCGAGCCTATAATGGCGAACAGGGCGACATGTTTGACGCGCAGAAGGATATGGCGCTAGCGGCCTTGGGAGCAATTCTGGTCGCCCCGCTGGTACGCAGGGCCGGGTGGTGGAAAGGGATGCAGGAATGACGCGCGGAGTGGGTCTCTTGATGTTGGCAGGCGCGCTCGCGCTGGCGGGCTGTGACAACGGCGATGTGCCGAGCCCGGCGGAACGTCAGCAAGGTGAAACTGCCGACCGGGCGCTTGCGGTTGACGTCGTTGAGCTGCGTGCCGAAGGCCTGTCTGCGGGCCCTGAAGCGTTCTATTTCGCGGCCGGCCAGAAGGAGGTCGAGGCTTCGCTTGTCCGGACGCTGGGGCCAGTGCTGCGTACGGGCGAGAATCCTGAATGCGGGGCCGGTGCGATCACCTTCACGGACTTCCCCGGTGGCCTCACCGCTCACTTCCAGCAGGGGCGGCTGGTGGGCTGGAACTGGCATTTGACACAGGACGGCGATACGCCTGCCAGCGGCACTGTCCGGCTGGCAGGCAAGGTGCAGGTCGGCAGCCCCCGTGCCGATGCCGAGGCTGCACCCGGCTTTGCGCTGGTCGAGGGTAGCACGCTGGGTGAGGAATTCGCCCTTGGAGAGCGCATCGGCGGGTTCATTGCGGGCGACAAGGTGGAGATGCTCTACGCCGGAACCCAATGTTTCTTCCGGTGACCGAGACCTTCCGCTTCGCCAGCTTCGACGGCACCGAACTTGCCGTGCATACTGAAGGCGCGGGCCGCCCCGTGATCCTGCTCCATGGGCTGTTTTCCTCGGCCCAGATGAACTGGATCAAGTGGGGCCACGGCGCTCGGCTAGCGGCGGCGGGCTGCCGCGCAATCATGTTCGATTTCCGTGTTCACGGCGAGAGCGCGGCGCCGCGCGATCCAGCGGCCTATCCGGTCGGCGTGCTTGTGCGCGATGTGGCCGCGCTGGCGGAGCAAATGGAATTGGCACCGGGAAGTTTCGACTTGGTCGGCTTCTCGCTCGGCGCACGCACAGCAATCCACGCGGTGGCCTACGGAATTCTCGAACCGCGCCGTTTGTGTGTGTGCGGGATGGGGTTGGCAGGCCTTTCCGAATGGCAGCGACGTGCGGGTTTCTTCAAGCGGGTGATCGACGAATTCGACACGATTCGTCCCGGCGACCCTGCCTTCGCCGCGCGCACCTTTCTCAGGTCGCAGGGTGTCGACCGTAGTGCGGCGCGCCTGCTGCTTGATGCGATGGATGATTTCGACGTCGCGCGCCTCGCCTCCATCACGATGCCAACTGCCGTGATCTGCGGTGACGCGGATCAGGACAATGGCTCGGCCGAGGAACTTGCCGCGCTGCTGCCCGATGCGCGCTATATCGCCGTTCCCGGAACGCATATGAGCAGTGTGACCAAGCCTGAACTCGGCGAGGCAATCACAGGCTTTCTGGCGGCTTGATTCCCGCTGCCGAGGGGTTCAAACCCTCCAGCATTGTCACATGACTGACGGGAACCTGCCATCATGAATCTTGCCGTCCCCCTTCTGCGGAGTGCCGCAGCCGCGCTAGCTATTGCCGTTGCCGCGCCTCTTGCGGCGCAGGATGCACCTGCGCAAACCGTCGCCGAATATCCCGAAACGCCTGAAGGGGCGAAGGCGTGGATCGCCATGGTCGAGGCCGATTTTGCAGATTTCTCTAAGGCCTATGCCCACATTTCCTGGATCAATGCGACCTATATCAACCACGACAGCGACACACTCGCGGCCAAGTATGGAGCCGAGTTGACGCTGAAGCAGGTCGCCTATGCCAACGAAGCGGCGCGCTATGCCCGCATTGCCGGACTGGATGCCGAGACTACCCGCAAGCTCGACATGCTGCGCAACGGCATTTCACTGCCCGCTCCGAACCGCCCCGGCGCGGCCGAGGAACTCAATGACATCGCCACCCGTCTCGGCTCGGCCTATGGCCGGGGCAAGGGGACGCTCAACGGCCAGCCTATCAACGGCAGCGATATCGAGGCCGAGATGGGCAATCTCGACCGCACGCCTGAAGAATTGAAGGAAATGTGGGCAAGCTGGCATGACAATGTCGGCGCGCCGATGCGTTCGGATTATGCTCGCATGACTGCGCTCGCCAATGAAGGCGCCAAGGAATTGGGCTTTGCCGATTTCGGCGCCATGTGGCGTTCGGGGTACGATATGCCGCCCGAACAGTTCGCCGCCGAGACGGAGCGGATGTGGCAGGAGGTCAAGCCGCTCTATATCGCGCTGCACACCTATGTCCGGCGCAAGCTCAACGAGAAGTATGGCGACGCCGTCCAGCCGCGCACCGGCCCGATCCGTGCCGACCTGCTGGGCAATATGTGGGCGCAGGAATGGGGCAACATCTACCCGCTGGTCGCGCCTGCAGGCGCAGGCGATATTGGGTATGATCTGACCGACCTTATCGCGAAGAAGAACCTTGATGCGGTCGGCATGGTCAAGGTGGGTGAGCAGTTTTTCTCGTCGCTGGGTTTTGCACCACTGCCTGCCACCTTCTGGGAACGCAGCCAGTTCACCAAGCCCGCCGACCGCGAAGTGGTGTGCCATGCCTCGGCCTGGAACGTCGACAATGTCGATGATCTACGCATCAAGATGTGCATCAAGCCCAACGCGGACGACTTCATCACCATCCACCACGAGCTGGGCCACAACTATTATCAGCGCGCCTATAACGGGCAGGATTTCCTGCACCTGACTGGCGCCAATGACGGGTTCCACGAGGCGATCGGCGACATGATCGCGCTGTCGATCACGCCGGAATATCTGGTCCAGATCGACATGCTCGATCCCAAGGACGTGCCGAGCGCGGACAAGGACATTGGCCTGTTGTTGCGGCAGGCGATGGACAAGGTCGCGTTCCTGCCTTTTGGATTGCTGCTCGATCGCTATCGCTGGGGGCTCTACGATGGGTCGATCCCGGAAGCTGCGATGAACACCGGATGGAACGATCCGCGCCGCGACTATCAGGGCGTGGTGCCGCCAGTGCCGCGTGATCCTGAGGGCTTTGATGCGGGGGCGAAATATCACATTCCCGGCAACGTCAGCTACACCCGCTATTTCCTCGCGCGGCTGCTCCAGTTCCAGTTCTACAAGGCCGCCTGCGACACCGCCGGGTGGAAGGGGCCGCTCCACCGCTGCTCGTTCTACGGCAACAAGGAGGTCGGCGCGAAGCTCAACGCGATGCTGGAAATGGGCGCCTCCAAGCCCTGGCCCGATGCTCTGGAAGCCTTCACCGGCGAGCGACAGATGAGCGGCAAGGCGATGGCTGAATACTTTGCTCCGCTCAAGAAGTGGCTCGATCAGCAGAACAAGGGCGAGAAGGCCGGCTGGTGATGCGACGCGGGCGCGGATGGATCGTGGGGGCTGCGCTGCTGGTGCTCGCCGCCTGCACGCCGGTTGAAGCGCCGGACAGGGCGGGGGCAGCTACTATGCCACCGACGCTGTTTGTCGCGGCCAAGCGCGGCAACAGTCTGGCCAAGGTCGATCTGGCGACCGGCAGGCAAGTGCTCAGGGTGCCAAGCTGCGCCAATCCGCACGAGCTTGCCACCTCGCCTGATGGCCGTCATGTCGCGCTCGCCTGCTATGGCGGCTGGAGTGTCGATATCTTCCGCACCGATTCTCTCGAAAAGGTCGTCAGCATCACCGTGGGCCGCAACGCCCGTCCGCATGGCATTGTCTGGCATCCCGGCGGAACGATCTATGTCACCACCGAGGCGCGGCAGTCGATCTTCAGGATCGAACATCCCCTGTCTGAAAAGCCCGCCCTGACCGAGTTCGCCACCGC
This sequence comes from Porphyrobacter sp. HT-58-2, assembly GCF_002952215.1. Classification (NCBI taxonomy): domain Bacteria; kingdom Pseudomonadati; phylum Pseudomonadota; class Alphaproteobacteria; order Sphingomonadales; family Erythrobacteraceae; genus Porphyrobacter; species Porphyrobacter sp. HT-58-2. Next base: position 2,560,436 of record NZ_CP022600.1, on the reverse strand, counting down.
CCAGCAAGGCAGCCACATGATCGTGGTCGCACCTGATGAAAGCGTGGCGTGGACCACTGATCTCGGGTCGCGCACGGTGACGCGGATCGATCTCGTCACCCGCCGCGCGCCGCTTTCGGTCACGGTGGGGGAGGAGCCGGAGGGCATTTCCCTGTCACCCGATGGCGAAACCCTGTGGGTCTCGGCGCGGGGCTCCAACCAGGCCTTCGCGCTCGATCCGCATAAGATGGAGGTGCGCGAGACCGTGGCGACCGGGCGCTTTCCCCTGCGCATCGCAATCCGCCCGCAAGGCGATGTTGCGATCACGTCAGACCTGCAGGACGGCACCCTGAGCGTCATCGACACGGCCACCGCCAAGGTGATCCGCACCATTGTCGTCTCAAGCCCCGCCGAGGCTGAGACGCGTTTTCAGGTCACCATCCTGTGGTCGGCTGACGGCAGCCGTATCTATGTCGCCGAAACCGGATCGGACACTGTCGCCGAAGTCGATTACGCCACCGGCAAGGTACTGCGTCGTCTCCCCGGCGGCGCGGGCGGAGACGGGATGGCGATCCTGCCTTGACGGACGCAAAGCCCCTGACTGTCGTCGGTTGGCGCGAGCTTGTCGGCCTGCCCGAACTCGGCCTTGTCGGCATCCCCGCCAAGATCGACACCGGCGCGCGCACATCTTCGCTCCATGCCCATGTGCTTGATGATTTTCGGCGCGATGGAAGACGCTATGTCCGTTTTGCGGTCGACTGGGGGGGGATGCGGCACACCTGCGAAGCGGTGCATGTCGATTTGCGTGGCATCACCAGTTCCAATGGCGAGAGGCAGGAACGCTTTGTCATAAAGACGCCGCTGTCGATCGGTAATATGACGTTCCGGGCAGAAATAAGCCTGGCGGACCGGTCCCAGATGCAATTCCCGATGCTGATCGGGCGCACGGCGCTCAGGAGGCGTTTCGTCGTTGATAGCGGTTATTCGTGGCTGCAATCGCCGGTGAATGCGGATATGGGGCCGGGCCGCCGGTAGAAGACCGGCTTCGAAAGGTACCCCATGAAAATCGCGATGCTGGCGCGCAACGCCAACCTTTATTCGCACCAGCGCCTGAAGGAGGCGGCTGAGGCGCGTGGCCATGAGCTTGATATTCTCAACACGTTGCGCTGCACGGTGCATATCGCCAGCCATCGCCCGCAGGTCTTCTACAACGGCGCACCAATTGCCAATTACGATGCGGTGATCCCGCGTATCGGGGCTTCGATCACGAACTACGGTCTCGCGATCCTGCGCCAGTTCGAGATGCGCGGGATTTGGTCATTGAACGAAAGCGTCGCCATCGGCCGCAGCCGCGACAAGCTGCGCTCGCTCCAGATTCTCGCCAAGCACGGCCTCGGTCTGCCGCTGACCGCCTATGCCAATGATCCCAAGCAAGCCGAGGAGATTATCCGCGCTGTCAAAGGCCCGCCGGTGGTGATCAAGCTGATCGAGGGCACGCAGGGCATCGGCGTGGTGCTGGCCGAAACCATGAGCAGCGCCAAGTCGGTGATCGAGGCGTTTCGCGGCGCGAACGTCAACATTCTGGTGCAGGAATTCATCAAGGAAGCCGGCGGCACCGATATTCGCGCGCTGGTGGTGGGCGGCAAGGTCGTCGCCGCGATGCAACGCACCGGTGCGCCGGACGAATTCCGATCGAACCTCCATCGCGGTGGCAGCGCGCAAGTCATTAAAATCACACCGGAAGAACGCTCTACCGCCGTGCGGGCGGCCAAGCGCATGGGGCTGAACGTGTGCGGGGTGGACATGCTGCGCAGCAATCATGGCCCCGTCATCATGGAGGTCAATTCCTCCCCCGGCCTCGAAGGCATCGAAAGCGCGACGGGCAAGGATATTGCCGGCCAGATCATCGAGTTCATCGTGGCGAATGCGAAGGGCGGCGCGACCAAGACCAAGGGCAAAGGCTAGCCGCTGCTTACCCCTCGTCCGGGCGATGTTTCACGTGAAAACGCTTGAAAAACGCTGCTCTGGGAGGGGTCTGAGCGAGGTCTGAGGTGGGTCTGACCAGGGTCTGACCCGGGTCTGGCTGGCGCTGAAGGGGGCTGGCGCGCATCACGCATTGCGCGCCATCAGCCCGCCATCCACCGGGATCGCGACCCCGGTGATGTAGCTTGCCGCAGGGAGCACCAGCGACAGGGTGATGTGGGCGACTTCCTCCGGCTCGCCATAGCGTCTCAGAGCGGTGCGCCGCTTGGCGAAGATTGCCTTGTGCTCCTCGGCCACGGCATCGGTCATTGCGGTGCGGATGGGGCCGGGGCAGATGCAGTTGACCGTGATCCCTTCCGGACCGAGATCGACCGCCAGCCCGCGCGTCAGGCCCACAACGCCGGTCTTGGCTGCCACATATGGCGTATCCCCCGGGGTCGCGCCCAATCCTTCGGTCGAGGCGATGTTGACGATCCGCGGCGCATCGCTCTGCCGCAACCACGGCAAGGCGGCGCGCACCATGCGTTGATGTGCGGTCAGCATCACGGCGATGGCGCGGTGCCAGATGTCCTCATAGGCCGGGTCATCCAGTGCGCAGAAGCTGGAGACCCCGGCATTGTTCACCAGAATGTCCACCGCTCCAAAATCCGCGCCGATCTGCTCCACGGTGCTGGTGATAGCCGCCCCGTCCGCCACATCGAGCGCATAGGCTCGCGCGCCTTCCCCGCATTCGGTCGCAACCGCTTGCGCTGCTTTGGCCTCAAGGTCGACCACCGCCACCCGCGCGCCCTCGGCGGCAAACAGCCGCGCGGTTGCCCGGCCCATGCCGCTGGCCGCGCCGGTCACGATGGCGACCCGGCCCGCGATGGAGCGCGAGAGGCTCATCTGAACGGCGGCTCGTTAAAGGCGCGCAGTTTGCGCGAGTGCAGTCGGTCGCCCTCGTCGCGCAGCTTGGCGCAGGCGACGATGCCCATTTGCAGGTGCGCGGCGATGGCCTCCTCGTAGAACTTGTTGGCCTGCCCGGGCAGCTTGATCTCGCCGTGCAGCGGCTTGTCCGAGACGCACAGCAGCGTGCCGTAGGGGACGCGGAAGCGGTAGCCCTGCGTGGCGATGGTCGCGCTTTCCATGTCGATGGCGATGGCGCGGCTCTGGGAGAAACGCTTGGCTGACGAAGAATAGCGCAGCTCCCAGTTGCGATCATCGGTGGTCACGACCGTGCCGGTGCGCATCCGCTGTTTCAGGTTCGCGCCCTGCACGCCGCTGACTTCCTCTGCTGCCAGTGCCATCGCCTGCTGCACTTCGGCAATCGGCGGGATCGGCACTTCGGGGGGCAGGACGGGATCGAGCACGTGATCATCGCGCAGGTATGCGTGGGCGAGTACGAAGTCACCGATCTTTTGGGTGGAACGAAGGCCGCCGCAGTGGCCGATCATCAGCCAGGCGTGGGGGCGCAGCACCGCCAGGTGATCGCAGATCGTCTTCGCGTTGGACGGGCCGACGCCGATGTTGACGAGGGTAATCCCGCGCCCGTCCTCGCGGATCAGGTGATAGGCGGGCATCTGGTGGCGGCGCCATGCCGTGTCGTTCAGCTGATCCTGCGCGTGGACGGTCGGCTCACGGATGTCGAGCCCGGCCGCGCCGGTCAGCGCGACATAGCCATTCTGGCCGATCTGTGCGGCGCCCCAGTTCACGAATTCATCGACATAGCGGTGATAGTTGGTGAACAGAATGAAGTCCTGAAAATCGCTGACTTCGCTGCCGGTGTAGTGCTTCAGCCGCGCCAGTGAATAATCGGTGCGAAGCCCGTCGAACAGCGAGAGGGGAATGTCGCTGGTGCCGTCGATTTCGATTCCGTCGGCCAGTTCATCGCCGATCAGGGCCAGATCGGTTGAGGGGAAGTGCGCCGCGATGTCCTGCGGGGAAATGCCGACCATCGCTGCGCCCGCCTCGCCATCGAGCACATAGGGGAAGGGGATCTCCTGCCGCGACCGGCTGACGCTGACGTCGATTTCATATTCAGCGGCGATCAGCTGGAGCTGCTCAGTCAGGTAATGCGCGAAAAGATCGGGGCGGGTGACCGTGGTGGTATAGGTACCGGGCATCTCCAGCCGTCCAAAGGCGCGGCTGCGATCACGCGGCGCGCCGACCCCGGCATAGCGCAGGGTGATCAGGGGATAGGCGTAGGAGCCGTCTTCGCGCTTGCGAGCGGGGGGAATCGTGCCATCCTTGCCAAAGGCGATCACATCATCGCGCAAGGTGCGCACCGCCTCGTCGTAATGCTGCTGCAGCTGGGCGAGAATCCCGGGAATATCGATCATGGCAGTTGCTCTGCTCCTTTGTTGTTATCGTTGCGTGTCAGCACCTTGGCGTTTGCGGGTGCTGTTTACAAGAAGGGCGCGAAGATCGAGATGACCTTCGCGCCCTTCTTGTGTGTCAGCCGGGAGGCCGGGAGGCTTACGCGTCCTCGCCGCCTTCGAGCAGTTCGGCCGGGATCTCGCCGGGTTCGAGGCTGGTGTCGATGCGGGTGGCATCGGCCTGTTCCTCGATCGCGCGCTGTTCGTCTTCGAACATCTGCGCGAGCACGTCGACGCCTTCGCTCTGCAGCTTGGCTTCGTCGTCAGAACGGGCAACGTTGGCCTTCACCGTGACGCGCACTTCGGGGTGCAGGGCAACGGTGACGTTGTGCATCCCGATGTTCTTGATCGGCGCGCCAAGGATGACCATGCGCTTGTCGACGCTGTGGCCCTGTTCGGCGAGACCGGCGACGATGTCGCGGACGCTGACCGAGCCGTAGAGCTGGCCGGCGTTCGAGGCGGCGCGGATCAGCACCACTTCTGCGCCTGCAACCTTTTCGCCCATGGCTTCGGCATCAGTGCGGCGGGCGGCGTTCTCGGCCACCAGACGCTCACGGTTGGCTTCGAAGACCTTCTTGTTGGCTTCGTTGGCGCGGAGAGCCTTCTTCTGCGGCAGCAGGAAGTTGCGCGCATAGCCATCCTTCACGGTGACAATGTCGCCGATCGCGCCGAGCTTTTCGATGCGCTCAAGGAGAATGATATCCATGTGTCCTTCTCCTCTTACTTCACGATGAAGGGCAGCAGGCCGATCTGGCGCGCGCGCTTGATCGCCTGAGCCAGTTCACGCTGCTTCTTCGCCGAGACGGCGGTGATGCGCGAAGGCACGATCTTGCCACGCTCGGACATGAAGCCCTGCAGCAGGCGCACGTCCTTGTAATCGATCTTGGGGGCGTCCTTGGCCGCGAACGGGCAGGACTTGCGGCGGCGGAAAAACGGGCGGGCCATCAGTCGCGCTCCTCACGGGTTTCGCGGCGCTTCCGCTCGCGTTCGTTCTTGCGCATCATCACGCTGGGGCCTTCCTCGTGGGCGTCCACGCGGATGGTCATGTAACGGATGATGTCTTCGTTGATACGGGTCTGGCGCTCGAGTTCGGCAACCACCGAGCCGGGGGCATCGATGTTGAGCAGCACGAAGTGTGCCTTGCGGTTGCGCTCGATCTTGTAGGCGAGGGACTTGAGGCCCCAGGTCTCGGTCTTGGTGACCTTGCCGTTGCCGGCTTCGACAATTTCGGTGGCTTGCGCCGCCAGCGCGTCAACCTGAGCCTGGCTCAGATCCTGACGCGCAAGAAAGACGTGCTCGTAGAGCGCCATCTTGCGTCCTTTCACTACCTGCCGATCGCTGGCTGATCCGTCCGCATATGGATGGGGCCCCTCCGGCTTTCTTCGATACATCGCCGGGCGGTTCCCATGCGAAGCGCGGCCCCTTACAGCTTTGCGGGTGAATTGCAAGTCTTGTCGGTGCGCAAGCGTAAGGGCAGGCGCGCATCAGCGGGTTGTCCGACCTGCATGATTCGCAAGGGGGTTTGCCGTGCCGTCAGGTCTTGTAGCATTGCTCGATGATATTGCCGTGATCGCCAAGGCTGCTTCGGCCTCGATCGACGATGTGGCCGTGGCCGCGGGCAAGGCGGGGACGAAGACTGCCGGCGTGGTGATCGACGATGCGGCCGTGACGCCGAGCTATGTCACCGGGCTCTCGCCAGCGCGCGAGCTGCCGATCATCTGGAAGATCACCAAGGGAAGTCTCAGGAACAAACTCCTGTTCCTGCTGCCTGGCGCGCTGCTGTTGTCCGAATTCCTGCCCGGCGCAATCATCTGGCTGCTGATGCTGGGCGGGGCCTTTCTGTGCTACGAAGGCGCGGAAAAGGTGATGGAGAAGCTCGGCGCGGCCAAGCATGGCACGACGCTAGAGGACGAGATTACCGATCCGGTCGCCTTCGAGAACGAACGCGTGGGCGGGGCGATCCGCACCGATTTCATCCTCTCGGCCGAGATCATGGCGATCACGCTCGCCGCGCTCGAACTGCCGAGCTGGTGGGAGCGCGGGCTGGCGCTGGCGCTGGTGGCAATCGTGGTGACGGTGGCGGTCTACGGCACAGTCGCGGTGATCGTGAAGATCGACGATATCGGGCTCCATCTGACCCAGCAGGGCGAGGCGTGGAAGCAGCGTTTCGGGCACCTGCTGCTGGCCTTTGTGCCAAAGCTGCTGGTGGCGTTGTCGATCATCGGCACGATTGCGATGCTGTGGGTCGGCGGCGGGATCATCGTCCATGGCACCCACGAGGTGGGCTTCCACGCGCTTTACGACCTGATCCACGGCGCCGAGGGCGCGGTGATGGCGGCGACCGGTGCGCTGGGCGGTGTGGCGGGCTGGGTGACCTATGCGGCGCTTTCGGGGATTGTCGGGCTTGTGCTGGGCGCGATTATCGCCTTTGTCCTGCACAAAGTGCTGGGTGTGGGCGCGGGCGAGGGGCATTAAGGCTGCGCCCATGAGCAAACCTGTCCTTTACACCTGCGCCCGTTCGCGCGGCCTGCGCGCCACCTGGGCGGCGGAGGAAGCGGGCGTCGATATCGACCTCAGGATCCTGCCGTTTCCGCCCCGCTATCTTGCGCCGGACTACATGGAACTGAACCCGCTCGGCACGGTGCCGCTGCTGGTGGATGGCGACACCCGGATGACCGAGAGCTGCGCCATCGCGCATTACCTCGCCACGCGCGAGGGGTTCACCCCGTTGGCGGTAGCGCCCGGGGAGCGGGATTACGGCGAGTATTGCGACTTCACCTACCACGCCGACGCGACGATCACCTTCCCCCAGACGGTCTATATGCGCTTCTGCCTGTTCGAGAAGGACAAGGGGTTGCAGGAAGCAGGGCAGGCCTATGCCAAGTGGTTCCACAAGCGGTTGGTGAAGATTGAGCAGCGCCTTCAATCTCGCGAATACCTGTGTGCCGACCGCTTCACCGTCGCCGACATCTGCGTCGGTTATGCGCTGATCCTGGCGGAAAGCGTCGGGTTGGATGAGGGCGTGCCGGACAGCCTCAAGGCCTACCGCGCCCGTCTCAGCGCGCGCCCCGCCTTTATTCGGGCCTTTGCGCGGGAGGAAGCGGGCCGCAAGGCGCTTGAAAGCTAGGCCTGTTCCTCGCTTTTCCAGCCCCATGCAAGGCGGCATGGCAGGATGTTGAGCCATTCGAAGCCATCGTCGACCCGGCTGAAATATTGCGCCGTCAGATCGCGCGCGACCTTGCTGAACTGGTAGGTCAGGAACGCGCCGCCCGGGCGGACTGCCCTGTGCGTGGCCGCTGCGATGCGCGGGCCGACGCCTTCGGGCAGAGTCGAGAACGGCAGGCCCGACAGCACGTAATCGGCGTGTTCGAAGCCATGGGCGCTGATGATTGCCTCGACATCCTCTGCCGAGCCATGGACTGCGATGAAGCGGCTGTCCCCGATGGTGCGCCTGAGATAGTCGATGAACAACGGGTTGGTGTCGATCACGATCAGCGTCCCGTCACGCCGCAGCTTGTCGAGCACCGGGCGACAGAAAGTACCGACGCCGGGGCCATATTCAACGAAAAGGCGGCAGTGCTCCCAATCCACCGGCGCGAGCATCCTGCGGATCGTGAAGCGCGATGACGGGATGATCGAACCGACCATTACAGGATGTTCGATGAAACCCTGTATGAACACGCCCCACGGCCCAAAGAACTGCCGCAGCTTGCGCTTCCAGCGCGAGAGCCTGCGTTGCTGCGAAAGCTCGTAACCTGTCACGCTGGATCAACACCCTTTGCTGCACCCCGGAGATGAGGCCCAAGATCCAGACAGATCGCAATTCCGCGGCCGCTTTGCAAGGATTGCAAGACGCGTGGTCGGCGCGGCTCCGCCAAGCTGTGGCAGGCACGCTGTGAAATGAGTGACGATCGTTCGCGCGCCTGAAGTCAGGCCGCCTGATCGGGCGTCACAGGCCGTGCCGAAAGCTCGCGCCGCAGCAGCTTGCCGATCGGGTCGCGCGGCAGGCTGTCCACGAATTCGATGTAGCGCGGGCGTTTGTACCCAGCGATCCGGTCCTTGAAGCGCGCCGTGATCTCGGCGCGGGTGAGGGTGTGACCGGGCTTCAGCACCACGAAGGCCTTGACCGCCTCGCCCCATTGCCTGTCCGGCACCCCGCAACAGCCGGCGTCCGCGACTTCGGGCATGGCGGCGAAGATCGCGTCGACTTCAGCGGGATAGACATTCTCGCCCCCGGTCTTGATCAGCTCCTTGGCGCGCCCCAGCAGATAGCCGCGCCCGCGTGCGTCCATGGTGCCGAGATCGCCGGTGCGCAGCCAGCCGTGGCCCAGCGCCGCCTCGGACGCCTCCGGGTTGCGCCAGTAGCCGAGCATCACCGAAGGGCCGCGCAGGCACAGTTCGCCCTCCTCGCCCGGTGGCAGGTGCTGGCCTTCGGGATCGAGCACGGTCATGGTCACATGCGGCAATGTCCAGCCGATCGAGCGCGGGGCTTCCAGCATATCGGCATAGTCGATGAAGGTGGCAAAGCCGCAGATTTCGGTCTGGCCGTAGCCGCCGACCACGCGCGCATCCCACTCCTGCTCGATGAATTCGTAGATCTGCGGGCGGCCCATGCCCGCGCCGCCAGTGTAATTGGTAAGCGGCATCCGGCCATCGCGCACGGGATTCATGCCCTGCCACGGAAAGCTGATGGTGGGGAAGGCGCTGGTGGTGGTGCAGCCTTCGCGGTGAAGCAGATCGAGGATCGCCGCGCTGTCATCATCGCGCCCTGCAAACACGCTGGTACCCCCGCAGGCGAGCATCGCCGCGACCTGTTGCATCCCCACCACATGGAACAGCGGGTTGACCGAGAGCAGCACCTCCTCGGGGGTGAAGCGCCGATGCTGAGCAAAGCCAAGCGCCGAGGCGGCAACCGCGCTGCCCGCTTGCAGGCAACCCTTGGGCCTGCCGGTCGTGCCGCTGGTATACATCATGTAGAGCGGCCGTTCAGGAGCAAGGCCGAGGCCGAGGTCATAGGCGTGGCCAAAGGGGCCATGAAGGGTGGTCACAATGGTTTCGAAGAAACCGTCGGCGGCGTGGGCCTCGTCGATCCCATGCACCTCGCCCGCATCGGCTTCGGCCAGCAAGCTGGCAAAGCGGGGGTTGACGAAAGTCAGAGCGGGCTCGGCATTGCCGCAAATCCAGGCGATTTCAGCCGGGGCGAGACGCCAGTTCAGCAGCACTGCGATGGCACCGATCCGCCCGCAGGCGAGCAGGGTGGTAAGGAACGGTGCGCCGTCAGTCAGCAGGAGCGCGATACGGTCTCCGGGCGCTATGCCTCTCGCCAGCAGCCAGCGTGCAAGGCTGGTGACGCGGTTATCAAGCTCTGACCACGTCAGGCGCTGCGTGCCGTCAACCGTGGCAAGACGATGGGCATGGCGCTGGGCGCAGTTTGCCAGCAGCGTGTCGAGAGAAAAGTCGCGCGGGTTCATGACAGTAGGGCTAGCCAAAGGCGTCCGCTTCAACCACCCGCGTTTTTGGGAAGCACGCTGTCCAGATCCTCTGCGCACCGCGTGCAGATGCGGTTCGGCCAAGGCACCACGAAGACCCCCCGGAAGAAAGCGTTCTTGCCGCAGCGCGGACAGTTGAACCGCAGCATCGGGGCGTTGGCGACAAGCAGCAGGATGATCGCTGTGGCAAAGGCGATGGTCGAATGGCCGTAAAGGCGGTCAACCGTCAGCACCAGCAGCACGGCCAGTGTCAGCACACCCAGCATCCGCCGGGAATGGCGCAGGGCGCGGGCGTAAAGGGTCAGGGCAGGCGGGCGAGGATCGATCGGGCGAACTCCGTCAGGGTGTCGTCTCGCGCGCCCATCACCACGATCCTGTCGCCTGCGCGGGCAAGGTCGGCGATGCGATCCGCGCAGGCTTCGCGGGCAGGAATGTGTTCGGCCTGCCCGCCCGAAACCTTGATCTGCGCGACGATCCGTTCCGAACCCACGCTGCGGTCGACCGTGCCGCCAAAATAGACCGGGTCGCACATTACCGCGATATCGTCCGAGTCAAGCTCGCGCGCAAAGGTCTTGGCCAGTTCCTCGCCCATCTGGCGCAAGGGGCCGTAGCCATGGGGCTGGAAAAAGGCGATTACGCGGCCGGGCGTCGCCTTCAGGGTACGCAGCGTGGCGGCGCATTTTTCGGGGTTGTGGCCGAAATCGTCGATGACAGAGATGCCCGACGGGCTGGTGCCGATCACGTCGAAACGTCGCGCCAAGCCTTCAAAGCTGCGCAGCGCATAGGCGGCATGGCCCACCGCGATCCCCGCCGCGCTGGCTGCCGCAATGGCTGCGAGGGCATTCGACAGGTTGTGCAGTCCCGGCATCGGCAGGATCAGCGGGAATACTTCGCGCCGCCGGTTGTCGATGACCGCAGCCCGGATCCCGAGCTCGCTCTGGTCGATGGATTCAGGATCAATCGTGATGTCAGCCGCGGTGCTGCGGACCCCGAAGGTCACGCTCGCCTCTGCCCGCGGGACAAGATATCCGGCCTCTGGACTGTCGAGATTGATCACCGCCGTCCCTGCTGTAGCGACGAAATTGCCGAACAGGACGCGCAGTTCCTCGATGCTCTTGTGGTCAAGGCTGACATTCAGCAGCACGCCGACGGTCGGCCGGTAAAGTGCGATGGAGCCGTCGCTCTCGTCGACTTCGCTCACGAACAGGTCGCGCGATCCGATCCGGGCGGAGGCAAAGGGGTTGGCGGGCGTGACGAAGTTCTTCATCACCGCGCCGTTCATCACCGTTGGTTCGTGACCGGCTTCGGCGAGAATCCATGCGATCATGCCTGTGACTGTCGACTTGCCCGATGTGCCGCCCACCGCGATCGAGAAATCAGCGGCGTTGAACAGGGTCGAGAGGAGTTCGGCGCGGCTCAGACGTTCGCATCCCAATTCGCGAGCGCGGGCGACTTCGGGAACGGTATCCTCAATCGCGGCCGAAGCAATCAGCACCTGATCGGGCGAAGTCACGCCGCTGCCATCCTGCGGGAACAGCGTGAAGCCATGGCTCTCGAGCCAGGCGAATTTCTCAGGCGTGCGGCCTTGGTCACGGCTCCGGTCTGAGCCTGCGACAGGCGAGCCGAGCCCTTGCGCAATCTGCGCCAGAGGCAGCATCCCGGACCCGCCGATGCCGCAAAAGAAGAGCGGTCGCCCTGCGAGCGAGCCGGACATGACCCCGTTATCCATATCCTCGCTTGGTTATTGGCTTGCGCGCGCGCCTGACAAGCGCCATAGGCTGTTACGCATGACGAATATCGCCATCTGCGCCCCTGCGACCCCGATCACGCGCGAGCAGCAGGCTGCCTTCGAGGAACTGGTTGCAGCCGAGTTCCCGTCGCATCGGGTGATGTTCCATGATCAATGCTTTGAGCGACAGGGCCATTTTGCGGGCGATGATCTTCGGCGGCTGACCGCGTTTGTCGAATGCGCCAATGACCCGGCCTTCGATGTCGTGTGGTTCGCCAAGGGTGGCTACGGATCGAACCGGATCGCCGAGGCCGCCGTCGCGCGGATGAACGCCGCCGCACGGGCCAAGACCTATGTCGGCTTTTCCGATGCCGGTTATCTGCTTGCGGCGCTCTATCGCCATGGCATCGGGCAAAGCGTGCATGGCCATATGCCCGTCAGCGCACGTTCTGAAGGCGGGCGTGAGGCGATCCGGCGGGTGCTGCGCTGGCTTGAAGGCGATACCAGCGGGGTCGAACCGAGCCTTGATGGCACCACGCCCGCTGCTGCCTTCAACCTCATCACGCTGGCAATGCTGGCGGGCACACCGATGATGCCCGATCTTACCGGCCATGTGGTGATGGTAGAGGAAGTGTCCGAACACCTCTATGCCATCGACCGGATGTTCTTCCACCTGGCCGGAACGCTGCCGCGGCTTGCCGGCCTCAGGCTTGGGGCGGTCACCGACGTGCCGGAAAACTATGTCGATTTCGGCCAGACCGAAGAGGAAATCGCGCAATACTGGTGCGCGCGGGCGGGCATCCCTTATCTCGGCCGGGCGCTGATCGGGCATACCTCTGCCAACAGGGTTGTGCCCTTCGGCCTTGCCAGTCCGCCCGCGCGGACGTAACGGCGCGCGCCAAAATGATGAGATAACGAGGGTCACAGATGCGCGCATTTCTTTTTCCGGGGCAGGGCAGCCAGAAGGTCGGCATGGGAAGCGAACTCGCCGCCGCAAGCGAAGCAGCGCGCGACGTGTTCGGCGAGGTTGACGAGGCCTTGCGCCAGAACCTCACTGCGTTGATGCGAGACGGGCCTGAGGACCGCCTGACTCTGACCGAGAATGCCCAACCCGCGATCATGGCCAATTCCATCGCCACGCTGCGTGTGCTGGAGCGGGATTTCGGGGTGAAGCTGCTCGAAACGGCAAACTGCGTCGCGGGCCATTCGCTCGGGGAATACACCGCGCTGGCCGCGATCGGCGCCTTCACGGTGCCCAGCACCGCGCGCCTGCTGAAGCTGCGCGGATGGGCGATGCAGGCAGCCGTTCCGGTTGGCGAGGGTACGATGGCGGTGCTGCTGGGCGCGGACATCGATCAGGCCAAGGCTCTGGCCGAAGCCGCTGCGCAAGGCGAAGTCTGCGAAGTCGCCAATGATAACGACCCCTCGCAGGTCGTGCTTTCTGGCCACACGGGCGCGATCCAGCGCGCGGTGGAGCTGGTGAAGGACTTCGGGATCAAGCGGGGCATGGTCCTCAATGTCTCCGCCCCGTTCCATTCCTCGCTGATGGCGCCGGCGGCGGAGAAGATGGCTCACGCGCTTGCGGCAACCCCGCCGGGCGCGCTGGCCCTGCCGATCTACGCCAATGTTACCGCCGCCCCTGTCACCGACCCCGACGAAGAACGCGCGCTTCTGGTCGAACAGGTGACCGGCCGCGTGCGTTGGCGTGAAAGCGTGCTTGCCATGCGGGCCGATGGCGTGGAAAGCTTTGTCGAACTGGGCGGAAAGGTGGTCGGGCCGATGGTCAGCCGGACGGATCGCGATGCGCAGGTGACGAGCCTTGTGACCATGCAGGATCTCGAGGCCTTTGCGAAGGAGATTGGATGATGCGGGCATACTGGTTGGCGGGCGCGGCACTGATGATGGCTTCGGGCGCGCAAGCGGCCGATCCGGCCCAGCTCGATTGCATGGCAAACAGCTATACTGACGAACAGACCGGGCAGATCGACGGGCTCCTGCCCCAGATCGACATGCTGTCTGAGGCTGAGAGCCCGGCTATGGAGGCGCTCGGCATGGTGGCTGGCACTGCGGTTCTGACCTGTGCCGCGACGCATCAATGGGGCGAAGCCGATTTCGAGCCTGCAATCTTCTTCGAACTGGGCCGACTGATGGAGCAGGCCATTCGTCGCCATGGGCCGCTGTCCCGCGATGAAGTTGCAAAGGTGGACGCCGCGCTCGCCAAGGGCGATCGTTCGTCGCTCTGGACGGCTCTCGAAGAACAGGTTGCACTTGGCGTTGCTGGTCAGACCGATGAGGTCAGCCCGCGCAATGCGATCCTGTTCGGCGCTTTCATGCTCGAACTCGGGATTGGAACCGACGAGGCCAAGGGCGAGCAGGTGGGCGCTTTTCTAGGTGCAATGGCGATGCAGCGGTCAAGCCGTCGCGCCTTTGCCGAGCAGTAAGAGGAACGCCAGATCATGTTTTCCCTCAAGGGCATGAACGCGCTGGTCACCGGCGCAAGTGGCGGGATCGGGTCGAGCATTGCGCATGCGCTCGCCTCGCAGGGGGCGCGTCTCGCCCTGTCAGGCTCCAACGCGGCCAAGCTGCGGGCCTTCCGCGATGAGCTGAACGCGACCTATCCCCACCACGATCATGACGGGCATGTCGAGATCACCTGCGATCTGGGCAACACCACCCAGGTCGAGGAGCTGATCCCGGCGATGCTCGATACGCTCGGCACGATGGACATCCTCGTCAACAATGCCGGTATCACCCGCGATAATCTGGGGATGCGGATGAAGGACGAGGAGTGGGATCAGGTGATCCGCATCAACCTTGAAGCCAGCTTCCGCCTGATGCGCGCAGCGGCCAAGCCGATGATGAAGGCGCGTTTCGGGCGCATCATCAACATCACCAGCGTCGTCGGCGCGACCGGCAATCCGGGCCAGATGAACTATTGCGCTGCCAAGGCGGGACTGACCGGCATGACCAAGGCCTTTGCGCAGGAAGTCGCCAGCCGCGGGATTACCGCCAACTGCGTAGCACCCGGCTTCATCCGCACCGCGATGACCGCCGCGCTCGATGAAAAGCAGCAGGCTGCGATCAATGCCCGGATCCCGATGGGCCGGATGGGCGAAGGCGCAGAGATTGGCGCAGCGGTCGCCTTTCTCGCCAGCCGCGAGGCCGCTTACGTGACGGGCGAGACCCTCCATGTAAACGGCGGAATGGCCATGCTGGGGTAGGGCGGGGCCAAGTTCGCTGCCTTATCCCCAATAGAGTCGCCGCTCGCAAAGCCGCCTGCTTGCCCGTATTGTTGGGCGCGCTAAGGTTTTGCGGACTTTCCGGCGCTTGAGGGCGATTCCTTCGGCTCTCTGCCACACACAGGTACGATAGGGACAAGCGATGAAGGCCACGATCGAACGCGCGACGCTGCTGCGGTGCCTTTCCCATGTGCAATCCGTGGTGGAGCGCCGCAACACCATCCCCATCCTCTCGAACGTGCTGATCGACGCCGATGGCGGCGGCAGCGTGCGGGTGATGGCGACCGACCTTGATCTGCAGGTAGTCGAGACGATGAGCGCCTCCTCGGTCGATCAGCCGGGCGCGATCACTGTTTCGGCGCACCTGCTGTTCGATATCGCGAGGAAGCTGCCTGAAGGCAGTCAGGTCAGCCTCACCACCAACGACAACCGTCTGGAAGTCAAGGCGGGGCGCTCCAACTTCAAGCTGCCGACGCTGCCGCGCGATGATTTCCCGGTGATCGTTGAAGGCGACCTGCCGACCAGCTTCGAACTGCCAGCCAGGATGCTGGCCGAACTGATTGATCGTACCCGCTTCGCCATCTCCACGGAAGAAACCCGCTACTACCTCAACGGCATCTTCCTGCACGTCACCGACGAGGACGAGCCGCTGCTCAAGGCCGCCGCCACGGATGGTCACCGGCTTGCGCGCTTCACCCTGCCGCGTCCCGAAGGCGCGGCCGGAATGCCCGACGTGATCGTCCCACGGAAGGCCGTGGGCGAGCTGCGCAAGCTTCTCGACGAAGCACTCGACGGCAATGTGCTGATCGACCTTTCCGCCAGCAAGATCCGTTTCACCTTGGGCGGCGAGGGCGGGGTGGTGCTGACTTCCAAGCTGATTGACGGCACCTTCCCCGATTACAGCCGCGTGATCCCGACCGCCAACGACAAGCTCCTGAAGGTCGATCCCAAGCTGTTCCGTTCGGGCGTGGACCGCGTGGCAACCATCGCCACGGAGAAGACCCGCGCGGTCAAGATCGGGTTGGATGGCGACCGGGTGACGCTGTCGGTGACCTCGCCCGACAATGGCACCGCGACCGAGGAACTGGCGGCCGAATACCGTGCCGAGGGCATGGAAATCGGCTTCAATGCCAATTACTTGAAGGACATTCTCGATCAGGTTGATGCCGACACGGTCGAACTGCACCTCGCCGATGCCGGTGCGCCGACCCTGATCCGCGAGAACGAGGCCAGCCGCGCGCTCTATGTGCTGATGCCGATGCGGGTGTGATCCCCGCCCGATAAGGAGGGGAATGCCGATGAATGCCGTACAGGTGCACGTCCGCAAGGACGCGCTGACCGAGGCCACGCTGGCCGAGGTGCCGCTCGCTCAGCTCCCCGAAGGCGCCGTGCGGCTTGCGGTCGAGAGTTTCTCGGTCACTGCCAACAACGTCACCTACGCGGTGGCGGGGGACAGCTTCCGCTATTGGGACTTCTTCCCGGCCCCAGAAGGCCACGGCATCGTGCCGATGTGGGGCCATGCGCGGGTGATCGAGAGCAACCACCCCGAGATCGCGGTGGGCGAGCGGGTCTATGGCTATCTGCCGATGGCGAGCCATCTGGATGTGATCCCCGGCAAGGTCACGCCCTCCGGCTTCATGGACACCGCCGCCCATCGCCAGCCGATGAGCCCGGTCTACAACAGTTACACGCGCCTCGCCGCCGATCCGGAGCATGATCCCGCGCGCGAGGCGGAGCGGATGATCTTCGGCCCGCTGTTCCGCACCGGCTTCCTGATCGAATGTTTCCTGCGCGGGGCCGACTGGTTCGGGGCGGAGCAGCTGATCGTCACCAGCGCCTCGTCCAAGACCGCGCTGGGCCTTGCCAGCGTTGCGCGGCAGACCTCGCCGGGGGTGAAGCGCATCGGCCTGACATCGCGGGGCAATGTCGCCTTCGTCACGGCGACCGGGCTTTATGATGAGGTCGTCGCCTATGACGATCTGGAGCGTGTGCCAGTGCTGCGCTCGGTCAGCGTCGACTTTGCCGGCAATGCCGAGTTGCTGGCGGGCATCCACCGCCATTTCGACGACGCGCTGGTCCATTCGGCGCTCGTGGGCATGACCCATATCGAAGCGCGCTCCACGATGGGCGGCGGGGGCGAGGCCTTGCCCGGCCCCAAGCCTGCGCTGTTCTTTGCGCCCGATCATGCGGTCGCCTTCTTCAAGGCGCATGGCCCGGAGGAAGGCGGCAGGCTGGTCGCGGCGGCGTGGCACGAATTCCTCAAGGCCGCCGATGGTACTGTCGCCATCGAGCGCCTTCCCGGCCTCGCCGCGGCGCGCGACACCTTTGCCGCCATGGTCGCCGGCCAGATCGACCCGGCCAAGGGGATCGTGATCGAGCCGTGAGCCGCGCGGCGGAGGATTACTCCGCCGCTTCGGCCAGCTCCACCCGCTGCGGCCCGCGGATCAGGCCACCGGGTGTCTCGCCCGTCCATTGCCCGTCGCGGAAGGTGACGACGCCGCTCTTGATCGTGGCGACATAGCCATCGGCCTTCTGCAGCAGCCGCTTGCCGCCTGCGGGCAGGTCGAAGGCGAGCCACGGCTTGCCGAGCTTGAGGCGCTCCATGTCGATCACATTGAGATCGGCCAGATAGCCCGGCGCGATCAGCCCGCGATCCTCCAGACCGTAGAGCATCGCGGTATCGCGGCACTGGCGCTTGATCGCCTGCTCCAGACTAATGCGCGCGCCGCGACGGCGGGACTTGACCCAGTGTTCGAGCATGAAGGTGGGCGAGGCCGCATCGCAGATCGTCCCGCAATGCGCGCCGCCATCGCTGAGCGAGTTCACCGTATCCTCGGCGTGCTGGAGCGGATGGAGGAAATCGAGGTTGCCGTCGGCGTAGTTGAGGATCGGCAGGTAGATGAACCCGCGCCCCTCGTCGCGGCACAGCAGGTCATAGGCATATTCCTGCGGGGCGACGCCTGCTGCCGCGGCGCGGGCGTTGATGCTGGCATCGGCCGCAGGCTCGTAGTCGAAATCGGGGTCCATCTCGTATTGCAGCGTCCAGCCCATGCTGATCGCCATCACCACCCCACCGATATCCTTGGGGGCATCGGTGTAGTCGTTGGGTTCGGCCAGCATCTGCGCCTTGAACGCGGGGTCGAGCAGCTTGGCGCGCTGTTCCTCCCACGGCAGATCGGCAATCGCCATCCAGCTTGGGCGGAAGCGGAAGGGGTGGACGGTGCCCTGCCACGCCATGATGATCCCGTTGCCGCGCAGCGCGATCTGGGCGACGATGTTCGCGCCATTGTCATTCTCGGCGCGCATCTGGGCGATCTGCTCGTCGAGCGAGAGCTCCTTGGCGATGGATTGCAGCGCGGCGAAGGTTACAGGAATGCCGGCCTCGCGGCTCAGCTTGCCCATCCACTCAAACTCGTTCCATTCGCGCTTCAGGTCGCTCGCCATTTCGAACACTGCATGGCCGCCAGCGGCCTTGGCGCGGCCCATCGCCTTGCCGATCGCGACCAGCTCCTCGGCTGTGGCCGTGGTGCCGGGGACGAGTTCGCCGTCGACCGACTTGTGTAGCACGGTGCGCGAGGTCGAGAAGCCCAGAGCGCCCGCGCGCACGCCTTCCTCGACGATCCGGCTCATCTCGGCGATGTCTGCCTCGGTCGGCACCGCCCCCGGCTTTTCGCGGTCGCCCAGTACGTAGGCACGCACCGCGCCGTGCGGGACGTGGGTGCCGACATCGACGGTGCGCGGGAGTTTATCCAGCGCGTCGAGATATTCGGGGAAGGTCTCCCAGTCCCACGTCATCCCTTCGGCGAGCGCCGTGCCGGGGATGTCCTCCACCCCTTCCATCAGGCTGATCAGCCATTCGTGGCGGTCAGGCTTGGCGGGCGCGAAGCCGACCCCGCAATTGCCCATGATGACGGTGGTGACGCCATGCCAGCTCGACGGGGCCATCTCCTGATCCCAGGTTGCCTGCCCGTCATAATGGGTGTGGATGTCGACAAAGCCAGGGGCGATAACCTTTCCGGCAGCGTCGATTTCCTTCGCCGCGCTGCCGGTGATCGTGCCGACGGCCGCGATCAGCCCGTCCTTTACCGCGACATCGCCGGTAAAGGCGGCCGCGCCGGTGCCGTCGACGATCGTGCCGCCCCGGATGATGAGGTCGTATTGCGCCATGCTCTCTCTCCCGTTTTTCGGGAGGATGTCGCAATCAGAGCGGGCTGTCCAGCCGCCCTTATGCTGCCGAGCGCCGCGTTTCGATGTCGGTCTCCGGCGCGTCGAGAAACTCGCGGATTGCGGCCACGCTTTCATCGGAATGCGTGAGCAGGAACAGGTGACCACCGCCCTCGAAGGTCACCAGCCGCGAATTGGGGATCATCGCCTTCAGGATCTTGCCATTGGCGAGCGGGACGATCTGATCGTCCTCGCCCATCATGATCAGCGTTTCCTTCTTCATGAAGGGCAGGGCAGGCAGGCTCGTCCAGCCAAGCATGCACATCAGTTGGTACATGTACCCGCGCGGGCTTGGGGGCTTGAGGCGGCCGATGTGGCTGTCCTTCTGGTGTTCTGCCCCGTCACGGTCGATCCCGCCGTAAAGCGTGGCGAAATGCTCGTTCATGAATTCCGGGTCGATGTAGCGGCGCGGGTCGGCCATCTTGGTGAAGGCGGCCGGATTGCCCGGCACCATCACCATCCCCGGCGTGGTCGCGATCAGGGTAAGGCGGCGGGTGCGGCCGGGATGCTGAAGCGCGAAGTGCTGCGCCATCGCGCCGCCCCACGAAACGCCCATCACGTCGACCTCATCGAGCCCGTATCTCCCCAGCAACTGAGCGGCAGTCCAGCTCATGGTGAAGGGATTGTAGGGCACCAGCGGGTCGGGTGATTCGCCCGTTCCCGGCATGTCGAACATCAGGAAGCCGCGTTCGGGCAAAGCAGCTGCCAGCGGGGCCACCGCCTCGATATTCGCGCCTATGCCGTTGAAGAACAGAACCGGCAGGTGATCAGAAGGCATATCGAGCCGCCAGGCCGCAGTCCGTAGCGTCCGACCGCCCACTTGCTCCATCGAAACGACCGCGTCGTCCATGGGATTGGTCACGTATTCACGTCCTTTCAGGCGCCCCCGCGAAGGGGGCGGGTTGGGCGCGCACACCGATCCCTAAGCGCGCGCGCCCACAAATTTTGCGCTGGCCCGTTCCGCAGGCGGAACCGGCGCGACGCGGGCTCGCTGTATCAGACTTCTTCGACGACGTAGAGTCCCGGTGCTGCATCGCCCGCCTGATAGGTGTCATTGCCGAGTGTGGCAGGTGCGGGTTTCTTCTTGCCCGAACGCTTTTGCACCCACTCCATCCAAAGCGGCCACCAGCTGCCCTTGACCTCTTCGGTGCCTTGCAGCCATTCGTCGGCGGTCTCGGGCAGCTTGCCCTTCTTGGCCTGCACGAAATACTTGGCCTTGGGAT
The DNA here is from genome assembly GCF_002952215.1 of Porphyrobacter sp. HT-58-2. Classification (NCBI taxonomy): domain Bacteria; kingdom Pseudomonadati; phylum Pseudomonadota; class Alphaproteobacteria; order Sphingomonadales; family Erythrobacteraceae; genus Porphyrobacter; species Porphyrobacter sp. HT-58-2. The sequence continues at coordinate 2,540,216 of NZ_CP022600.1, read as the reverse complement.
TGCCCGGCGGGTTGAGGATCGCCTGCATGTGGCCGCTCTGGGAAAGGACGTAGGTCACGTCCTTCGATCCGAACAGCTGGGTCGAACGGTAGGTCGCCTTCCACGGCGTGATGTGATCGGTCACCCCGCCGAGGATGAACAGATCAGCCGTCACCTTGCTGAGATCGACCTTGTGCCCGGCCATCTCGACCTCGCCCTGCTTGGTGAAGGCGAGCGTTTCGAACAGGGTCAGGAAATCGCCCATCAGGCTGGACGACAGGTTGGTGGCGTCGGCGTTCCAGAACAGCACATCAAAGGCTGGCGGGTCTTGCCCGAGCAGGTAATTGTTGATGACGTAGTTCCAGATCAGGTCGTTGGGGCGCAGCCAGGCAAAGCCGCGGGCCAGATCGTCGGCCTTGATCACACCCTGCTTCATCGCGCGTTGACGGGCGAGTTGCATCCCGTTCTCACTGACCAGCGATCCGGCTTCGATATCGGTCGGCTTGGGGTGCAGCACGCAGACCATCAGGGTCAGCGTGCCGAGGATGGGGTTGCCGGTGGCGGCGAGCTTGGAGGCGAGCACCGAAGCGGTCTGCCCGCCCGAACACCCGGCCGAGACATTGACTGTCTTGGAACCGGTGATCGCGGATACCACTTCCAGCGCCTTTTCGCAGGCGGCGATGTAATCGGCCATGCCCCAGTGGCCCTGTTCCTTCGACGGATTGCGCCAGGAGATCACGAAGGTCTGGATGCCATTGTCGACCTGCCACTTGACCACTGACTTGTCTGGCGACAAGTCGTTGATATACATCTTGTTAATTTGAGGCGGGATGGTCAGCTGGGGAGTTTCGTAGACGTCCTCGGTGGTGGGGGCATACTGGATCAGCTCCATGATCTCATCGCGATAGACCACTGCGCCCTTGGACGTCGCAATATTCTCGCCGAGCTTGAAGGGGCGCTTGTCGACTTGGCTGACCATGCCCTTGTTGTGGACGATGTCGTTATAGGCGTTCTGCAATCCCTTGATGAGAGACAGGCCGCCTGAATTGATGATCTGCTTCTGCGCCGTGGGGTTGCCCGCCAGCGTGTTGGTGGGCGCAAGGCCATCCAGGATGATGTTGGCAATGAAATTGGCGCGGTTGCGTTCAAGCTCGTCGAGCTCCAGTTCCTCCAGCCAGTTCTTCATGCCCTTCTGGACGGCGAGATAATACTGCGCCCCGGCGCGGAAAAAGGGGTTGTACTGCCAGGCGGGATCCATGAACCGCTTGTCCTTGGGATCGGGCGCAAGCTCGCTCTTGCCGGTCATGATCTTGACCATGTCCTGCGCCATCGCCGTGCTGTGACGAATGAAGCGCGAGGGATCGGACGCGGTCTCGCGCAGCAGCAGGGCGACTGCGCTGACGAAATCCTCCCGCGCCACCCCGATCAGCGGTCCCAATGCGTTGGTCGACTGGGCTGCCTCGTTTTCGAGCGTTACTTTCCTGCTGGCCATTAGGATCCCCTTTTATTCAGCTATGCCGCCGCCTGCTTCAATGCCGGTCAGTTTACGGTTCTTGACAGCCAGAATGCAGCGCCCCGCGCCAAGTTGCAAGCATCGGCGCACTGGCCCTTACGGCTGCATTCATAAAAGAATTAAGGCTACCGATTAACGCTTCTCTCAGCAGTTTCCGGCATGGCGGTGCAATGGCTGGGGAACCTGTACGAAAGTTTGCGACACCCAATCCGCGCCCGCTGAACGGCGGGCGGGAGTTCCGGCCTTTGGGGAGCGCCAAGACAGGCGGGATCGAAGCGCGCAATCGCGGCGAGCGGCGCGGTTCTGATCGCCATCACATCGAAGATGCCGGTGGCCTGAGGCAAACCGGCGACGAGCCCGCCAGCGAGCAGAATTTCCTCCTGCCCCGGCAAGCCGGTGGCATGACCGTTTTCCTGCTGCTTGCCTATGCTCTTGGGGCACTGGTCGCAAACGCGCTCCCGTCTCTCAACACTGCGGCAGCCGCATTGGCTTCTGCCGCGCTGTTTGCGTGCGGATCGCTTTTCGCCGCGACAGAGCGCAGCGCGCAGGCTTCTCGGCTGGTGCGGCTCGTGACGGTGGTTCTGGCCATCATTCTGCCAATGGCGCTCGCCGGTTATGCGTTGGCCGGCTGGGTGCAAGAAGGTCTGCCGTGGCAGTGGGCCGTGGCGACGCTGGTGTGCATCAATGCTGCTGCGGCAGCTCTGTTCGATACGCGCATCATTTCGTTGTTCTGCGCCAAGATCGCCAGCTGGGTCGGCTTTGCTGTTCTGGCACCAGATGCCTTGACCCTCGCCGGTATCGTGGGGGCGATTATCACCCTTGCCCTGATTGCGCGGCTTGAGCTCAGGGCCGCGTCCAAGCGACGCCTTGCCCGCGAAGCGCGTGAACGGGTTGCGGCGCGTGCCGAAGATATCCTGCGCAGCTTCGAGGAGACCGGGCAGGGCTGGTTCTGGGAAACTGACCGACGCGGGCTCATCACCTATATCTCGCCCAAGGCGGCGATGGTGCTGGGCAAGTCCTCTGACGAAGTGTGCGGCCAGCCCTTGAGTGAAATCGTCGATCCCACACAGGGCGCTGCCGATGCCGAACGCACGCTAGCCTTCCACCTTTCGGCGCGTTCCGCCTTTCAGGATGTGGAAGTGCGTGCGGCGACCAGCGGCGATGAACGCTGGTGGGCGCTGGCGGGCCGCCCGGTCTATGACAGCTATAAGAATTTCTGCGGCTTTCGTGGCCACGGCACCGACCTGACCGAAAAGCGCCGCTCCGAACAGCAGGTCTCGCGCCTTGCGCATTACGACTCGCTGACGGGCCTCGCCAACCGGGTACAGATGAGCCAGGCGCTCGAACAGATCCTTGCTGCGCCTAGCGGGCGAGAACGCAGCTGCGCGGTGCTGATGCTCGATCTCGATCGCTTCAAGCATGTCAATGATACGCTCGGCCACCCGGCAGGTGACGCGCTTCTCAAGCAGGTGGCGCAGCGCCTTGAGCGCGCGATTGGTCAGGCGGGACGCTGTGGCCGTCTGGGCGGCGATGAATTCCAGGTCATCGTGCCAGGCAATCAGAACCGCAACACACTCGGCCACATGGCGCAGGAGATCATCAACTCGCTGTCCCAGCCCTATTCCATCGAGGGGCAGAGCGTTGTGATTGGCGCCTCGGTCGGAATTGCGCTGGCCCCGGAGCATGGCACCACCAGCGATGAGCTGATCCGCAACGTCGACCTTGCGCTTTATGCGGCCAAGGACGCAGGGCGCGGGGTGTTCCGCTTCTATGCCGAAGACCTCCACGCAGCAGCCGAAGAACGCGCCGAGCTCGAACAGGATCTGCGCGATGCAATCGCCAAGGGCGAGCTCGAACTCTACTATCAGCCAGTGGTCTATGCGGCAGACGAAAAGATCGTCGGCTTCGAAGCGCTGATGCGCTGGAACCACCCCAAGCGCGGCTGGGTAAGCCCCGCCAAGTTCGTGCCGATTGCCGAGGATGCCGGTCTGATCGACCGGATCGGTCAATGGGCGCTGCGCACCGCCTGCGCCGATCTTGCCCGCTGGCCGCGCGGGGTGCGCTGTGCGGTCAACGTGTCGGCGCTGCAATTCGCCAATCCCGACCTGCCGACCATCGTCGCCAATGCCCTTGCGCATAGCGGCGTCGCGCCCTCGCGGCTCGAGCTGGAGATCACCGAAAGCGTGTTCCTCAACGACAGCTCTGGCACAGATGCCATGTTCAATGCACTCAAGCGGGTCGGGGTGCGGCTTGCGCTTGATGACTTCGGCACCGGCTATTCCTCCTTGGGCTATCTGAAGAAAGCGCCGTTCGACAAGATCAAGATCGACCGCAGCTTCGTGCAGGGTGCGACCGAGGAAGGCAGCCGCAACGGCGCGATCATCGCCTCGATCACTTCGCTCGCCGAAGCGCTGCACATGGACACCACGGCAGAGGGCGTGGAGACGCTCGACGAGCTGGAACTGGTGCGCCTGCTGGGGTGCAGTCACATTCAGGGCTACATCTATTTCAAACCGATGAACGCATCGGATGCGACCGCGCTGGTGTCGGGCGATCTGGTGGCCGAAGCTGATGGCCCGCAATGCGCCCGCGCCCCGCGCCAGAACCTGCTGCGCAAGGTGGTGGTGGTGCATAATGGCAATCGCCTCAATGCCACGCTGCGCAACATCTCGGAAAGCGGAGCGATGATTGAGGGCCTGTGGAACATGCCCGCCGGCAGCGCGATCCGGATCGAATTTGCCGCCGACAAGACCGTGACAGCACAGGTGCGCTGGTCACGCGAGAACCGGGTCGGGGTTGAATTCCATGCGCCACTCAAGCGCCGGGCCGATGGCGCCTTCACTGTGCTGAAAGGCCAGCCTGCTCAGGCCAGCAGCGGCGGTGCGTGGTAACAGCGAAGGGTTGGTTAGCAGGCCTTTAGCTACACCTCTAAGGACTTTCAGTTAGCGGAAAAATAACCATCGGGCTTTACGTCTAGGACAACAGGGCGGCGCGGCGATGCGATCCGAGCTGCGCCTGAAGTCTGGAGGTCACCCCACGAGATGTCCCTTAAGGGTCTCTTGTCCCCACGCAGCGGCTCAGCCGCACGGCACCTGCGAACGCAGGTGGCTTCGGCCATGTCCGATGGCGAGCGGCTTGCCATGCTCGACGATCTTGAACAGTCCGGCCTTGGCTGGTTCTGGGCATCGGATGCACATGGCCAGCTGACCTATCTTTCCGGAGCCATCGCGGCGCGACTTGACGTGCCGCTGGACGAGTTGCTTGGCCAGCCGCTGACCACGATCTTTGCGGCCGCCGACCGTGAAGGGCGGGGTAAATCGCTTGCACTGATGCTTGGTGCGCACAAGGCCTTTGCCGGGCTTGCTGTGCGCGCTGCACGGCGTTCCGATGGGGCGGTGTTGCGGCTTGCAGGCCAGCCGGTGACGACGCCTGATGGTCGGTTTGCGGGATTTCGGGGAACCGGCGCCGACATCACCGACGAATATCACCGCGAGGAAGAAACCGAACGGCTGGCGCGCTATGATTCGCTGACGGGCCTCTCCAACCGGCACCGCATGGCGCATCAGATCGAAGCGACGCTGACGGCCTTCAAGGCGGCGCGCCGCAACTGCGCCGTGATGATGATCGATCTTGATCGCTTCAAGCACGTCAATGACACGCTGGGCCATGCTGCGGGTGATGATCTGCTCAAGCAGGTTGCTGACCGGCTGAGCCGCGCGATTGATCGTGAATGCGAAATTGGTCGGTTGGGCGGTGACGAATTTCAGGTGCTGCTGCCCGATATCGACGATCGCGGGGTGCTGGGCGATATGGCGATGAAGATCATCACCATGCTGCGTCAGCCCTATTCGCTTGACGAGGGGCGCTGTGTGATCGGTGCGTCGGTGGGAATTGCCATTGCCCCGCATGACGGCGTGACCCGCGAAGAGATCGTGCGCGCGGCCGACCTTGCGCTCTATGCCTCTAAAAACGGTGGGCGCGGGCAATATCGCTTTTTCTCGGGCGAGCTGGAGAACGAGACGATCTTCCGCCGTAGGCTCGAACAGGATCTGGGAAGTGCGCTGCGCGATGAGCAGCTATTCCTGCGGTTCGAGCCGATTGTGGAGGCGGTCGCCGGTTCGGTCTGCGCGCTTGAGGCGCACGTGTGCTGGAACCATTCTGATCGCGGGATGATTGACGAGGAAGAATTTGCCCAGATCGTGGAAGGCTCGGCCTTGCTCGGCGACGTGGGGCGCTGGGCGATCGGTGCAGCCTCTTTGCGGGCCGCCATGTGGCCTGACAGCGTGCGGGTGGCTGTCAATGTTCCGGTGCCGTTGTTCCTTGCTGATGACTTCGTGGAACTCGTTGCCGCTGCAATAGAGGCCGCTGGGATTGCGCCCTCACGGCTTGAGCTCGAAATCAGCGAGGCGGTGTTCTTTGGCGATTCCAGCGTGGTCGACAGGACCCTGGCGGCGCTGTTCAAGCTTGGGGTGCGCTTGACGCTTGATGAATTCGGTAGCGGCTTTTCCTCGCTCGCCTATCTGCGCCGGGCGCCGTTCGACAGCATCAAGATCGACGAAAAGCTGGTGGCTGAAGCCGAACGCCATGACAGCCGCGAACTGGGGCTGGTGCGCGCGATCGTGGCGCTGGCCGGTGCGCTGGAGATGGACACGATCGCCAACGGCATCGAAAGCGCTGATCTGCTCGCCGCGCTGAAGGGCTGCGGGGTGCGCTATCTTGAAGGGCCGATCTTCAGCGAACCGCTTGACGAAGCGACCTTGGAACAGGAGCTCTCGCAAGGCTCCTGGAAAATCGAGCCCGGCTCTGAACGAACCCGCCGCGCTCGCCGCCGGACGGTGTTCCGCAAGATACAGGTGATCCACGACGACTATGCCTACGAAGTCACTTTGCGCAACCTGTCGAAGTCGGGCGCGCTGATTCAAGGGCTGGCCGATGTGCCAAAAGGTACGCAATTCGTGGTCGATCTGGGTGGCGGGCAGCTTGCCGTGGCAACGGTAACGCGCTCCAACGGCGATGTGCAGGGACTGGAGTTCGAGCAATCGCTGATCGAGGATGGCTCCGGTGGGCTGTGCACTAGGAACCGCGTGTCACCCTATGCGCTTGCTGCGGCTGGAACGCCGCTTGCACCGCTGGCGCCGGGCAAGTTCATCGGCATGGATCAGGGCGGGGCCGTACCCAAGTTCGGCTATGCGATGCAGCCTGCCTAGGTGTTGCGTTTTTGGCGAATGACAATGCCTTGGCCGGGCGCTACATCGCGCGGCGATGACTGACCTTTCCAAGATCCGCAATTTCTCGATCATTGCCCATATCGACCATGGCAAGTCGACCCTCGCTGACCGGCTGATCCAGTTCACCGGAGGCCTCACCGCGCGTGAGATGTCCGAGCAAGTCCTTGATAACATGGACATTGAGAAAGAGCGCGGCATCACCATCAAGGCCCAGACCGTCCGCCTCAACTACACCGCCAAGAACGGCGAAACTTACCAGCTCAACCTGATGGACACCCCCGGCCACGTCGACTTCGCCTATGAAGTCTCCCGCAGCCTCGCCGCCTGCGAGGGCGCGCTGCTGGTGGTCGACGCGGCGCAGGGCGTCGAGGCCCAGACCCTCGCCAACGTCTACCAGTCGATCGAGCACGATCACGAAATCGTCCCCGTCATCAACAAGATCGACCTCCCCGCCGCCGAACCCGAAAAGGTCAAGGCCGAGATCGAGGATATCATCGGGCTCGACGCTTCCAACGCCGTCCTCGCCAGCGCCAAGTCCGGCATCGGGATCGAGGAAGTGCTCGAAGCCGTGGTCGAGCGCATCCCCCCGCCCAAAGGCACCACCGAAGCACCGCTCAAGGCCAGCCTCGTCGATTCCTGGTACGACCCGTACCTTGGCGTCGTCATCCTCGTGCGCGTGATCGACGGGAAGCTCACCAAGGGCCTCAACATCAAGTTCATGCAAGGGGGGACGCAACACCTCGTCGACCGCGTGGGCTGCTTCACCCCCAAGCGCACCGACCTCGCTGAACTCGGCCCCGGCGAAATCGGCTTCATCACCGCCCAGATCAAGGAAGTCGAACAGGCCCGCGTCGGTGACACCATCACCACGGTCAAGAACGGCGCGGCGCAAGCGCTGCCGGGCTACAAGGAAGTCCAGCCGGTGGTCTTCTGCGGCCTCTTCCCGGTCGACGCCGCCGATTTCGAAAAACTGCGCGAAAGCATCGCCAAGCTGCGTCTCAACGACGCGAGCTTCTCCTTCGAGATGGAGAGCAGCGCAGCCTTGGGCTTCGGCTTCCGCTGCGGCTTCCTCGGGCTGTTGCACCTCGAGATCATCCAGGAACGCCTCAGCCGCGAATACGACCTCGACCTCATCACCACCGCGCCCAGCGTCGTCTACCGCATCCACCTCGGCCATTCCAAGACCGAGGACGCCAAGACCATCGACATCGACAACCCCGCCGACTGGCCGGACACCAACCGGATCGAGTCGATCGAGGAGCCGTGGATCAAGGCGGTGATCTATACCCCCGACGAATACCTCGGCGCGATCCTCAAGCTGTGCCAGGACCGTCGCGGCATCCAGACCGAACTCACCTATGTGGGCGGCCGCGCGCAGGTGTCTTATGAATTGCCGCTCAACGAGGTCGTGTTCGATTTCTACGACCGCCTGAAGTCGATCAGCCGCGGCTATGCCAGCTTCGACTACGAACAGATCGGCACGCGCGAGGGCGACCTCGTGAAGATGAACATCCTCGTCAACAACGAGCCGGTCGACGCCCTGTCCCTGATCGTCCACCGCGCCAACGCCGAAGAACGCGGCCGCGGGATGTGCGAGCGCCTGAAAGACCTGATCCCCCGCCACCTGTTCAAGATCCCGATCCAGGCCGCCATCGGCGGCAAGGTGATCGCCCGCGAGACGATCGCCGCCCTGCGCAAGGACGTGACCGCGAAGTGCTATGGCGGCGACATCACCCGGAAGAAGAAGCTGCTGGAGAAGCAGAAGAAAGGGAAGGCGCGGATGCGGGAGTATGGGAATGTGTCCATCCCGCAGGAAGCGTTTATCGCTGCGCTGCGGATGGGGGAGGAGTGAAGCCTGCTCGACCCGGCTACCTTGCGACGATCGAATGCGCATACTCATGATGTGCGAGGAGGCCGACATTTTCATGTACCTGACGAACTCTAGGCTTGTCTATGCGTTGACCTTAGCACTAATGTCCGGATCAACGGGACGATCCAATTGGGCCTATGGTTATGGAAAGTCGATAAACTCTTGAATAGCGGCTTCATAATTGGAACCGGATTCTCAAAGGGAAACGACAATGCACAGCTTCGCGAAGTGACACGAATGGCTCCCCACACCCATCATCTGCCACGGGGCGATAAGTTGTCCCTTGAGTCTGAGGCGTTTCGGCGACCAGTTAACTCGTCAAACAAATCCATAAGAATGGCTCTCCCCCCTCAAATTGCTCAAACAGCCGAATTTGATCTATTGTCGGTCGAGCGCATTTTGAGCGGCCTTTGGCAACCCAAGGTGATCAATCCGATAGAAATACCAAGAGCTCCCGAGAATTTTTTTTACGAGAATTACTCTGAGGCTTTTACAAGATCGTATTTCTACAAAAATCTATACAAGTGTTTGATTGCATCGCATTTGCTGAAACATCACCTTGCTGGAATAAGTCAGGTCACTGATTTAGGAGCAGGTACCGGGGTGTTTGGCATTGCTTTGTCAATGATCTGTCGTCTCGAGTCGATGACGATGATCGATAGGTCATATCGGCAGATCGAGAACGCAAAGATAATATTCGAAAGATTGAATTTTCCATCGCATATTGAATATCAAGTTGGCGATTTCTCATCGTTAGACACAACTGGCCTTGATGTAATTTGTTCATATGCGCTCGGGGAATCGGTCTGTGAGAAATTTGATGTTCTTCAGCTTATTAGAAAATCAAAGACGTTCACGTTGATTGATACCCCTTTTTTGATCTCGTTGTTGGAGCCTATTGCCAAGGAAATGGACTTGCGCGTTGTGTCTGGAGTTATCGAATTCTATGCCGGAGAGGAAATATCCCATCTGATTGAAGGGGGTGGTGGCAGGTTCGCTTATTTTCATTCTTCGGGACCAAAATAAGCTCTTTTTTGACAGGGTAGGTCGCGCTTATGTTGACGGCAATAGGGCAATCTATTTGGACGTGGGTTGTTAACAAATTTCACATTTTTAGGGCGCGGGCTAATGTCATGGTGCGTGGCGCCTCTCTAGTTGTACTCGTATTTGGCATCATATTGTTTTTATTCAGTTCATATTTAACGATATTTGATCCAACCGCAGGTGGATTTTTTACTTCAGAATGGTCAAAATTTATGGCGACCCTAGGTACAATATCCGGGGTACTTTTGATCGTTGTTCGGCCACTTTGGCAAATGGCTGCTGACGACGGGCATCTCATTAATGTTGTGGTCACGATGGATCAAGACATGCGTGAGATGGCAAAATACATGAAGTCAGCGGATAAAGTTGTAATTTATTCAGGAGATTTTAGTTATATCTACCAACATCCGCCTCTCACAAAGGTGATGTTTGATTTAGCGCAGAGGGATGAATTAACGCTACTATCCTATAAGTCGAGAGAAGCTGTTCTTGCCAGTTCGGCGCGTACAAGAGGCCAAAATCCCTGCTTAATAAGTCAATTGATTGACGCAAAGAAAATGCAATTCAATCTACCAGGGAAGCCGAAATTTTCTCTTGTTTACAGGAGAGGTGAGGAGGTTTTGCTTTATCGTCATCGGTCTGATGGGATAGAATACGTGACTATATTTAAAGCGAACAAGGAAATGGCAAAAGAGCTTGTCCGTATTTTAAACATGCTTACTGATGGAATAAGTGCACAAGCAATGCCTTGATCTTCCCTTGTTTCGCCATCTTGCAGATGTTCGTTATGTTCCTTCTCCCTAGAGAAGGAAATTGTAAGCCAGCCACTGGAACGCCCCGGCCATGAGGTTGGCGGGTTAACTCCCTAGCTGGCGTCCACCGGCTTCTAGGTTGCCAATTGCTGAGCAATCGCCCGTGTTGGGCGCCTCCGCCGCCTCAACTCCCGTCACCAGAAAATCCAGCGCCCCCAGCACCGCCTCGCCCTGACCCCCAAGTGACCCCACACAATCCTCCAACTCCCGCACCTCAACCGCCGAGAGCAGCTGCGCCATCGGGACGCATAACTCCCCTCCCGCTTGCGGGAGGGGCTGGGGATGGGCCAGTGATAAGGCTCGCATCGCTCGCTCCCACCCCTAACCCCTCCCGCAAGCGGGAGGGGGATGGAGGCGGTCAGAACAGCCGCAGATCGCGCAGAGGTAGACCTTGGGCTTCGACCCATGCGTTGGCCGAAGAGATCGCTTCGCGATTGTCTCCCAGCCACGCGGCAGCGTCAGGATCGAGTGTGTTATCCGGATTCGGCGTTGTCATACCTCGCAAGCTACGCGCCGGGCGGATTGCCATCAAGTTAGGCCGTACACGGAGCAACCGCACCAGTCCCTCCAGCGCCTTTGGTGGTCCCCCTCCCCTTGCAGGGGAGGATCAGCGCGGCCTCGCCGCTACGGGTCGAAGTTGTCGTCTTTGAGCGTCCACACCGTCTTAGGCGGCGGCGCGGGCTTGGGCTTGCCGTAGGAATACCCCTCGGGCGGGTGCCGGGGTGGCTCCTGCTCGTCGTCCCGCTCGGGCGCGGGCAGCGCAGGGGGCGCGGGCGGGTCGTAAAAGTCTGTCGGGGTGCTGTGGCCGCCGCCGACCATCTTGCGCGTGCGGTCGTCCGCTCCGGCGGCGGCGAGGTCGCGGTCGCGTAGCTGGGCGAAGCGGGCGAAGGCGGCGAGGGTTTCTTCGCTGAGCACGGCGCGGCGTTCGGGGCGTTCGCGCTGGATGCGGCGGCGGATGTCCTCGATCTTGCGGTCGATGCTGGCGCGCACCTCTTCGGCGGTGACGTTGGGCTGTTCGGCCTCCCATTCCTTGCGCCATTGCTTCTTGAGGCGGTCGAGCTGCATCTGGCTCACCGCGTTGAGGCCCCTCGGCCCGCCGCCCGCGGCAAAGCGTTCGGGGGCGCGGTTTCTGAGGATGAACATCAGCAGCCGGTCATTGTAGCGGGTGCGGGTGCCGATCAGCTTGCCGTAGGAGTAGAGCGGTTCCTCCACGCCGTTGAGGGCGCGGTCCATCACCACGTCCTCGACCCGCTGGACGCCGAGCTGGAGGGCGGCTTCCCATGCGGCGCGGAATTCCTCGGCGCCGGGCTGGCGGCGCAGGTGGTAGGCGCCGACACTGCTCATGTCGACGGCCTTGCAGGCGGCCTCGACGCTGCCGGTGTCGGCCAGCGCCTCGATGAAGCCGCGCTGGCGTTCCGGGGTCCAGCCGTCGTGGCGGTTGCACCGGCGCGGGACGGGGGTGAAGGGGGGCAGCTCGCCCAAGGGGACGGGGAGGCGGGCGGTGCGGGGGTCTTTCTTGCGGGTCATGGGGAGTCCTTGCTGGCGCAAGCGTTCTGGATCACATTTTGCGCGAGTAGGAAAATGTGGGCGCGCGCGGGGAGGGCGGTGCGGCTTCACTTCCCATTCACCGCCCCTCTCGCTATATCGCGCGCCATGCAAGCCAAGCTCACCACTCGTCTCGCCCGCGCCGCACTTGTCGCCGCCAGCATTGCCGCTCTTGCCGCCTGTTCGGGCAGCACCAAGGGCAAGGACGTCGCCTATGTCGCGCGCGATGTCGAATCGCTCTATACCGAGGCGCAGAAGCGGCTGGATCGGGGGAACACGTTGCAGGCCGCCGCGCTGTTCGACGAGGTGGAGCGCCAGCACCCCTATTCGCCCTGGGCGCGCCGCGCGCAGCTGATGAGCGCCTTCAGCTATTACATCGCGCGCGATTACAACAAGGCGATCCAGAACGCGCAGCGGTTCCTGTCGATCCACCCGGGGAACAAGGATGCGCCTTACGCCTACTACCTGATCGCGCTCAGCTATTACGAGCAGATCAGCGACGTGAACCGCGACCAGAAGATCACCGAGCAGGCGCAGACCGCGCTGCGCGAGGTCAACCGGCGCTTTCCCCAGACCGAATATGCCGCCGACGCGCGGCTGAAGCTCGATCTGGTGGCGGATCACCTTGCGGGCAAGGAGATGGAGATCGGCCGCCACTACCAGCGCATGGGCCTGTGGCTCGCGGCGGATATGCGGTTCCGCAATGTGGTCGAGAAGTTCGATACCACCAGCCACACCGCCGAGGCGCTGTATCGCCTCACCGAAAGCAGCCTTGCCCTTGGCGTGCCGCAGGAGGCGGTGAAGTATGCCGCGGTGCTGGGCGCAAACTATCCCGGCAGCGACTGGTACGAGCGCGCCTTCAAGCTGGTGAACAAGCACGCCGAGGGCGTCACCGCGTCGTAATCGCACCTGCGCCGCGCGCCCGGCGCGTTCCAGGCCAGCCAGGCATCGCCTACCCTGTTCAGGGTATGGTTTCCCCGCATTTCGCGCGGCATCATCTGCGTGCTCGCATCGCCGCCGACGCGCTTTGCCAAAGCCGATGGGATGGCAGAGGCGCGCCAAAGGCAGCGCATGCAGGAGGGGACTGGAATGACGGCAAGGAAATTTCGTTCGGGGATCACGCTCGCTGCGGCGCTCGCGGCGACATTGCTGGTGCAGCCGCTGGCCGCGCAGGCGCAAGGGGCGAATGCCCAGCCGAAGCCCGCGACCACGGCCAGATTGAAGCCGGGCCAAATCTCCGATCAGCTGTGCCTTGCGACCTTCCTGTGGGCGGCGGAGGCGCGGCCCCGTGAGGCGGAGGCCTGGCTCGCCAAGGCCCGCTTCCTTGGTCGCAAGTTTCTCTCCGGCAAGTCCGCTGCCGACAAGGAAAAGCTCGAGGCCGCTATACAGACGGATAAGCGCTGGATCGCTGCGGGAGCAAGCACTGCCGGGGCTGGTCGCTACAACAACGATCTCAGAGCCTGCGGCAGGTGGGTCGAGGACGCGGAAGGTTTCGTACCGCAGGCCGAACCCGGCACCGCCGAGCGCCTGCTCGCCGAGGCCGAGGCGCTCGCCAAGGCAGAGAAGCTGAAGAACAAAACTCTCTCCGGCGAGAAAAAGGAGGCCGTGCTTTCGGCCCTCCATTCCGCCTGCCGCCTTGGCCTTGCACAGGCCTGTATCCGCTATCGTGAAGCGCAGGGCATGAGCAGCTTCTTCGGTGCCGCCGATGCCATTCGCGAGGAAGGCTTCGCGCTTGCCCGGGCCTGCGATCTTGGCGACGGGGAGGGCTGCGTCATGCTTGGCAAGCATCACGACCCGGCGGAGATGCTTGCGTCAGCCAAGGATTTCCCGGCTGCCATCGCCGCCTATCGCCGGGCCTGCGACACGCATTCGCTCGCCGACGCCTGCGCCAAGGCGAGCGACCTGCTGCGCTCCGACCGCAATCCCAAGCCCGATCTTGCGCAGGCCAATGCCTACCTGATCAAGGCGCAGAAACTGCGCGGCGTAAAACAGCCCTGATCCGGACATAGGTAAGGCCACCAGCGGGCTTTCCTGCATGCCGCAGCACACAGGAAAGCCGCTTGCGGTGTCAGCCTCAGAACTGCGCTGTCAGCCGCGCCCAGACGCCGCGGCCCGGACCGGGCAGGCGTTCGAGCAGCGGCACGTCCGATGCCGCCACCCGGCTGCGTCCGGCAAGGTGCGGGGCGTATTGCTCGTCGAGCAGGTTCTCGACCCCGGCCTCGATCGCCAGCCCTTCGGCAAAGGCGTAACGCGCGAACAGGCCCAGCGTGGCATAGCCATCGCCGGGAAGCTCGCTATTGGTGAGCGAGACCCGGTTCTGATCGGCTGCGGCGAACAATTCGGCCCCCAGCGACAGGTCGCCGGTGGCCCAGGTGGCCGAAAGCCTGAGATTGGCCGGCGGGATGCGGTAGAGATCATCGACGATGTCGCGCCGCTGCCCGCGCACGATACTCGCTGTCCCTGCCAGTTCGAGGTTCGTCAGCGGGCGGACCACAAAGTCGAGATCCGCGCCGTAAAGCTCGGCATCGGTGTTGCGGAACATCAGCGGCGTGGGATCGCCGTTCATGTTCGCCACCATCTCGACGGGGCTGTTGATCACGCCCGGCGTGGCATCGAAAGGCGTGCCTTGAATGAAGTCGTCGACCCGGCGGTAATAGAGCGTCGGGCGCAGCGTCAGCCAGTCATTGGCAAAGTCGAACCCGGCCTCGGCAATCCACGCGACTTCCGGCTTGAGGGCCTGATTGCCGACATAGATATTGCCATCGGCCAGCCCGAAGCTCGCTTCGGTCGGCAGCCAGGCGAAGCGTTCGAGCACGCTCGGCACGCGGGTCTTGCGGGCGAGGGTGAGGCGCGGGACGAAAGCGCCGCCCTCGATCCACACCCGCGCGACCGCATCGACCGTGGTGTCATCGGCCTCGCGCCCCGAGGCGATGAAGCCCGCTGCCAGCCCGCGCGGCCCCATCGGCACGGCGGCGCCCAGTTGCGGGATACCTGCTGATTGCGCGGTCCGGTCGATCCGTCCGCCGAGCTCGAACTGCGCCGCGCCCAGCTGCCCACGCCATTGCAGATAGGCCCCCATCCGTTCGGCGCGCACATTGGGCTGCGACTGGATGAAGAAAGCCGGGTTGGTGGGGTTGGTGATGGTGACAAAGCGATCGGTCAGTTCCGCATCCGCGCCCACTTCGACATAGGCGCGGCTTCCGCCGAAACGCAGTGCTGCTTCGGCCGTGACAGTGTCGGCATCGGCAAAGGTCGCGCGTGCCTGCATCGGCGCGGCGGCCGGTTGGCGCAGCGTCTGGTTGTCCATCAGGTGCCGCACCGCGACATGGCCCAATCGCAGCGTCAGCCCGAGATCCTCGGTGATCTGGCCGCGAAAGCCGCCCTGCACGAAGTCGGTGTTGAAATAGACCATGTCGAGCGCGAAGGGCGGATTGCCCGAAGGATCGGTCTCGGAGCGGCGATATTCGACGAACAGCTCGCCCGCGCCCGTCTGGAAGCCCGCATGGACGCCGTAGAGGTTGCGTTCGAATGACGTGCCGACCGCGGTGCCGCCGGGAAAGCGGTAATCCTCGCCCTGTTCGCGGCTGGCGATCAGGCCGAAGCGCCAGCGCTCGCTCGCCAGCGCGGCGAGGCCGCCGACGGCATAGCTGTCGTCAACGCTGCGGTACTGGCTCGCCATGCGCACTTGCGGGGTGAGGCTGGCGCTGTCTGAAAATTGCGCCTGTACCAATTGGGCATTGATCGCGCCGCCGAGCGAAGGCCCTTCGGCCACGGGTGCGACCCCGCGGGCGATGTCGATGCGTTCGACCAGGATCGAGGGCGCGTAATGCAGCGGCGGGTCCATCGCATTGGGGCCGCCGGTGGCGAAGCGTTGCCCGTTGACGCGCCCCAGCACGCGCTCGCCCGCCAGCCCGCGATAGCTGAGCTGGCCAGATAGCGCGCCATTGCCGAAGATGTCGCCCCCGGCAACGCGCGCGGCAATCGCGGCGGCATCGGCGGGGAGCGCAATCTGGCGCGGCGCGGCGACAGCATCGCTGGCGATCGTCTCGCGCCGCTGGGCGGTGACGATGATCGTGTCGGTGAGCGCATCCTCGCGGGTTGCAGGCGTGGCGGCGTGTTCGGCCAGCGCCGGGGGCGCAGCCGCAAGGGTGCATCCGGCAAGCAGGCTTGCCCGGAGCAATCGGGTGATAGTCATTATATTTCAGTCCTGTATCTGCATATGATGCCCGCCACGCAGTCACGCGCAGAGGCACGTATGCCTCTGCCAGCGACGGGCGGCCGGATTGTCGTTGTGGGTCAGATCAGAACGGGAGGCGCGCGCAGCGGTGGGCGCAGGCGCTGCGGCTCAGCAAGACGCAGCGGTTGCAAAGGGAGCGCGGGCGCAGGCGGCTTGGCCTGCCGCGCCGCGCCCATTGCAAGATCATCCGGCAGCAGCGCGGCAAGCGCACCCGCCCCGGCAAAGGCACAGGACTGTGCCGGTGAACCAGCGGCAGAGGCAGGCGCCTCGTCATCCTCCGAGGCCGGCCCATGGCCCATCGCGGCATGATCGGGCGCGCCATGATCTGGCATGGCGTGGCCCATCGCCGCGTGCATTGCGGCCATGGCAGCCTGCGCTTCGGACGCCTGTGTCGCTGCTGCGCGGGCCAGCGGATGGGTCTGGGGGCAAAGTGTGATCTGCGCGCCATGCCCGGCGACAGGCGCGACCATCAGCCCGGCCGGCATCAGCGCCTGCATCGCCAGCGCGGCCAGCACCAGACTCAGCAGCCTGCGACCATGTGCCGGAAAAAGGGTTCGCACCTGTCCCATTTGCGCGGCGGCTTTAGCTTCAGGGCGGCGGCTTGTCATGTGCATTGGCTCGCGGGTTGCGCGCACTTTGTTGCACTTTGCGCAATTCAGGCGGGCTTGGGGATTTGCGCGCCTTGCGCAGGTGACGCGCCCGAGGCTGTGCGCTATCTGTTCCGCCGATGCTGACCCGCCTCTCGATCCGCAACATCGTCCTTATCGAAGCGCTCGATCTCGATTTCGCGCGAGGGCTGGGCGTGCTTACGGGGGAGACCGGGGCGGGCAAGTCGATCCTGCTCGATGCGCTGGGGCTGGTGCTGGGCGACCGCGCCGAGACGAGTCTGGTGCGGAGCGGAGAGGACAAGGCGAGCGTCACCGCCAGCTTCGAATTCGCCGCTCTGCCCGCCGGTATCGCCGCTGCGCTCGACGAGGCGGAGATCGCCATCGAACCGGGCGAGCCGCTGCTGATCCGGCGGCAGGTCAAGGCCGATGGCGGCTCCAAGGCCTTCATCAATGATCAGCCCGCCAGCGTCGCCCTGCTGCGCGAACTCGCGCCTGCGCTGGTGGAACTCCACGGCCAGCATGACGACCGCGGCCTCGTGAACCCGCGCGGGCATCGCACGCTGCTTGATCGCTATGCCGGGACCGATGTGGCCGGGCTGGAGCGTGCCTATGCCGCGTGGGCGCGGGCCGAGGCGCAACTGGCCGAAGCGCGCGATGCGGTCGAGCAGGCTAGGGCCGATCAGGATTTGCTGATCGCGCACCTTGCGGAATTGTCGGCGCTGGAGCCGGTCGCGGGCGAGGAAAACCGCCTCGCGCTGGCGCGGGCCGATATGCAGAAGGGCGAGAAGCTCTCTGGCGAGCTGGAGGCGCTGCGCCATGTGTGGGATGGATCGGACTCGCCGCTCGCATCCCTGCGCGTGGCGGCGCGCAAGCTGGACCGGATCGCCGATCAGCACCCCCTGCTGACCGAGGCCTTGGCCGCGCTGGATCGCGCGGTGATCGAGGCGAGCGAGGCCGAGGACAAGCTGCGCCTCGCCGCCGAGGCGCTGGTGCATGATCCTCATGAATTGGAGCGCGCCGAAACCCGCCTGTTCGAACTGCGCGCCGCCGCGCGCAAGCACCGCTGCGAGGTCGATGACCTGCCCGAACTGATGCGCACCATGCGCGCGCGGCTCGACGCGATCGAGGGCGGGGAGGCGCAATTGGATGCGCTCGAAGCCGCCGCCAAGGAAGCGCGCGCCGCCTATGTGGCAAAGGCCGAGGCCGCGCATGCCGCGCGGGTCGCGGGCGCGGCGCGGCTCGATGAAGCTGTGGCGGCGGAGCTGGCGCCCCTGAAGCTCGATTCCGCACGGTTCCGCACGCAGGTCGCGATGCTGCCCGAAGACCGCTGGGGCGCAGGCGGCATGGACGCGGTGGAGTTCCTGATCTCCACCAACCCCGGCGCGGATTTTGCGCCCTTGGGCAAGATTGCGAGCGGAGGCGAATTGTCGCGCTTCATCCTCGCGCTCAAGGTCGCGCTGGCGGAGAAGGGCGGGGCGGCGACGATCATCTTCGACGAAATCGACCGCGGCGTGGGCGGGGCTGTGGCCTCCGCGATTGGTGAGCGGCTGGCGCGGCTGGCGGCCAATGAAGGCCAATTGCTGGCGGTGACGCACTCCCCGCAGGTCGCCGCGCGCGGGGGGCAGCACTATTTCATCGCCAAGGCCTCCAGCGGCACGGTGACGCGCACCAGCGTGGTGCTGCTCGACCACGCCGGGCGACAGGAGGAGATCGCGCGGATGCTGTCGGGCGCGGAAGTGACGCCCGAGGCACGCGCGCAGGCGGACCGGCTGCTGGAGGGGGTGTGAGAGCTTTTCTTCCGCTCCCCATCCTTCTCGCCGCCTGCGCCCCCGCCACCCCCGCGCCTGAGGAGGCCCCGCCTACCGTGCAGCCCAACAACGCCACCTATGGCACCGACGCCAACCTCGCCGCCTCGAAGCCTGATGCGATCCTGCGCTATGCCGATCATCCGCGCGGGTTTGCCGAACTGCGGCTTCCCACCGGGGAAGGCCCGTTCCCGCTTGCGGTGATCTATCATGGCGGGTGCTGGAAGACCGGCATTGCCAGCCAAGCCTACATGGCCCCGCTCGCCACACGCTGGCAGCAAGAGGGCATCGCCACGCTCAATGTCGATTACCGCGAGGTGGGGGATGGCGGCGGGTGGCCGGGGTCTTTCGCAGACTGGGCGGCGTCCGAAAAACTGATCGACGCGGTTGCAGGCAAATACCCCATCGACCGCGGGCGCATCACTCTCGTCGGCCATTCGGCGGGCGGACTTCCGGCGCTGTGGCTGGCGAGCGCGAGCGGCGAGGATGGCCCGGTCGGCAAGCGCGCCGCGCTCGCGGCCCGCGCCGCGATCGTGCTCGACGGGCCGGGCGATGTCGGCCCTGAACAGCCCGCCTTCGATGCGCTGTGCCAGTTCTCGGCTGTGGCGCCGTTCATGGGCGATGCTCCCGCCGCTGCGCCTGCGCGCTACACCGCCATTTCCCCCGCGACCGCTGCCCCCCAGCTCGCCGAAGTGCTGTTCGTGCAGGCCAAGCTCCCCGCACCCTCCGCCGCGACGCAGGCCGCGCTGGCAGCGGGCGGGGCGCAGGTAAGCGTCCGCGAAAACATCGGGCAGAGCCACTTCGCGATTATCACCCCCGGCAATCCGGTCTACGAAGCCAACGAGGCCGCAATGCTGGCGGTGCTGAGGGGGGACGAATGAGGGGAGAGATCATGACCAAGAACCGGTTTGCGGCAATTGCCGCGATCGCCGCTAGCCTGGCCGCCTGCGCACCTGCGGAACCGGTTGCCAAGGCACCGCCCGCGCCCTCGGCCGCGCCCTCGGCCGCGCCCGATGCGCGCTTCGCGGTGACCGACGCCGCGGACTATGATCCCTTCAGCGTCAACACGCTCCCTGCCGATCCGCCGACCGCGCGCATCGCCTATGGCACCGCGTCAGAACGGCAATATGGCGAACTGCGTGTCCCATCCGGCAAAGGCCCGTTCCCGCTTGCGGTGCTTTATCATGGCGGGTGCTGGGCCGGGATGGGCGGCACGGCCAACCTCGGCCCGCTCGCCAGCTTTCTGGCGAAGAACGGCGTGGCGACCTGGACGCCGAGCTATCGCGAGATCGGGTCTGACGGTGGCTGGCCCAACACCTTTGCCGACTGGGCGCAAGGGCTGATGCATGTCACCAGGCTGGCCAAATCCTATCCACTCGATCTCACCCGGATTACGGTGATGGGGCATTCCGCCGGGGTGACGCCTGTGATGTGGCTGCCGACGGGCGCCAAGGGCGACGAGGCGCTCGCCGCTGAGCTGCCGGCCGTCCAGGCCGCAGTCGCGCTCGACGGGCCGTTGCGGATTGCCGATTTCGTCGGGATCGATCAGGCGGTGTGCGGCGCGCCTGTGATCGCCACCATGATGGGCGGCACCCCGGCCGAACAGCCGGAGCGTTACGCGATGCTCGATCCGCTGGTGAACAAGCCGCTGGTGAAGCAGCTGCTGGTGGTCGACGGTGCGTTGCCGGATCCCGATCCGGCGCTGATCGAGGCCTTGCGCGCACAGGGCATCGCGGTCGAAGTGATCCGCGTGGCGCAGGACCAGCACTTCAACCATCTGGTGCCGGGAACCAAGGATTTCGCTGCCATCGGTCCGGCGCTGCTGGACATTGCCGGCGGGCGCTGAAAAGGCTGCGTCCATGGGAATCGAAGGCTTGAACGAGGCGGATGCCGCCAACGAGCTGATGCGCCTTGCACGGGCGATCGCGAAGCATGACCGGCTGTATCACGCCGAGGACAGCCCGGAGATTTCCGACGCCGAATATGACGCGCTGGTACGCCGCAATGCCGAGCTGGAAGCGGCCTTCCCGCATCTGATCCGCAAGGATTCTCCCTCGCGCAAGGTGGGCCATGCGATTGCCGCCTCGCCGCTCGGCAAGGTGACCCACGAGGTTCGCATGATGAGCCTCGACAATGCCTTTTCGCCGCAGGAAGTGGGCGAGTGGCTCGCGCGGATGCGGCGCTTTTTGAACCTGCCTGAAGACGCGCCGCTGGCGCTGACGGCGGAGGACAAGATCGACGGGCTGTCCTGCTCTTTGCGTTACGAAAACGGCGTGCTGGTGCGCGCCGCGACGCGCGGCGACGGGCAGGTGGGCGAGGATGTGACCGCCAATGTCCAGTTCATCGACGATATTCCCAAAGACCTCCGTTCGTCTCGAGCGAAGTCGAGAGACTTGGGGCAGGACGGCGTCTCGACTGACCACAGAATGTCGGCAGCCTGCCCTGAGCCTGCCGAGGGGCTCGACGCGAACGGGGTTTGGGATGGCCCCGCCATCTTCGAAGTGCGCGGGGAGGTCTATATGGAAAAACAGGCCTTTACCGCGCTCAATGCTGCGCAGCATGAAGCGGGCGGGAAGCTGTTTGCCAACCCGCGCAATGCGGCTGCGGGAAGCCTCAGGCAGAAGGACGCGAACGTCACGGCCAAGCGCCCCTTGCGGTTCTGGGCGCATGGCTGGGGCGCGGCCTCGGCGGTGCCGGGGGCGACACAGGCTGAGGTCGTGGCGCAGCTAAAGGCATGGGGCTTTCCGGTCTCGCCGCTGTTCACCCGCGTTGAAGGCGGAGCGGACGAATTGGTGGCGCATTTCGACGCCATCGGGAAAGCGCGCCCGACGCTGCCCTATGATATCGACGGGGTGGTCTACAAGCTTGACCGGCTCGACTGGCAGGAGCGGCTCGGCTTTGTCGCCAAGGCCCCGCGCTGGGCGCTGGCGCACAAGTTCCCGGCCGAACGGGCGGAGACCATCGTGGAAGACATCGACATTCAGGTCGGGCGCACCGGCAAGCTGACCCCGGTGGGCCGCCTCGCCCCGGTGCTGGTCGGCGGGGTGACAGTCACCAACGTGACGCTCCACAACCGCGACGAGATTGCGCGGCTGGGCCTTCGCGTCGGTGACCGCGTGGTGATCCAGCGCGCGGGCGATGTGATCCCGCAGGTGGTCGAGAACCTCACCCGCGAGGAGGCGCGCCCGGCCTTCCCGTTCCCCGATCACTGCCCCGAATGTCAGTCCGAGGCTGTGGCCGAGGAAGGCGAAGTCGATGTGCGTTGCACCGGCGGCCTCATCTGCCCGGCGCAGCGCACCCAGCGATTGGAACATTTCGTCAGCCGCAAGGCGCTTGATATCGAGGGGCTGGGCGAGAAGACGATTGCCCAGTTCTTTGCGCTGGGGTGGCTCGAAAGCCCGGCGGATATCTTCCGGCTGAAGCAGCGGCGCAGCGAGATTCTCGCGCTGGAGGGCTGGCAGGAGAAGTCGGTCGACAACCTCATCGCCGCGATCGAGGCCAAGCGCGCGCCTGATGCCGCGCGGCTGCTGTTCGCGCTCGGCATCCGGCACGTGGGCGAAGTGACGGCGCGCGATCTGATGAAGCACCTGCACGAGCTTCCCGTTCTCAGGGCCATGGCAATGCTCGCGAATGCGCCGCGCCTGCCGTTCGCCTCGAGCGAAGTCGAGAGGCAAATGCGTGAGAGTGTCTCGACTGCGCTCGACACGAACGCGGATGTGGCGGCGCAGGCGCTGGCCGAACTCACCGCCATCGACGGCATCGGCCCCTCGGTGGTCGAGGCACTGGGTGATTTCTTCCACGAGCCGCACAATGTCGCGGTGTGGGAAGACCTTCTCTCGCAGGTCACCCCGCCGCGCTATGAAGTCCAGACCGTCGCATCCCGCGTCGCGGGCAAGACCGTGGTGTTCACCGGCAAGCTTGAAACCATGAGCCGCGATGAAGCCAAGGCACAGGCCGAACGGTTGGGCGCCAAGGCCGCTGGTTCCGTCAGCGCCAAGACCGATCTGCTGGTCGCAGGGCCAGGCGCGGGATCGAAGCTCAAGAAGGCCGCCGAACTCGGGATCGAGGTGGTGGACGAGGCCGGCTGGGCGGCGATTGTCGCTGAAGCTCTGGGAGGTGGCGGCTGATGGACCTGCTGACCGAGCTTCAGCCGCAGGCGCTGCGCATTGCGGCCCTGTTGCGCGCCCGCGGCGAGAAGGTGGCCGTGGCCGATGGCGCGACTGGCGGCCTGATCGCGGCGAGCCTGCTGACCGTCCCCGGCGCGCTTGATTTCTTCGTCGGCGGCGGGGTGGTCTATTCCTTCCGCGCGCGTGATGTGCTGTTCGCTCTCCCGCGTGAGGCCTACAAGGGGATGCGCGGGGCGAGCGAGGACTATGCCCTGCTTCAGGCCCGCGCGATCAGGGACAATTTCGGCGCGGAATGGGGGCTGGCCGAAAGCGGATCAGTCGGCGGATCGTCGCACCCCAGCGGCGCGCCCGCAGGTCGCTCTGTCGCCGCGCTGGCCGGGCCGGATGAGGAGTTCACCCGCTTGATCGAAACCGCCTCGGATGACCGCATCGCCAACATGGCCGCCTTCACCCGCAACGCGCTGGCGCTGCTTGAAGACGCGCTTGCTGCCTAGCGCACGCGCCTTCTCCGCAGCCACAGGATCGCCCAGTCGCCGCGCTGGAGCCTTTTGGCCATGCGGAAACCGGCGCGCTGCATGGCGCGCCTGACCGCCGCTTCCTGTTCGCCTGCGAGGAGCCCCGCCAGCAGCAGGCTCCCGCCCGGACTGACCGCACGGGCGAAATCGGGGGCGAGGCTGACGAGTGGCCCGGCGAGGATATTGGCAATCAGCAGATCATAAGGCCCGCGAAGGCGGAGCAAGGGATCATCCATCCCGTCGGCGACGATCATCACCGCCTCGCCCGCGCGCGGGCCGAGGGGAATCCCGTTGGTGGCGGCGTTCTCCTCGACCACGGGGACGCAGACCGGATCGATATCGGTGAGGGTGCAAAAGGCGCGCGGCCACAGGCGGAGCGCCGCAAAGCCGAGCAGGCCGGTGCCGGTGCCGATATCGGCGATATTGCGGGCGATCACGCCGCTCGCCTTCATGTCGCCCAGCATTTCGAGACACCCGGCGGTGGTGCGGTGCTGGCCGGTGCCGAAGGCTTGGCTGGCAGGAATCACGAAGTCGATCAGATCGGGATCGGCGGGGAATTCCGGCGTGTGGACGTGGAAGCGCCCGGCGCGGATCGGCTGGGCGTTCTGCTGGCTCAATGTCACCCAGTCTTCGGGCGGCAATTCCTCGACCGTGATCAGCGGGGCCTTGCCCTCGAACAGTCCGGCGAGCGCCCGCTTTTCGGCTTTGCCGGGCTTCTTCGGATACCAGCCTTCCAGCACCCAGTCCTCGGGTCGGTCTTCAGCCACCTCGCGGCCGGCGATGACGAGGTCGGGGTCCCAGTCCTCGATGAGGTCATGCGCCAGCAGCGCCGCCTGCACGATGGGCTTGGGGGCGAGGGCGGACAGTTTCCACGTATTCACTTGATACCTTGCGGGAAGTTCTTCTTCATCCATTCGGGATCTTCTTGAAGAAGGCGGTCGATAAGCAACGAGCGCTGGAACCGTGTGTAGCTGTCGCAGCGATAGGCATAGGATGCGTTCAAACTACCGGCCCGCAGCGTGTCGCGCATTTTGCTGGCCGAGGGGAGCGGGGTCAGCAGAATGTCGCAGGGTGCATCGGCAATCCGTTGCAGTGATGCAAGGAATTCATGAACGTAGCGCGGGTTATCGGTGAATTTGTAGTCGTCCCGGCTGACGGGCAGGAGATTGGCGGCATAGATGATGGTGAGGCATTCATCGCCCTCGCAATCGCGCCAGGTCCAGCTCATCGCTGCCGGACTGTAGCCGGGAGTGGGAATGGGCCATACGCCGAACTTGTCGAGAAGGAACTGTGCCTTCGGTTCATTATAGCGCAGGATCGGCGATGGCTCGATGGTGTAGCTTGATTCCGGCAGGCTCCGCATCGGTTCGAGCGTGCCATAGCGGGGATCGTCTTTGGTTGCCTGACCCGAGGCAATGACGTTCAGCCCTTCGAATGACGTGACGATCGGGGCGCGGGTTATCTCCTGAATGGTGAGCAATCCGCCGATATGGTCGGAATGCTCATGGCTGCCCAGCAACAGCTTGATGTCCTTGGGATCGAAACCGAGCGCGCGGATATTGGCGAGCACCACCTCCGCGCCCGCCTCGGTTCCGCTGTCGATCAGGAGATGGCCCTCTGGCGAGGTGACGAGGATTGCGGAGACTCCGCAAGTCCCCACGTAATAGGTGTTCCGATAGACCTGAAAGGCGGGGCCCGGCTTGTCCCGATCATCCCGGTCCTTGCAGGCGGTAACCCAGGGATGGGTCGTCAGGGGGCCGGTCGTCGGCTCCCGCGCACCGAGCAGGGGCAGGGCGAGCACGAGCGCTGCAAATAGCCTAGCGGACAAAGCTTGCTCCATTCGCGTCAATCACTGCGCCGGTCATGCTCGGGGGCGCGTCGAGGGCGCAGAAGGTGATGATCGCGGCGATCTCCTCGGGCGTGGCGACGCGGCCCAGCGGAATGTCGGCGAGCAGCCCCGGCCCGCCGCGGCTGGCGAGGTAATCGCCCGCCATGCTGGTGTCGGTAAAGCCGGGGGTGACGGCAAAGCTCAGGATCCCGTCCTTGGCATAGGCACGGGCAATGGTCTTGTGCATCCCCACCATCCCGCTCTTGGCAGCGGCATAATGCCAGTGCTGGGGCGAATCTCCGCGATAGGCGGCGCGACTGGCGACATGGACCAGCCGTCCGGCGAATCCACGCTCCTGCCAGTGCAGCACCGCAAAGCGCGAAAGCTGCGCGGCGCTGGTGAGATTGACCCGCAAGGTATCCTCCCACGCATCGAGCCATTCGATATCGGAACGGTCGAGCCGGTTGGCTTCGAAGCGCCCGGCATTGTTGACCACGACGTCGATTTCGCCGCCTGCGATCTCAAGCGCCTGTTCCCACAGCGATTGGACACTCAGCGGATCGCCGAAATCGGCGGCAATGATCGGCACCGCGCCCGCCGATGCTGGCGCACGCGAGGCGTGGCCGATGATTTTCGCCCCCGCTCGGCGAGTGCGACAAGTGCCGCCCTGCCAATTCCGCGGCTTGATCCCGTGACCAGAATGTGTCCCATGCAATTGCCTATCCGAAACTTTGCAAGTCCTGTCCACCGCTGGCCGCTTGCCTCAGGCGACAGCCGCGCTAAGTGGGGGGCACATAACAGGGACCAGACGGGATCACCATGAACCAAAGACCGCTTTCTCCCCATTTGCAGGTGTGGCGCTGGGGGCCGCATATGCTGATATCGATCCTCCACCGCGCAACCGGCGACGGCATGGCGCTGGTGGGCCTTGGCGTGCTGCTGTGGTGGCTGGGCGCGCTGGCGAGCGGGCCTGAGGCCTATGCCAGCTTTCAGAGCGTGATGGGATCGCCGCTCGGCATGATCGTGCTGGTGGGCCTGTCATGGGCCTTCTTCACCCACATGATGAGCGGGCTTCGTCACTTCGTGCTCGATATTGGTGCGGGTTATGAACTCGATACCAACCGCATGTGGTCGATCGCTGCGCCGATCATCGCTGTTCTGCTCACCGCGGCCTTCTGGGCCCTGATCATGCTGCGCTGAGGGAGGGCGAGACATGGGTAACGGAACTTCCATCGGACGCGTGCGCGGGCTCGGCCCGGCGCATGAAGGCGCGCATCACTGGCTGGTGCAGCGTTTCACCGCGATCGGCAATCTGGTGCTGATGAGCTGGCTGCTGGTCAGCCTCGTGCTGCTTGGTGATTACGGCCACGCCAATGTCGCCAAGTGGCTGACGCACCCGCTCAACGCGACCGCGATGATCCTGCTGGTCGTCAGCCTGTTCTGGCACGCGCGGCTCGGCCTTCAGGTGCTGATCGAGGACTATCTCCACGATGCCGGCACCAAGTTTGCGGCCATTGCCGCGCTTAATCTTGCAACCATTGGCGGCGGCGCCTTCGGGATTTTCAGCGTCGCCGCGCTCGCATTCGGAGGTAACGCCTGATGGCAACCGCAGCACCCAAGGGAACGGCCAATGATGTGGGGGGCGCGCATCTGAAGGGCGCCTACACCATCGTCGATCACACCTATGACGTGGTGGTGGTGGGCGCGGGCGGATCGGGCCTCCGTGCCACGATGGGCGCGGCCGAGGCGGGCCTGCGCACCGCGAACATCTCGAAGGTCTTCCCGACCCGCTCGCACACCGTCGCGGCGCAGGGCGGGATCGCCGCGTCGCTCGGCAATAATTCGCCCGATCACTGGACCTGGCACATGTACGACACCGTCAAGGGGTCGGACTGGCTGGGCGATCAGGACGCGATCGAATATCTCGCGCGCGAAGCTCCGGCGGCGGTCTATGAACTGGAGCACGCCGGTGTGCCGTTCAGCCGCAATGCCGATGGCACGATCTATCAGCGCCCCTTTGGTGGCCACATGCAGAACATGGGTGCCGGCCCGCCGGTGCAGCGCACCTGCGCTGCGGCTGACCGCACCGGCCACGCCATGCTCCACGCCCTGTATCAGCAGAGCCTGAAGTATGACGCGGACTTCTTCATCGAATATTTCGCGCTCGATCTCATCATGGACGAACGCGACGGCGTGAAGCAGTGCGTCGGCGTGATGGCGATGTGCCTCGATGATGGCACGATCCACCGCTTCCGCGCGCAGTCCGTGGTGCTGGCGACCGGCGGCTATGGCCGCTGCTACTACACCGCCACTTCGGCCCACACCTGCACCGGCGACGGGGGCGGGATGGTGCTGCGCGCCGGCCTGCCGCTGCAGGACATGGAATTCGTCCAGTTCCACCCCACCGGCATCTACGGCGCGGGTGTGCTGATCACCGAAGGCGCGCGCGGGGAGGGTGGCTATCTCACCAACTCCGAAGGCGAACGCTTCATGGAGCGTTACGCCCCGTCCGCAAAGGACCTCGCCTCGCGCGACGTGGTGAGCCGCTCGATGGCGCTGGAAATGCGCGAAGGGCGCGGCGTCGGGCCGGAGGGCGATCACATCTACCTGCACTTGGATCACATCGATCCCAAGGTGCTGGCCGAGCGTCTGCCGGGGATCACCGAGAGCGGCAAGATCTTCGCCGGTGTCGACCTGACCCGCCAGCCGCTGCCGGTTACCCCGACGGTGCATTACAACATGGGCGGCATTCCGTGTAACTATCACGGGCAGGTCGTCACTCTCGGCCCGGACGGCAATCCGGATACCGTCATCCCCGGGCTTTATGCCGTGGGCGAGGCGGCCTGCGTGTCGGTGCACGGGGCGAACCGTTTGGGCTCGAACTCGCTGATCGATCTCGTGGTGTTCGGCCGGGCAACCGGCCACCACCTGCGCGACAACCTGAAGCCCAATGCCAAGCAGCCCGAACTCCCGGCCGACAGTGCCGACTTCGCGCTGACCCGTCTGGATCACTTCCGCTACGCGCAGGGCGGCTCGCCCACCGCGCAGATCCGCGCGGAAATGCAGAAGGCGATGCAGAAGCACTGCGCCGTGTTCCGCGACCAGAAGCTGATGGACGAGGGCGTCGCCAAGCTGGCCGAGCAGAACAAGCGGATGGAAGACATCCACGTCACCGACAAGTCGCTGATCTGGAACTCTGACCTGATCGAGACGCTCGAGCTCGACAACCTCATGGCGCAGGCCAATGTGACCATGGCGAGCGCGGCCAACCGCAAGGAAAGCCGGGGCGCCCACGCGCACGAGGACTTCCCCGATCGCAACGACAAGGAATGGATGAAGCACACCATCGCCTGGTTCGACGGCTGGGGCGGGCGCGGTTCGAACAGCCGGATCGATTACCGTCCGGTCCACGAATACACGCTGACCGACGACATCAAGTACATCGAGCCCAAGGCGCGGGTGTACTGATCGTTTGCCGACCCGTCCGCAGGTGTTGCTGATGCAGACCGGCGGACGGGTCGAGCGTCGGCTGTCATGGTATTGGCAGGTCGAGCTGGGCAATGCCGTGCTTGTCCCTGCCTTCGTGCTGTTCATTACCCGGGTCTATGGCGAAGGTGCAGGCTGGGCGACGCTGGTGACGCTGCTGCCGGTTATCGGCCTGCTGGTGATCGGGGGGCTCTATTGGCGCGGCAAGCTGCACGCGTTGCGCGGTGACGGGCGTGCGCTGGACACAGTGCTGGCGCTCGCCGACCGCGCGCAGCGGCCCCTGCTTGTGCTGACCGCGATCGTGCTGGTGCTAGGCGTGGGCGGCTTCTTCGTCCCGATATCGGGAAGCGATGCGGCCAATCGTTGGGCATCGCTGGGGGCGGCGCTGCTCGCGCTGGCTGAATATGTGAATTACTACCACCGCCAGCTCCAGCATTTCGACAACTGGCCGGACTTCAAGCGGCTGATCACCGGCAAGGGCCTGCGCCCGGCAAAGATGGCGCTCGATCTGGCGGCGTGGCGCACAGCGCGGCGCTGACAAGAGCGCGCTTGACGCTAGGGCTGTGCGCCGCCACCTTGCTCTCCGATGAACAGGGGCAGGATCATCGCAGGGGTGCTGGCGGCATTGCTTGCTGCCCCCGCGCTTTCCCAGTCCTCCGCCCCCAATCCCTTTCAGCCGCCGCCGCACACCGCGCCCTGGCCCGATCTCGGCAATGGCGAGAGCCGGGCCGAGCGGCGTGCATCCTATGATGCCTCGCCGGAATTGCACCGCGGCCTGTCCGCCGCCGAGGTGCGCGCCCAGCAGCGCAGGCTCGATGCAGCGCTTGCTGCCCTGCCGCCGCACACGCCGGGGACGAGCGAGGCCTATGTCCTTACCGTCGCATTGGACAGCGATCCCGTCTTCGCGCGGGAGGCACGTGAGGCCGCGCGGGTGCTGGGCGCGCGGTACGGGGCGGAGGGGCGCACGCTGACGCTGGCAGGGCCGGATGGCACCCGCGACGATGCCCCACGCGGTTCGATCACCGCGCTGCTGCTGGCGATTGCGCATCTTGGCACGCTGATGGATGGCGAAGAGGACGTGCTGGTGCTCTATACCACCAGCCATGGGCTCGATCTGGGGCTGGCCTATCACTACGGCGATAGCGGCTATGGCATCCTGAGCCCGGCAACCCTCAAGTCGGCGCTTGAGGATGCAGGCATCCGGCGGCGGGTGCTGATCCTGTCAGCCTGCTATTCGGGCGTGTTTGTGCCGGTGCTCGCAAGTGCCGACACGGCGATCCTTACCGCTGCTGCCGGGAACCGGTCGTCCTTCGGCTGCGTGGCGGAAAATGACTGGACCTTCTTTGGCGATGCGCTGATCAACCGCGCGCTGCGTCAGCCCGTGGCGCTGGACGAGGCGGCGCGGATGGCGGGGCGTTCGGTCGCGGAGTGGGAGGCCAAGGCGCAGTTCCTCGCCTCGCTGCCGCAGGTCAGCATTGGGCCGGAGGTCGGCGGCTGGCTGCCTGCGCTGGAGGCGAAGGCACCGCGCATTGCCAGCGCGCCGGTGGGGCGGCCCGCTTTCGATCCGGCTCAGGTCACTCCGCCACAACCCGCCGGGCGGAAATGATCCGCACCGGCTCGGCCAGCATCTGGCCTTTCATCACGCCTTCGCCCGCATCGGCATCGCGCGCGGCGGCGTGGATGCTGGCGATCACTGCCATGCCGTCGGTGACATAGCCAAACACAGCAAAGCCTGCGCGCCAGGCCGGTTCGGTGGCGGAAGGATCGGCGTCAAAGCCGGGCTGATCTTCGATCATCACGAAGAAATCGCCGTCGGCCAGACCAGGCGCGTTCATCGCCATCGACAGGGCGCCGTGGCTGTGAGGCAGGCCGGTCTGGTCGGTCGGCTCATGCGGGATCGGCGGCAGCACGCGCTTGGCGTCGTTGCGCGTGCCGCCCTGCACGATCCCGGCCGGCTGGCGATCGCCCGCCATGTCCATCGCGCGGTAGAAGGTCGTGCCATTCAGCCGCCCTTCCTCGACGTAGCGCAGGAAATTGCCGGCGGTGACAGGCGCGCGCTCTGTCTCCAGCGCGATGGTGACCGGGCCGAGGCTGGTTTCCAGCACCACCTTGACAATTGCGGCATCGGGGAAGGGGCGCGTGCCGGGGCGCGCGGCGGGAGTGGGGGCAAAATCTGCGGGCGTAACCGGCTGCGGCCCGGTGGCGGGTACTGCGGCGATTTCGAACTTCATCAGCAAGGTGCGCTGGCAGCCGACCCCTGGCCTGGTGTCGCAATTGCGGAAGTTGTCGTCCGAAACGAGATAGAGGAACTGCCGCCCGGTCTCCTCGCGCAGGGCCAGCCCTTCGAAATTGTCGAGCATGAGCGGCGGGGCAAGGACGGCAAGGGTTCTTGCGGTGTTGTCGGCAGCCAGTTCGACAATCGCAGCGCGGTTGCCTTCGCCTTGCCGGTAACTGCGAAACAGCACGAAACAGGTGCCATCGGACTTGCAGGCCGCATCGGTCGGCACGCCGCCGGCCTCGGCGATGCCTTCGGGCGCGGGGAGGTGGAAGGCCTGCGCCCCCGCTTCGGTCACCCTGAGGCAGTTGGGGCGCGCCGCATCGACCCACTCGCCGCAGGCCAGCAAGGCCTCGCCATAGGCGGCGAGGGTCTCGATCCCGCTATTGGCTTGGGCGATTGCGGCGATCAGCGGGGCAGCGCGCGGATCAACGCCAGTCACCAGCGCGCCAGGCACCGCATCGGCATAGCGCCACAGCCGGTGCTCCTGCTCGAACGCGACCAGCCATTCGCCGGTCGGCAGGCGGGTCAGCGCTTCGGCATCCCCGCGCGCCTTGTCCTTGAGGTCGCGCCCGCGCTCGTCAGCCATCGGGCCAATCACGACCTGCGCAACATCGACCAGGCGCAGACCCCTCTCGTCCGGGATGATTTCCAGCCAGCGACCATCATCCGTGACAGCAAACAAGGCGCCGTCCTGCCATTCCAGCCCCGAAACGCCGCCGATTGTGGCCTTGTCGGGCGCAATCGCCACGCCGCCGCGAAAAATCAGATCGCCCACCGCGCGATCGGGTTCGCCAGCGGTCAGTTCCACCGGCTCGGTCAGCGGCAGGAATTCCTCCGTCTGCGCCAGCGCGGGGGCGGAAAGGGCGAGGAACAGAGCGGAAAAGGCAGCGCGGATTGACATTCGCCGCAGCATATCGGCGCTTTGTCGAGGCGCAAGCGGGCAAGGGGGCTGTTCAGGCAGGGGCAAGGTTTACATCTGTAATCGTAATGACTACAGGCGTAATCGAAAGCGAGGGAGACGCTGCGTGAACCCTTCAGGCGACCATCCCGGCGAAGGGCCGGGCGAACGCATCACCGAGGCCGAACTGGCGGTGATGGACGTGCTGTGGGATCGTCCGCGCCAGACCGCGGCCGAGGTCTGCGAGGAAGTCGGCTCGCAGCGCGGCTGGAGCCTCGCCACGGTCAAGACCCTGCTTTCGCGTCTCGTTCAGAAGGGTGCGCTGGCCGCCGAGCCTGACGGGCGCCGGTTTCTCTACAGCCCGCTGATCGCCCGCGCGGCCTATGTCGGCGGGGAGAGTCGGCGACTGGTCGAGCGGCTGTTCGGGGGCAGTGCGGTCTCGCTCGTGGCGCATCTGGCCGAGACCGAGGCGCTCACCGAGGATGACCTCGCCGAAATCGAGAAGCTGCTCAAGGAGCTGCGGCCATGACCGCCGCGTTGTTGCACACGCTGGTGTGGACCGGCGTGCTGATCGCCGCTGTGCTGATCCTGCGCCGCCCGGTGACGCGGCATTTCGGCCCGCAGGTGGCCTATGCGCTGTGGGCCTTGCCGCTTGCCCGTCTGATCCTGCCGCCGCTGACGCTGCCGGCATGGATGGCGCCCTCCCGCCCTGATGCCGTGCCGGACTCGGTCGCAGCCGATGTGCTGGTGCTGGAGCCTGTGCCAGCGCCTTCTGCCGCTGCCGATCCCGGCGGCTTCGATCTGCTGGCGACGCTGGCCGATTGGCCGATCCTTGAAACACTGCTGTTGATCTGGCTGGGCGGGGCGATGCTGACCCTTGCCTTGCGCTTTGGTGCCTATTTCACGCTGCGTGATGATGTGCTGGCAGAGGGGCGCGAGGTCGGCCGCGCTGAGGGCGGTTTTGGCGGATTGCTGGGCAAGGTTCGGCTGGTCGAGACCCCGGCCACGGCCGCGCCGCTGGCAATGGGTGTGCTCGATCCGGTGATCGCGCTGCCGCCCGGCTTCATGGCGCTGCCTGACCGCACGGCGCGCGATCTCGCGCTGGCGCATGAACTGGCGCATCACCGGGGCGGCGATCTGCTGGTCAACATGATCGTCCAGCCGCTGTTCGCGCTGCACTGGTTCAATCCGCTCGGGCGTTATGGCTGGCTGGCGCTGCGCCGCGATCAGGAGGCGGCCTGCGATGCGCGGGTGATGGCCCGGCGCACCCCGCAGGAACGCGCGACCTACGCCACGCTTATCGCCGGTTTCGCGGCAGCCCCCGGCGCGACGGGCCATGCCGCGCTTGCCGCGCCGATGGCCTGTCCGGTGCTGGGGGAAACATCGATCATTCACCGTCTGAGGAGCCTGTCCATGTCCGATCCCACCCCGCCTCGCCGTCTGGCGGGCCGCGCCCTGCTTGGCGCGGGCCTGCTGGCGTTGCCGCTGACCGCGTCGATCAGCTACGCAGCGTCCGAAGCGCAGGTCGAAGCACCCGAACCCCCTGCGCCGCCCGAGGCTCCGGCGGCCCCTGCTGCGCCCGATGCTCCCACGCCGCCGCAGCCCCCCGAAGCGCCCGAGGCACCGGAGGCCGAAGACGATGTGGCCGTCTTCGTGATCAAGCGGATGGCGCGTCCAGACGACGATGCCGCTGCCGAGGCGGGCGAGGAAGGCCGCGATCAGGAGCAGGTTACCGAACAGGTCTGGCGCGAGAAGGACGGCAAGGAACGCCGTTTCAGGATGGTCTTGCGCTCCAGCGGCGATGGCGCGGGCGCGCTCGATCCGGCGCAGCGCGATGCGATGATCGCCGAACTGCGCGCCGAACTGGCCGAAGGCGTGCGCCTGCCGCCCGACCTGCCGCGTGCGCTCGCCGAAGCCCGCGCCGACGTGCTGACCTTGCGCGCTGCGCCCAACGTGATGGTGATGAAGGAATGCACGTCTGCCTTCGAAGGCCAGGCGCAGATCATCAATGGCAAGGATGGCAAAAAGACCATCATGATCTGCCAGCCGCGCATGCCCATGGCCGCGCGGCTCGGGCTGGAACAGGCCCGCGCCGAAATCGCGAGCGACAAGTCCATCCCCGAAGACACCCGCAAGCAGGTTCTGGAAACGCTCGACCGGCAGATTGCGCGCTGGAAGGAAAAGGGAGGCTGACCTGCTTGAAAGCGCGGGCGGGGCGCGCCTGCGTCAGTTCCCGCCTGCGCCCACCGCCTTGGGCCGGGCGGGGTAGGCGCAGCCCTTGCCAAGCCCCCAGCCTTTCAGGAAGGCGCGCCGCACCATGCCCGCCGTATAGGCTGCCCGCAGCGCGCGGTCATTGCCCGCTGCCCCTGTCACCTCGCGCACGATGCCGCGGAAGGGGAGGATCGAGCCAACCACGCTCTGCCCGATCCGCCCTTCGCTGAAGCGGTCATTGCCGTCATCATCGGCAATGTCGTAATCGGCGCCCAGCACCTGATCGAGCGCCGCGATGGCGGTGACCATCGCATCGCAATCGCCAAGGCCCGCCATGCTGTAGGGATCGCGTGCAGCGGCGCGCAGCACGTCGGGAATGTCGCGGCGGGCAACGTTGAGATCGCGCAAGGGGGTTTTGGCTACTTCTTCGGCATCGGGTTCGGGCATGACCTGTGCGGCAAGCGGCGCGGCCATCAGTGCAAAGGGCAAAGCGAAAGCAAGGGGTGCGGGGCGCATGGCGGCTTCAGCCTCCTTCGAAGAACACATCGCACGCCCGGTCGCTGCGCGCGTCGAGCCCCAGCCTGAGCGCGGCCATGCGCTGGCGGCTGGTGCCGTGGGTAAAGTTTTCGGGATTGATCGCGCGTCCGGCATTGCGTTGGAGCGTGTCGTCGCCGATGGCGCTGGCAGCCTTGAGGCCTTCCTCCAGATCACCCGGCTCGATCCGTTCGCGGTTCTTGCCCGCCCACATCCCGGCATAGCAATCGGCCTGCAACTCCATCGCCACCTGCAGGCGGTTGGCGATGGCCGGGTTGCGCTGCTGCGCGGCGCGCACTTCGCGGGCAAGGCCGGTGATGTTCTGGATATGGTGGCCATATTCATGGGCAATCACGTAAAGCCGCGCGAAGTCACCGCCCGTGCCAGCCATCCGCGCCAGCTCGTCATAGAAGCTGGTATCGATATAGATGCCCATGTCCGCCGGACAGTAGAACGGCCCCACCGCCGATGTCGCGCTGCCGCAGCCATCGGTGGTCACTCGCCCGCCGCGATAGAGATCGAGCACCGGTTGCTGGAAGGGGATCCCGGCGCGCGCAAAGCTGGCCTCCCATGTGGCATTGAGGCTGGTGAGCGCGTTGCAGGCTTCGGTCGCATAGGGGCTGCTGGTGCAGACCTCGGTCTCGCTGAGGGCGCTTGCGCCGCTGCCGCCTGTTACTGAGCCTGCCGGTGCGGTCTGTTGTTGGACATTCTCGACCAGACCGATGGTTGCCATCGGGTCGATCCCGAACACCAGCGCACCGACCAAAGCGATCAGCAGTGTCCCGCAGCCGATCCCCCCGGCACGGCCAACCCCGCCGCCGCCCCCGCCGCCGCCCCCGCCGCCGTCGCTGGAGCGAACCTTGATGCTGGATGTGTCGAACGGGCCTAACCGCATGGATAATCCTCCCTCCCGCGCTGTCCCCGACAGCAATTTGCTGGACAGCCGCACATCGCAAGGCAAAAGCGATGCACAAACAGGGCGAACCTGCAGGAGATAGGCTGAATGCTCAAGGACAAGCGTGCTCTCGTCACCGGCTCGACTTCGGGAATCGGACTGGCGATAGCCCGCGCGCTGGCCGGGGCAGGGGCCGATGTGATCCTCAACGGCTTTGGCGACCCCGATAGCATTGCTGCCCTGTGCGATGAGCTGGGGGCGAGCCATCATGCGGCAAACCTGATGGATGCGCGCGCCATTGCGGCGATGATGGAGGAAGTCGGCCCGGTCGATGTTCTCGTCAATAATGCCGGGATGCAGCACGTTGCGCCGGTGGAGGAGTTTCCGGCGGAGAAATGGGATGCGATTCTGGCGCTGAACCTGTCGGCGGCGTTCCACACCACGCGGGCAGCGGTCCCGGGGATGAAGGCGAAGGGCTGGGGCCGGATCATCAACACCGCCAGCGCCCACTCGCTCGCCGCATCGCCGTTCAAGAGCGCCTATGTCGCGGCCAAGCACGGGCTGGCGGGCTTCACCAAGACCATCGCGCTGGAACTGGCGACGCATGGGATCACCGCCAACTGCATTTCGCCCGGCTATGTCTGGACGCCGCTGGTCGAAAACCAGATCCCCGATACCATGGCCGCGCGCGGGATGACGCGCGAGCAGGTGATGAACGACGTGCTGCTCGCCAAGCAGCCGACCAAGCAGTTCATCCAGCCCGATGATGTCGCCGCGCTGGCGCTGTTCCTGTGCGGCGATGCGGCGCGGGGGATCACCGGAGCCAACTATACCATCGATGGGGGCTGGACCGCCGAATGATCCTTGCCCGCGCCCGGATGCTGGTGTTGGTACTGGCGAGCCTGACGCTCGCCGCCTGCGCCCGCACCCCGGTTGCCAGCGCGCCCGATGTCACCCGCAGCGCCATTGCCGAACGGATGATGGCCGATATACGGGTGCTGGCGAGCGACGACTTTCAGGGGCGCAAGCCCGGCACGCCGGGCGGGCAGGCGACGTACGAATATCTCGAAAGGCGCATGGGCGAGATCGGCCTTGTCACCGGCACCAATGATCCCGGTGCCTATTGGCGGATGCCGGTCGATCTGGTGGCGACCATGCCGCTGGGCGGGCGGCTGACGCTGGGGCAGGGGCGCCAGGCAGTGACCGTGCCTGACAATGATGCCGTCGTTTATACGCCGCGCCGCCGCGCACTGGCGATCGGCGGCCCCGGCACTGGCGTTCCGGTCGTGTTCGTGGGCTTTGGCGATGGCTCTGTCCTTGGCGATGCGATGGCAGGCGCTGTGGCGGTGATGCTGGCCGATCCGGGCAAGGATGCCGCCCGGCGCGAGGCGCTGTTCGCCCAGCGCGCGACGGCGGTGGTGACGGTGCTGCCCGATGCCGCGGCGCTGGCGGTGGTGCGCCGTACGGGAGACCGCGAGAGGGTGGCCCTCGCGAGCGAGGAACAGGATACGCTGTCGGCCTATATCACTGATGGTGCCATTGCCGGGGTGCTGGGCGCGCGGCGCTGGGAAGGGCTGAAACGCGATGCGGGTGCGCCAGACTTCGCTCCGCTCGAACTCAATCTGGCGGTCAATATCGAAGCAAGCGCCGAGCGGCGCGAGTTCACCAGCCAGAACATCCTCGGCCGCATTCCCGGCGCTGTGCCGGGATCGGGCGCGGTGCTGTTGCTGGGGCATTGGGATCACCTTGGCGAATGCGGCCCGCCTGCCTCGGTCGATAGGATCTGCAACGGCGCTGCCGACAATGCCAGCGGGATTGCGGCGATGCTGGAACTGGCGCGGCGGCTGAAGGGTGGCCCGGCCATGGGCCGCGATATCTATGTGCTGGCGACCACTGCCGAAGAAGCCGGTCTGCTGGGCGCGCGCGCCTTTGTGAGGGATTCGCCCGTGCCGCTGGAAAGCATCGTTGCGGCATTCAACTTCGACATGGTCGCGCTGGCCCCGGCGGGCAGTCCGTTAGGCTTCATCGGAGGCGGCGAAACACCGCTCGACGGCATGATCCTCGATCACGTCGCGCGCAGCGGCCGCGCGCTCGGCGATCAGGCGCTGGCCGACAGTTTCCTGCGGCGGCAGGACGGCTGGGCGCTGCTGCAAGCCGGTGTGCCGACGGTGCTGCTGTCGAGCACCTATGGCAGCCGTGGGGTGCTCAACCCCTTTCTCTCCTCCCGCTACCATCGCCCCTCGGACGAGGCCGGAGCGCTTGAGCTCGGTGGAGCGATCGACGATCTGCTGCTGCACGAGGCCCTGATCCGCCAAATCGCCGATCCGGCGCGCTATCAGCCACCCGCCGCT
Source organism: Porphyrobacter sp. HT-58-2 (assembly GCF_002952215.1). Taxonomy (NCBI): domain Bacteria; kingdom Pseudomonadati; phylum Pseudomonadota; class Alphaproteobacteria; order Sphingomonadales; family Erythrobacteraceae; genus Porphyrobacter; species Porphyrobacter sp. HT-58-2. The sequence continues at coordinate 2,502,452 of NZ_CP022600.1, read as the reverse complement.
GAGGCACCCTAGCGCAATCGGGAATGTGCGGTTACATGGGCCGCCACGATTCTCCGCCAAAAGGAGAACCTCCTCCTCTCGATGCAGAAAGTGGCAAGCATGGATATCCCGCTCGGTTTGACCTTTGACGATGTGCTGCTCCGCCCGGCGGAAAGCAGCGTCCTGCCGAGCATGGCCGATACCTCCACCCGGCTGACCCGCGACATTGCGCTCAACATCCCGGTGCTCTCCTCCGCGATGGACACCGTGACCGAGGCCGACATGGCGATCGCCATGGCGCAACTGGGCGGGATCGGCGTGCTGCACCGCAATCTCGATATCGCCGAACAATGCGCCGCAGTGCGCGCGGTGAAGCGGTACGAAAGCGGGATGGTGGTGAACCCCATCACCATTACCCCCGATGCCACGCTGGGCGAGGCGCAGGTGCTGATGAACCAGCACCGCATCAGCGGCATTCCCGTGACCGACGCGACCGGCAAGCTGGTCGGCATTCTCACCAACCGCGATGTGCGCTTTGCGGAAAACCCGCTCCAGCCGGTGCGCGAGCTGATGACCACCGATAACCTTGCCACCGTGCCGCTCGGCACCGGGCAGGAAGAAGCACGCCGGTTGCTCCACGCCCGCCGGATCGAAAAGCTGCTGGTGGTCGACGATGCCTACAAGTGCATCGGGCTCATCACGGTCAAGGATATCGAAAAGGCGGTGAACTATCCCGACGCGACCAAGGACGCCGCCGGGCGCCTGCGTGTCGCCGCCGCGACCACCGTTGGCGATGCCGGCTTCGCCCGCACCGAGGCGCTGGTCGATGCCGAGGTCGACGTGATCGTGATCGACACCGCCCACGGCCACAATATCGAAGTCGCCCGCGCCGTTGAGCGGGTGAAGAAGCTCTCGAACGCGGTGCAGGTGATCGCGGGCAATGTCGCCACCGCCGAGGCGACCCGTTCGCTGGTCGATGCCGGAGCGGACGCGGTCAAGGTCGGGATCGGGCCGGGCTCGATCTGCACCACCCGCGTCGTGGCAGGCGTGGGCGTGCCGCAGCTGACCGCGATCATGGAAAGCGCCGCCGAAGCCGCCAAGTCCGGCGTCCCGGTGATTGCCGATGGCGGCCTGCGCACGAGCGGTGATGCGGCCAAGGCGCTGGCGGCAGGTGCTTCCTCCGTAATGATCGGTTCGATGCTCGCAGGCACCACCGAAAGCCCGGGCGAGGTGTTCCTCTATCAGGGGCGCTCCTACAAGGCGTATCGCGGCATGGGCAGCGTCGGCGCGATGGCGCGCGGCTCGGCGGATCGCTATTTCCAGCAGGATGTTTCGGCGATGAAGCTGGTGCCGGAAGGCATCGAGGGCCAGGTGCCGTTCAAGGGGCCGGCGGCGGACGTGGTCCACCAGCTGGTCGGCGGGATCAAGGCGGCGATGGGCTATACCGGCTCGGCCACGATCACCGATCTTCAGAAGCGCGCCCAGTTCGTGCGGATCACCAATGCGGGCCTTTCGGAAAGCCACGTTCACGACGTCGCCATCACCCGTGAGGCGCCGAATTATCCGACGCGCTGAGGCCTCGACATGACACCCGCCGCTAGAGTCCAGGCGGCGATCGAGCTGCTCGATACCATCATCACGTCCGCACGCGCCAAGGGTGCGCCGGCCGACCGCATCATTGCGGACTATTTCCGCGCCCGCCGCTATGCCGGTTCCAAGGACCGCCGGGCGGTGCGCGATCTGGTCTATCGCGCGATCCGCCTGTGCGGGCCGGTGCCGGCCAGCGGGCGCGCGGCGATGCTGGCGGTGGCGGGGCAGGACGCAAGCCTTGCCGCGCTGTTCGATGGCTCCCCCCACGGCCCTGCGCCGCGTGCCGAGGGCGAGGAGGCCGCCAGCACCGGTCTTGCGCCCAAGTGGCTCGCTGCGGCCTTGCGCGCATCGGACCTCGGCGGGCGCGAAATCGCCGCGCTGCTGGACCGCGCTCCGCTTGATGTGCGGGTCAATGCGCTGAAAGCCGACCGCGCGGGGCTGGCGCTCCCCGAACCGGGCGAGCCGCTCGCGAGCGCGCAAGGACTGCGGTTCGAAACCGGCACGCCCGTTGAACAGTGGGAGGCTTACGCTGATGGCCTGATCGAAATTCAGGATCTCGGCAGCCAGCTGATCGTCGAGGCCCTGCCCGTCAGCCCCGGCGACACCATCATTGATCTGTGCGCCGGCGGCGGGGGCAAGACCTTGGCGCTCGCCGCAAGGCTCGGCAATGCGGCGAGCCTTGTCGCTGCCGATACCGACAAGCGCCGCCTCGGCAATCTCGCGCCGCGTGCTGCCCGCGCCGGGGCGGCCATCGATCACACCGTGCTGCTCGATCCGGGCCGGGAGATGGCGGCGCTTGGGCCATGGGCGGGCAAGGCCGATCACGTGCTGGTCGACGCGCCCTGTTCGGGCAGCGGGACGTGGCGCAGGAGCCCGGAGGGACGCTGGCGACTCGACAAGGGCGAACTGGCGCGGCTGAGCGGGCTTCAGGATCACGTGCTTGATACGGCCGCGAAGCTGGTGCGTGCCGGTGGCAGTATCAGCTTCGTCACCTGTTCGGTGCTTGATGCCGAAGGGGCGGACCGCATCGCCGCCTTCCTGACCCGCCATCCCGGCTGGCGCAGCGAGGCGCTGAAGCTCCCGCTCGGACGGCAGCGCGGGCAAGGATGGCGGATGGATCCGCACCGCGACGGCACGGATGGTTTTTTCATCGCCTGCTTGCGTTCACCATGATAGCTTAGCATGGTATGGACGAGCCTGACGGTTCCCGGAACCAAGCCCTGAAGGAGCTTCTGATGCGTTTTGCGCCTGCCGCCGCTGCTCTCTCGCTGTGTCTTGCGATCACCGCGAGCATCACCAGCGCCGGTGGCCCCGGCACGCCCGATCCGCGCGCCGAGGTGCTGATCGCGCAGGGGCAGGCCGCATTGTCGGCGGGCGAGACTCAGGCCGCGATTGACGCCTTCGAGGCGGCGCTGGCCGTCGATCCGGGTTACACCCCGATCTTCATCGACCTTGCCGAAGCCGCGCGTCAGAGCGGGCTACAAGGCAAGGCGATCCGGTACTACCGTGAGGCGCTGGAGCGTGATCCGGGCAATTTCGCCGCGATTTCGGGCGAAGGCGCGGCGCTGGTGGAAAAGGGCGCGCTCGAAAAGGCCAAGCGCAATCTTGCCAAGCTGCAATCGCTGTGCGGCGATGCCTGCCCGGAGACCGTTGCGCTGCAATCGACCATCGCGCGCGGCGTTCCTGCAAGGCTGGCGGTCGAAAGCAAGGCCGACAGCGCGGCGGCGAACTGAGACTTCAGATCAGGTCGCGGAACTCGGCCAGCACTTCCTCATAGACTGCCCGTTTGAACGGGATGATCAGTTCGGGCAGCAACCCCGGCTCGATCCAGCGCCAGGCGTTGAATTCGGGCGGGTCATGGGCTTCGAGGTCGATATCGGCATCCTCGCCGAGAAAGCGGCCGAGGAACCAGTGCTGTTCCTGTCCGCGATACTTGCCCTTCCACACGCGGCCCTGCAATTCGGGCGGGAGGTCGTAGCGGATTGGGCGGGAGGTTCCTGCGATCACCTCGACCATGTGGGCGGCAACGCCGACTTCCTCGTGGAGTTCGCGCAAGGCGGCTTCGCGCACGTCCTCGCCCTTGTCGATCCCGCCTTGGGGCATCTGCCAATAGCCATGCGCAGTCGGGTCGATCCGCTGGCCGACGAAGACAAGGCCTGCATGGTTCACCAGCATGAAGCCGGCACAGGGGCGATAGGGCAGGTGGTCGAAGCTCATGCGGGGTTGGCCAGCATGAAGCGCATCGCCGCGATGACGCGTTCGAGATCGGTTTGCGTGCTCGGCACCATCTGCCTGAGGTTCGTGAAGGAGTGAGTGACGCCGCGCATTTCAAGGAACACGCAGTCACGCCCGGCATCGACCAGCGCCTTGGCATAGGCGCGGCCCGAATCGCGGATCGGATCGAGGCTGGCGGTGACGACGATGGTGGGGGGCGCGTTGCTGTGGTCCCCCAGGATCGGGAAGCCGCGCGGGTCGGCGCGGTCGGCGCCGTAGGCCGCATCGAAGAAGCCCATGGTGTCGGCGGTGAGCAGGAAGCCCTCGCTGAAGGCGGCCATGCTGGCTGATCCCACGGCGTCGGCAACCAGCGGGAATATCGGCACTTGCAGCACCACGGGGACTTCGGCGGGGCGCTGCCCAAGCATCTGGCTGACAACCACCGTGGCATTGCCGCCCGCAGAATCGCCGATGGTGATAATGCCGGAGGCGGTCAGGCCCAGTTCCGCAGGGCTGGAGGCCACCCAGCGCGTCGCCGCCTCGCAATCGAGGATCGCGGCGGGGAAGGGTGCTTCAGGCGCGCGGGCATAGTGGACGGCAACCAGCGGCAGATCCATCAGCGCCGCAATTTCGGTGCAGAGCGCATGGTGCGTGTCGAGATCGCCGATCACAAACCCGCCGCCGTGGTAGAAGGTGATCACCGGCGAGGCCTCGTCGCGGCTCTCGCGCGCGTCATAAAGGCGCAGGGGAATTTCGCCTGCCGGGCCGGGGCAAACAAGATCGCGGATCACCGCCAGATCACGCGCGGGCCGATCAGCGAGGTTATGCATCGCGATATAGGAGGCGCGTGCTTCCTCCAGCGTCATGTCGACCAGCTTCGGCCCGTTCACCTGCGCCATCATGTCGAGGAAGGCCTTCATGTCGGGGCGGATAAAGGGCGCGTCGGTCATCGTGGTTCTCTCCGGTGTGTTTGGCGGTGCGATAGGCGAGAGAAGGTCGGATTTCCAAGCGCATTTCCGCTCGCATGGGCCAATCCGGCGCGCTAGACCCTCAAACATATGGACAATCTGACACATAGCCTTGTCGGCGCGGTGCTGGGGCAGGCGGGGCTGAAGCGCACCACCGGCCTCGCCATGCCCGCGCTCATCATCGGCGCGAACCTGCCGGACGTGGACGCGGCGTGCTTCTTCTGGCTGGAGGGCACCGAGCATCTCGCTTTCCGCAGAGGCATCACCCACGGCCCGCCCGCGCTGGTGCTGCTGCCGTTGATCTTGGCGGGTCTGTTGTGGGGTTGGGACCGTTGGCAGGCGAAGCGCGGCACCCGGCCCGAGGGGCGGCTGCCGGTGCGGTTTGGCTGGCTTTATGCGATGGCGTTCATCGGCTGCCTCAGCCACCCCGCGCTCGACTGGCTCAACGTCTACGGCATCCGGCTGCTGGAGCCGTTCTCCTCGCAATGGTTCTACGGCGATACGCTGTTCATCATCGACCCGTGGCTGTGGGCGATGTTGATCGGCAGTGTGTGGTGGTCACGGCGGCGGGAGAAGGCTGGCGGCGATTGGACGAGGCCTGCGCGGGTGGGGATCGCGGTGGGGTTGGCGTATATCGGGGTGAATGGCCTCATCACCATGACGAACGGTTTTTCTGGCATGAACTGGGAAACGCATACCATCGCGAACCCAGTGCCACTCGAGTTTTGGAAGCGGGAGGTCTTGGTCCGCGGGGGTGGCGACGGAAGTTGGAGTATCGAGTCCGACGAGGATCAGGTGCTTCCCGTCTTTGGGCCCGGCGGCAAACCGAAGAAACCTGTGGTTCTGTCCTACACTCTGAAGCCGATCGCTTCTGATATGTGCCGCCTCCCCGACCTCACCGCCGCCCGCCGCACCAATTCCCAGCTCGACGCTTTCCTGTTCTGGTCGCGCGCACCCTTTGCGACCCGCGCGGCGGACGGATCAGTGATCCTCTACGACGCCCGCTTCTACGATCCGCGCGCGCGGGACCGGTTCTCGGTCGCGCTGCCGGATGTGAAGTGCGAGGAACTACCGGGCAGGTAAGCGCATTACCTCCCCACACCCGTTCGGGCTGAGCTTGTCGAAGCCCCGCACTTCTCTTTGAGCCACGGGTGAAGAACAAGGACAGCCCTTCGACAAGCTCAGGGCGAACGGAGGTTTTTCTTGAGTTCCCCTCAAATCGTATGGCTGCGGCGCGATCTGCGCCTGGCCGATAATCCCGCGCTTTATCATGCCGCCAAGGCTGGCCCCGTCGTCGCCGTCTACGTCCTCGACGACGAGAGCCCGAAGCACCACGCCTATGGCGGGGCCTCGCGCTGGTGGCTGCATCACTCGCTGGCGAACCTTGCGCGGAGCCTAGAAGCCAAGGGCAGCCGCCTGATCCTCCGGCGCGGCGAAGCGGTGGCAGAGCTCACCAAGCTGGCGCAGGAAACCGGCGCGACGACAATCCACGCCAATTGCCACTATGAACCCTGGTGGCTCAATGCCGAGCGCAAGCTGGGCAAGAGCCTCGACCTGAAACTCCACCACGGCAACTACCTGATGCCGCCCGGCTCGATCACCACCGGCACCGGCGGGCAGTACAAGATCTACACTCCGTTCTCCCGCGCGGTGCGGGCCGAATTCCCGCCACGCGCCGAACTCCCCGCGCCCGAGAAGCTCGAAGCCCCCGCCCAATGGCCTGCTTCGGACGATCTCGCCGCGTGGAACCTCCTCCCCACTAAGCCCGACTGGGCAGGCGGGATGCGCGATTTCTGGCAGGTCGGCGAAGACGCCGCCCATGCCCGCCTCGCCGCATGGGAGGCCGACGTCGACGACTATGACGACAAGCGGAACTTCCCCAGCGTCGACAAGGTCTCGCGCCTCTCCCCGCATCTGCACTTCGGCGAGATTTCCCCGATCCAGATCTGGCACCGCTTCAAGGACAGGCGCTCGAAAGGCTGGGAAACCTTCGAGGGTGAGCTGATCTGGCGCGACTACTCCGCCAACGCGATCCTGCAATTCCCCGCCTATGCCACCCAGAACTACCGCGAGGATTTCGACCGTTTCCCGTGGCGCGATCCCGCTACCGATTCCGCCGCCGCGCGTGACCTCAAGGCATGGCAAGAGGGCCGAACCGGCTACCCCATCGTCGATGCCGGGATGCGCCAGCTGTGGCAGACCGGCTGGATGCACAACCGCGTGCGGATGATCACCGCCAGCTTCCTCATCAAGCACCTGCTGATCGACTGGCGCGAGGGCGAGAAGTGGTTCTGGGACACTTTGTGCGATGCCGACTATGCGTCGAACGCGACCAATTGGCAGTGGACCGCGGGGACAGGGGTGGACAGCAACATGTTCAGCCGGATCATGGCGCCGCTCAGCCAGTCTGAGAAATTCGACGCCGCGCGCTATATCCGCACCTATGTCCCTGAACTCAAAGGGCTGGAGGAACCCTACGTCCACGATCCCGAGGAATTCGGGCGCAGGCCATCCGGCTATCCGCGCAAGATCGTCCCCCACAAGGCCGCGCGCGAGCGGGCATTGGCGGCTTTGAAGACGCTGAAGACCGGATAGGCAGGGCTTGCCCGCAGGCCTCCGCACCGCCTATGCCCCTGCCAACAACACGGCGAGAGGGTGACATTATGGGCATGATCAGAAGCGCGGTTTCGGGCTTGGCGCTGGCGGCATTGCTGGTGGGCGCAGGTGCGCAGGCGCAGGAGCAAGGCCCCGCCGCACCGACCGCGACCCTCACGCAACCCCCACCGCGCGATCCGTCCGAACTTCAGGTGCTGTTCTGGAACGATGAACAGCGCAGCCAGCGTTTCCGCGCGATGGAGGAATGGTTCGCCGGTCACGAAGTAAGCGGTGCAGCCATGCCCCGCACTCTGATCGACGGCGATCCGCTGTCCGAGGCGCTCCAGACCGAAATCGCCGCCTTGATGGCCAAAACCGGCACCGCAGGCGTGATGGTGCTGGTCGATGGCAAGGTGCGTTACGAGGGGTATGGTCTTGGCCTTGGTCCGCAGGACCGCTGGACGAGCTTCTCGGTCGCCAAGAGCTTCACCTCCACCCTGCTCGGCGCGGCGGTGAAGGACGGGCATATCGCCAGCCTCGATGATCCGGTGACGAAGTATATCCCGGGCCTTGCAGGCTCCGCCTATGAAGGCGTCACGGTGCGGCAGATCGCGACCATGACGAGCGGCGTGAAATGGAACGAGGACTATACCGATCCCAATTCCGACGTCGCACAGATGAACCGCTTCACCATCGAATATGGCCCCGATGCCATCGTCGCGCAGATGAAGGCGCTGCCGCGCGAGGCGGAGCCGGGGGCCAAGTGGGTCTACAAGACCGGTGAGACCAACCTCATCGGCCTGCTGGTGGAAAACGCGGTCGGCATGCCGCTTGCCGAATATGCCAAGACCAGGATCGTCGATCCGGCGGGGTTTGAAGGCGGGCTGTTCTGGATGGTCGATCCGCGCGGCGGGAATATCGGCGGGTGCTGCCTTTCGATCCGGCTCGCCGACTATGCGCGCATGGGCCAGTTCGCGCTCGAAGGCGGAAAGGGCGTCGTGCCGGAGGGCTGGTTCGCCGAGGCGACCGATAGCGCGGTCGATTTCGGCGACAGCGGGTTTGGCTATGGCTACCAGTGGTGGACCTATCCGCAAGCCACCTATGGCGCGCAGGGGATCTTCGGGCAGGCGATCACGATCTTCCCTAAGGAGCGCGTGGTGTTCGCTTATGTCGGCAACTGGGCGCAGGCGAGCGGCGGGCCGGAGCGTGGCCAGTTTCTCGATCTCGCCCGCAAGATCGCGGCCAGCGTGGAATGACAGGCGCGCGCTTGAGGGGGTCTTACCTGGGGCCAGACCCCCTCTAGCCCCGTTTTGCGGGATGTTTGACCGGAATTCGGCCCCTGCTTGCGGCGGGTTTGCGGCACGGTTTCACGTGAAACAGTCCGGGCCGGGGCTGGATCAGATCACCTGACGGTAAGCCCCGATATTGCTGTAGCGTTGCAGGATATTGTCATGGACGATCGGGCTGAGCAGTTCGCTGAAGGCGCAGCCGACGATGCAATTGTCCCACCACACGACCTCGGCCTGCAGCGATTCGAGGCCGGGCAGGGTCAGCCAGCACATCTGGCCTTCGTGCATCCGGTTGATCGAAGCCGCCGAAAAGCCCGAAATCGAAAGATCATGCACAACGCTCTGGAACGCGCGGCCGCCCGAGGCCCTGAGAGTCGCCGGGATGGTCAGACGCGTGCGCGGCCCGCAGCGATCTTCCTGTGCTGCCGTGCGGTAGGGATCTGAACTGAGCGGCATTTTTGCTAACCTTGTCTCGTGCCTGCGGTCTCTCTGGCGGATTGGTCCGGCACCGTTGATGGCCGAAAATCCCTAAGGGCAGGTCACAAGAAAGGGTTAACGCGTGGGTAAGTAGTCCGGAAATCAGCCAATGCGTTCGCGGTGAAGCGTATCGAATCCCTCGGCCAGCAGCGCGACCAGCCGGTCGGCCACCGCCTCGGGCGGCTTGACCGTTTCGGGGTCTTCGCCGGGATAGGCCCGCGCGCGCATTTCAGTGCGGGTGGCGCCGGGATCGATGATCGCGACGCGCAAGGGGCTCAGCCGTTCGACTTCGGCTGCGTAGGTTTCGAGCAGGTTCTCGAAGGCTGCCTTGGTCGAACTGTAAGCGGCCCAATAGGGGCGCGGCGCGCTGCCGACGCTGCTGGTGAGGCCAATGATGCGGCCCGCCTCGGCGCGGCGCAACAGCGGGTCGAACCCGGCAATCAGCGCCTGGGTGGCGACCACATTGGTCAGCAACGCCTGATTGAACTGCTTGGGCTCCATCTGCGAGGCAGGGGTCAGCTCGGGCAGATAGGCGGCGGCGAGCAACATGATGTCGAGCGTCTGCCAGCGCCCGGCAATGGCATTGGCAAGCCGGGTGACGGCATCAGGCTCGGTCAGATCGACGGGCGCGATGGTCGAGGTGCCGCCGGCGGCATGGATCGCATCCTCGACCTCTTCCAGCGCTTTGACCTTGCGCGCGACGAGGATGACGTGTGCGCCCGCTGCGGCAAGAGCCTTGGCGGTGGCGGCACCGATCCCGCGACTTGCACCGGTGACGAGCGCGGTCTTCCCGGCGAGCGGTTTCGAAGTGTCGGTCATGGGATCAGGCTGCTTTCGGATCGGCAAAGGGGAGTTCGGCGCTCTTGGCCTCGGCCAGCGCGAGGTCGGTGAGCGAGGTGGGGTAGTCGCCGGTAAAGCAGGCATCGCAGAACTGCGGGCAGGCCTTGTCGCGCCCCTGCTTGCCGACGGCGCGGTAGAGGCCGTCAATCGAGATGAAGGCGAGGCTGTCGGCCTTGATGAATTCGCGCATCGGTTCTAGCTCCATGCGCGCCGCGAGCAGCTTGGAGCGTTCGGGCGTGTCGACGCCATAGAAGCAGGAATGCGCGGTCGGCGGGCTGGCGACACGGAAATGCACTTCGGCCGCGCCTGCCTCGCGCATCATCTCGACGATCTTGAGAGAGGTCGTGCCGCGCACGATAGAATCGTCGATCAGCACGATGCGCTTGCCTTCGACGAGGGCGCGGTTGGCATTGTGCTTGCGCTTGACCGAAGAATGGCGCGCTCCATCGCCCGGCTGGATGAAAGTGCGCCCGACATAGTGCGACCGGATGATGCCAAGTTCGAAGGGGATGCCCGACTGCTGCGCAAAGCCGAGCGCGGCGGGTACCCCGCTGTCAGGGACAGGCACGACCAGATCGGCCTCGCACGGAGCTTCGAGCGCAAGCTGCATCCCGATCGCCTTGCGCGCTTCATAAACCGAGCGGCCCGCGAACACGCTGTCGGGGCGGCTGAAATAGACGTGTTCGAAAATGCAGGGCCGCGCGGCGGGGCTGCCGAAGGGGCGCACCGAACGGATCTCGCCCGAGAAATCGACCAGCACCAGTTCGCCCGGTTCGACTTCGCGGATCACTTCGGCCCCGACCACATCGAAGGCCACGGTTTCGGAGGCGAACAATATCGATTCGCCCAGGCGGCCCATCACCAGCGGGCGAATGCCCAGCGGATCGCGGCAGGCGATCATGCCTTCGGGCGTCATCACGATCAGCGCATAGGCGCCCTCGACCAGCCGCAGCGCGTCCACCAGCCGGTCGGCTATGGTGGGGTAGCGGCTTGTGGCGACGAGGTGGATGATGACTTCGGTATCGGAGGTCGACTGGAAGATCGAACCCTTGCCCACCAGATCGGCGCGCAGCATCATCGCATTGGAAATGTTGCCATTATGCGCCACGGCGAAACCGCCGCTGGCCAGATCGGCATAGAGCGGCTGGACGTTTCTGAGCCCCGATCCGCCGGTTGTCGAATAGCGCACATGGCCTGCCGCCATGTGGCCGGGCAGGGCAGCGATGGCTTCGGAGCTGGAAAAATTCTCGGCCACATGGCCAAGCCCGCGGCTGGCGTAGAATTCCTTGCCATCGAAGCTGACGATCCCGGCGGCTTCCTGTCCGCGGTGCTGGAGCGCGTGCAAGCCGAGCGCAGTCGCCGCAGCAGCATCGGCAGCATTGATCGCGCCGAAAATTCCGCATTCCTCGCGCAGCTTGTCGCCATCTGCATCAAGAAAGGGATGGGTCACATTGAGGGGTGTCATCGGCATCACCAGACCTGTCCGCAAGCCTGCCGCGGAGTGGGCAGGCCCCCAATGGCGATGTGACGGATCAATTACAAGTCAAAGCACGTCTGTGGACCCGGTCTTTTTGCTGACCGGCGTGTGACACGCGCGGACCGCAAGCGGGTGCAAGCCGGGGAGATTGCCCCGTCGCGGGATTGCGGCGCTGGCGCCCTGCCACTACAGGCTTGGTTCAGCGCAGACAGGGCAGATCTTACCACTCATGCTTTCCCCGTTCGAATGGATGATCGCCAAACGCTACCTCTGGCCCGGCAAGGGCGAGGCATTCATTGCGCTTGTCGCAGGGATTTCGGTGGGCGTGGTGATGCTGTCGGTTGCCATGCTGGTGATCGTGATGAGCGTGATGAACGGCTTTCGCGCCGAACTGCTCGACAAGATCGTGGGATTGAACGGCCATGCCGTGGTGCAGGCCTATGGCGGGCGGCTCGACAACTGGGAGGATGTGCTCGCCAGGGTCAAGGCGACCCCGGGTGTGACCGATGCCTCCCCGCTGATCGAACGGCCGTTGCTGGTCCAGTACGAAGGCCGCACCGAGGCGGTGTTCGTGCGGGGGCAGACCGACAAGGACATTGCCGAACTTGGCGAGAAAGTGCTGCTCGGTGATATCGGCGCGCTACGGGCCGGGGCGAACAGGGTCGCGATCGGCAGCCGTCTGGCGCAGAACATCGGCGTTAGGGTGGGCGATACCATCACCATCATCAACCCGCAGGGCCGCGCCACGCCCTTTGGCACCTCGATCCGCCAGGTTGGCTATGAAGTCGCGGCGATCTTCGAGGTCGGCATCTATGACTATGACGAGAAATTTGTCGTCCTGCCGATGAAGGAGGCGCAGACCCTGCTTCTGATGGGAGATTCGGTCGGAATGATCGAAGTTACCGTACAAGATCCCGACAAGGTGGGAGAGATCCTTCGCCCCGTCGCCGATGCGCTGACCGGTCGCGCGGTGGTGGCCGACTGGAAGACCATCAACTCGGCCCTGTTCGAAGCCTTGCAGGTCGAACGGGTGGCGATGTTCTTCGCGCTGTCCTTCATGGTGCTGGTCGCGGCCTTCAACATCCTGTCGAGCCTTGTCATGCTGGTGCGTGCCAAGACACGTGACATTGCGATCATGCGGACGATGGGCGCGACGCGGCGTTCCATGCTCAAGATTTTCGTGACCACCGGCACCACGGTCGGCGCGATCGGGACGCTGGCCGGGCTAATGCTGGGCGCAACCGTGCTGTTCTTCCGTGAGCCGATTGTCGACTTCATCGCCTTTGCCACGGGGCAGGAGATATGGGATCCTGAGGTGCGGTTCCTCTCCACCCTGCCTTCGCGCACCGATCCGTGGGAGATTCTGGGCATTGTCACGCTGGCGCTGGGGATGAGCTTCCTGGCAACGCTCTATCCGGCCTTCAAGGCGGCCAATACCGATCCTGTGCAGGTGCTGCGCTATGAATAGCATCCAGCCCATCGTCGCGTTGCGCGATCTCAGACGCTCGTTCGAGCAGGGCGGGGAGCGGATCGACGTGCTGCGCGGCGTCAATCTCGACATCATGCCGGGTGAGATCGTTGCGCTGCTTGGGCCTTCGGGGTCGGGGAAGTCGACCATGCTTCAGGCCGTGGGCCTGCTCGAAGGCGGGTTCGAAGGATCGATCACGATTGCCGGAAGCCGGGCGGAGCATCTGTCCGGCGATGAACGCACCCAGCTTCGGCGCGACCATCTGGGGTTTGTCTACCAGTTCCACCATCTGCTGCCCGACTTCGACGCGCGCGAGAATGTGGTGATGCCGCAGATGATCCGTGGGCAGTCGCGCGAGGATGCCGCAGCGCGGGCTGACAGCTTGCTGACGAGCCTTGGCCTGGGCGCCCGCCTGTCTCATCGCCCAAGCCAGCTTTCCGGCGGCGAACAGCAGCGCGTCGCCGTCGCCCGCGCGCTCGCCAATCAGCCGACGCTGGTGCTGGCGGACGAGCCGACCGGCAATCTTGATGAACACACCTCCGACGCGGTGCTGGCGCAGTTCCTGGCGCTGGTGCGGGGCGAGGGTAGCGCGGCGCTGGTTGCCACGCACAATGAACGCCTTGCGGCCAGAATGGACCGCGTGGTGCGTCTGAAGGAAGGCGTGCTCATCGAAGGGCTTTGACAGGGGATTGCAAGCCATGACGACGATTGCCGATTTCACCGTCACGACCAACCGGGGCGAGCCGCTCGACCTGTCGAGCAAGCTCGGCACGGTGCTGCTGGTGGTCAACACCGCCTCCAAGTGCGGCTTTACCCCCCAGTATGACGGGCTGGAGAAACTCTACCAGCAATACAAGGATCGCGGGTTCGAGGTGCTGGGTTTCCCGTGCAACCAGTTCGGCGCGCAGGAGCCCGGTTCTGCCGAGGAAATCGACCAGTTCTGCAAGGTCAATTTCGGCGTCACCTTTCCGCTGATGGCCAAGATCGATGTGAACGGCGCCAATGCCTCGCCGCTCTACGACTGGATGAAGTCGGAAAAGAAGGGGCTGATGGGGTCGACCTCGATCAAATGGAACTTCACCAAGTTCCTGATCGGACGCGATGGCAAGGTCGTGAGGCGCTATGGCCCGACCGACAAGCCCGAAGCGATTGCCAAGGACATCGAAGCCCTGCTGTAAGAGGGCGGCCTGTGGAGAATTAATCGCTCTGCCCGCTTTGAGAATCGCGCCGAATTCCTAAACTGCGCGAATGCCGTTTGCCCCCTTCGTCCCGCTGCGCGTGCTGTCGTCCTATTCGATGCTCGAAGGGGCGGTCGATCCCAAGGATATTGCCAAGCTGGCGAAGGAACGCGGCTTTCCGGCGGTGGCGATCTGCGACCGTAACGGGCTTTACGGCATCATGGCCTTCGCAGCCGCCTGCAAGAGCGAAGGCGTGCAGCCGATCATCGGCGCGCTGCTGGGTGTGGCGCGGGACGATAGCCGCAGCACCATCGACCACCTGCCGCTGTTTGCGCAGGATGACGCGGGCTATGACAACCTGTGCCACCTGGTATCGGCGGCGCATCTCGATCGCCCGCTGGAACGTGATCCCCATGTCACGCTGACCGATCTCGAAGGGCGCACCGATGGCCTCATCGCGCTCACCGGTGCGGGCGAGGGCGGGCTGACGCGGCTGCTGGCAGAGGAGCAGTTTGACGCTGCCGAGCGGCTCGCTGACCGGCTGGAGGCGCTGTTTCCGGGGCGGCTCTATGTCGAGATCGCGCGCCACGGCGATCCGGTGTGCGAACGCGCCGAGGATGCACTGATCGATCTCGCCTATGCCAGAGGCCTGCCACTGGTTGCGACCAACCCGGCCAACTTTGCCGAACCGCATATGCACAAGGCGCATGATGCGATGCTGTGCATTGCCCATTCGACCCAGATCGAGGCGGAAGAGCGCCCGCGTTCCAACCCTCAGGCCTTCGTCAAATCAGCGAGCATGATGGATGAGGCCTTCGTCGATCTGCCCGAGGCGACCGCCAACACCCTCGTGATCGCCCAGCGCTGCGCCTTCGCGCCGCCCTATCGCAAGCCGATCCTTCCCAGCCTTGCGGGCGATCTGGCGGGCGAGGCGCGGATGCTGGCGGAGGATTCGCGTTCGGGTCTTGAGGCGCGTCTCGCCGCCTATCCCGATCTGACCGAGGAGGAGCGCAAAGCCTATTTCGACCGCCTCGAATTCGAGATCGACGTGATCGTGAAGATGGGCTTTCCCGGTTACTTCCTGATCGTTGCCGACTTCATCAAGTGGGCCAAGGAGCAGGGGATTCCGGTTGGGCCGGGGCGTGGGTCAGGGGCAGGCTCGGCAGTCGCATGGGCGCTGACCATCACCGATCTCGATCCGATCAGGCTGGGGCTGCTGTTCGAACGCTTTTTGAACCCCGAACGCGTGTCGATGCCTGACTTCGATATCGACTTCTGCGAAACGCGCCGCGGCGAAGTGATCCGCTACGTCCAGCAGAAATATGGCGCGGATCACGTCGCGCAGATCATCACCTTCGGCAAGATGAAGGCCCGCGCGGTGCTGCGCGATTGCGGGCGGATCCTGCAGATGAGCTATGGCCAGGTCGACCGGTTGTGCAAGATGGTGCCAAACCACCCGACCGACCCCTGGCCGCTGCCGCGCGCGCTCAACGGGGTGGCCGAGTTCAAGCGCGAATATGACAACGACAAGGAAGTGAAGCGCCTTGTCGATCTGGCGATGCAGCTCGAAGGCCTGCCGCGCAATTCCTCGACCCACGCAGCGGGTGTGGTGATCGGTGACCGGCCTCTGGCCAAGCTGGTGCCGCTCTATCGCGATCCGCGTTCGGACATGCCGGTAACGCAGTTCGACATGAAATATGTCGAATCCAGCGGCCTTGTGAAGTTCGACTTCCTTGGCCTTAAGACCCTGTCGGTGTTGAGGAAGGCCGTCGACCTGCTTGCGGCTCGCGGCATCACCATCGATCTCGGCGCGCTCGCGCTTGATGATCCTCAGGTCTATGCGCTGATGCAAGCGGGTAATACCGTGGGCGTGTTCCAGTTGGAATCCGAAGGGATGCGGCGCACGCTCAAGGCGGTCAAGCCGACCAATTTCGGCGACATCATTGCGCTCGTCTCGCTCTACCGTCCCGGCCCGATGGACAACATCCCGCTGTTCGGCCAGCGCAAGGCCGGGCAGGTGCCGATCGAATATCCGCACCCCAAGCTCGAAGGCATTCTGGCGGAAACCTACGGCATCTTCGTCTATCAGGAACAGGTGATGCAGGCCGCGCAGGTGCTGGCGGGCTATTCGCTGGGGGACGCAGACCTCTTGCGCCGCGCGATGGGCAAGAAGGTGCAGGCCGAGATGGACGCCCAGCGCGGGCGGTTCGTCGAAGGCTGCAAGGCTGTATCGGATATCGAGGCCAAGCAGGCCAACGAGCTGTTCGACTTGATCGACAAGTTTGCAGGCTATGGCTTCAACAAGTCGCACGCCGCTGCCTATGCGCTGCTCGCTTACCAGACCGCGTGGATGAAGGCGCATTACCCGGAAGAATTCTACGCCGCCTCGATGTGCTTCGACATGCACCAGTCGGAAAAGCTGAACGTGTTTGTCGATGATGCGCGGCGTTACCCCAATGGCGCAGGGGGTGTGCAGGTGCTCGCGCCCTGCATCAACGCCTCCGAGGCTGAATTTACCGTCGAACAGACCGATACCGGCTATGCCGTGCGCTATGCGCTCGCCGGGATCAGGAATGTCGGCGAAAAGGCGATGGATGCGATCGTGGCCGAGCGGCGCGAGAACGGGCCTTTCGACAGCCTCAAGGACCTGTTTGAACGATTGCCGCAAGGCACCATGAACCGCCGTCAGCTGGAAGGGCTGATCTGTGCCGGTGCCTTTGATGCTCTGGAGCCCAATCGCGCGCTGCTGTTTGCCAATGCCGATCTTCTGATGGCGGTGGCCGATGCAGCGATCCGCGAGAGGTCGAGTGGGCAGGCGGGGCTGTTTGGCGGTGATGCGGGGCCGGCCGAAGAGCTCCGGCTCCAGCCGACGGAGGCCTGGAGCCGCAATGATCGCATGGCCAAGGAGCGCGAGAATTTCGGGTTCTATTTCTCCGCTCATCCGGTTCAGCAATACCGCGAAGTCGCCTCGGCCAATGGTGCGCGGACGTATCAAAGCCTGATGGAAGCCGGCGCGCCTGCGGGCGGGCGGGGCTCTGCGGTCATGGCGGTGCTGGTTGAAGGCATCACCAAGGCGCGCACCCGCAAGGGCGGAACCTTCGTGCGGGCGGACTTTTCGGACGCTTCAGGGCAGTTTTCGGCCGCCTGCTTCGAAGAGGCGCTGGTGCCCGATTTCGAGCGCTGGGCAGCGGATGGTGAGTGCCTGCTGCTCACGGTCGAACTCGACAGCCCCAACCCCGATGAGCCACCCCGCCTTACCGTGCGCGGGGCGCGGCCGCTGGCAGCGGTGAGCGGGGCGACGGCGATGGAGCTGACCGCTGCAATCGCCTCGGTCGAGGCCTTGCGCGAACTCCAGATCGAATTGGAGGCGGCCAAGGGCGACCGCCCGACCGGGGCGGGCGAGGTGGTGGTGCGCCTGATGCTGACGGGCGGGGGCGAGGCCGAGGTACGGCTTGGGCGCAATTTCGTGCTGACCGGCGAACTGGCCGAACGGCTGGCGGCGGTCGAAGGTATTTCCCGCGTGGCGCTTGTCCCGCTCAAGAAACGCGGCAATCTGCGGCTGGTTGCCTGATATCAGGTCATGCTGCCCGATTGCCAAGCGCGGTGGCTGCGGGCATTCAATCGCTCTGATTCACCTACAACATGCGCAGCCCAATGCGCTTTAACGAGAGAGGATGACGGACATGGCTCGGCTCGGAGCAATGCAGGACTGGACGATGCGGGTCACCGCAGTGATCGATCACGCCGCGCGCGAGGCGGGTGATCGCGAGATTGTCAGCCGTTGGGCCGATGGCAGCGAGACGCGTACCAACTGGGCGGGCATCCGCGCCGATGCGCTCAAGATGGCGCAGGCGCTCCAGCGGCTCGGCATCAAGCC
This sequence comes from Porphyrobacter sp. HT-58-2, assembly GCF_002952215.1. Lineage (NCBI taxonomy): Bacteria > Pseudomonadati > Pseudomonadota > Alphaproteobacteria > Sphingomonadales > Erythrobacteraceae > Porphyrobacter > Porphyrobacter sp. HT-58-2. The sequence continues at coordinate 2,484,500 of NZ_CP022600.1, read as the reverse complement.
TGGCGACAAAGTGGCAAGCCTCGCCATGAACCATGCGCGCCATCTGGTGAGCTGGTATGGCGTGGCGGGCATGGGCGGGGTGCTCCACACCGTGAACCCTCGGCTGTTCGACGATCAGCTCGAATATATCGTAAACCACGCCGAGGACCGGGTGCTGTGCTATGACGCGGCGTTCCAGCCTATCGTTGACCGGATGAAGGCGCGCTGGACCACGGTCGAGCATTACATCTGCTATGATTCTGGCGCTAACGCCCCGGCCTTCGAGGACTGGATCGGCGCAGAGGACGGTGATTTCGAATGGGTCACCGGGCCGGAAACCGACCCCTGCATGATCTGCTACACCAGCGGCACCACCGGCAATCCCAAGGGCGTGCAATACGAACACCGCTCGACGGTGATGCACGCCATGAGCGGACTGCAACCGGCGGCGTTCAATTTCAGCGCGGCTTCGGTGATGCTGCCTGTCGTGCCGATGTTCCATGCGGCAAGCTGGGGCCTGCCCTATGCGGGCGCGATGGCGGGGATCAAGTTCGTGTTCTCGGCGGTCAATGACCCGGCCGTGCTGCACGATCTGATGCTGCGCGAAGGGGTAACCGACAGCGCGGGCGTGCCGACCGTTTGGCTGGCGCATTTCCAGTATTGCGACGCCAACGGCCTCGACCTGCCGCCTTTGAAAGCCGCCACTATCGGCGGCTCGGCGGCGCCCAAGTTCATGATCGAGCGGCTGATGAAGAACGGCACCCGCGTCCAGCACGCCTGGGGGATGACCGAAACCTCGCCCATCGGCACGGTTGGCGGGCCGACCTGGGACTGGGACCAGCTCACGCTTGAGGAAAAGATCGAGAAGACCGCAATGCAGGGCCGTCCGATCTTCGGCGTGCAGCTGCGCACCGTCGATCTCGACGACATGACCACCGAATTGCCGCGCGACGGCAAGACCTCGGGCGCGCTCCAGATCCGGGGTCCGTGGATCATCAAGCGCTACTTCAAGGCGGAACAGGACGCGGTGAACAACGAAGGCTGGTTCGACACCGGCGATGTCGGCATCCTGCATCCCGACGGCACGCTGCAACTGACCGACCGCACCAAGGACGTGATCAAGTCCGGCGGCGAATGGATCAGCTCGGTCGAGCTCGAAAACGCCGCCTGCGGGCATCCGGCAGTGGCCGAGGCCGCCTGTATCGGCATCTATCACCCCAAGTGGGACGAGCGCCCGGTGCTGTTCGTGGTCAAGAAGGCCGGGGCCGAGGTGACCGGCGGCGAAATCATCGAGCATTTGAAGCCGCTGATCGCCAAGTGGTGGCTGCCCGATGCGGTCGAATTCGTCGACGACATTCCGCACACCGCCACCGGCAAGATCAGCAAGAAGGATCTGCGCGACCGGTTTGCGGATTACAAGCTTGCCTGATGCGGGCGTCCGGCCTGCGTGTCCCGCCGACGCGCAGGCCATCGCCGCGATCTACGCATGGCACGTGGCCAATGGCACGGCGACCTTCGATACCGTCGCGCCTGATGAAGCGACATGGGCGGCAAAGATTGCCGATTTCGCCACCCGCGGATTTCCCTTTCTCGTCGCCGAGCGTGAGGGTGACGTGGTCGCCTATGCTTATGCCGCCCGCTTCCGTGACCGCGCCGCTTACGCGCACACTTGCGAGGACAGCATCTATGTCACCCGTGATGCGCGCGGGGGCGGGATCGGAACGGCGCTGCTCCTCGCCCTGATCGCGGCGGCGCGTGCGAGCGGTTTCCAGCAGATGATCGCGGTGATCGGCGGGGGCGAGCCGGCCTCGGTCGCACTCCACGGCAAGTGCGGCTTTGCTCACGCCGGGCGGATGCGCAATGTCGGCTTCAAGTTCGGGCGGCTGCTCGATACCGTCTACATGCAACGCGACTTGAGGGAGGAGGACCCCAGCCCATGACCTGCCAGACCTATATCGACCCCTCGCCGGACAATTTTCAGGCGTTCAAGGACCTGCCGCGCGATACCCCGATCAACATGCTGAATCTGCTGCTCTATCGTGATCAGGCCGAATACCCGGAGGGTCATGAACACGCGGGCAAAGGCTGGAGCGGGCGGCGCGCCTATGAGGAATACGGCGTCACGAGCGGCCCGATCTTCCGCAAGCTCGGCGGGCAGATCCTGTGGCGCGGACGGTTCGAGACGATGGTGACGGGGCCGGAAGGCGAACGCTGGCACGATGCCTTCATCGCCCAGTACCCCAATGCCGGCGCCTTCTTCGCCATGATCAAGGACCCCGATTACCAGATCGCGGTGGTTAATCGCACCGCCGCACTCGTCGACAGCCGGTTGGTGCGATTTGCACCCGGCGAGGCGGGGGAGGGTTTCGGGTAACGCGGCCTAGATTTCCCTGAGGCGCGGCATCAGTTCGACAAAGTTGCAGGGGCGGTTGCGGCTGTCGAGCTGTTCGGCAAGGATGCCGTCCCAGCCATCCTTGACCGCGCCGTTCGAGCCGGGGAGCGCGAAGATGTAGGTGCCGCGCGCCACCACCGCACAGGCGCGCGATTGTACCGTGCTGGTGCCGATGCTCTTGAAACTGAGCCAGCGGAACAGCTCGCCAAAGCCCGGAATGTCGCGCGCGCCATTGATCATCGCCAGTGCCTCAGGCGTGACATCGCGCCCGGTCAGGCCGGTGCCTCCGGTGCTGACCACAGCATCGATCTGCGGATCGTCGATCCACGCCTCGAACTGGGCGGCAAGCAGGTGGGCGTCGTCTTTCACGATGGTGCGCGCGGCCAGGATGTGGCCTGCGCCGGTCACTCGGCCCGCGAGGATATCGCCCGAGGTATCAGTCTCTGGCGTGCGCGTGTCGGAAACGGTCAGAACGGCGATGTTGATCGGCTTGAATGCCCGGCTCTCGTCAATCGCCACGTTCTGCCTCTCCCGCCTATGGCTCCAATCTGGCCGAACGGGTCGTAGCAGCGCGCGGGAACTCCGGCCAGCGCCCTTGTGCAAGGGCGCGGCGGCTGGGCGAGGGGACCCCGGCGGCGCGTTCGTACATCCAGTAATTGCGCATCACGATCGCGACATAGCCGCGGGTTTCCCAATAGGGGATCGATTCCATCCACAGCAGCGGATCGTTCTGGTCGTTGATCTCGTAATTCCAGCGGCCGATCGGCGTCAGGCCTGCGTTATAGGCGGCCATGATCTTGGGCAACGCGCCGCCGGTCGAAGGGTGATCGCGCAGCATTTCCAGATGACGCTGGCCATAGGCGAGGTTGATCTGGGGGTCGTTGAGGTCCTGATAGGAGGCGCCCAGGCCCAGCCGGACCGTGTGGTCGCGGGCCGCGGCAGGCATGATCTGCATCAGGCCGCGGGCGTTGGCCGGGCTGACGGCGTTGGCACGGAAGTTCGATTCCTGAAGCGCATGGGCAAAGGCCAGCGCCGGATCGACCTGCCAGCCGCCCACCGGCTGCCAATGTGCCACCGGAAAACGCAAGGACCGGTCGCTGCTGACGCCGTAAGGAGCATTGTGCGCCATGAACAGCTGCGTGGCAGGCAGACCCAGTTCGCGCGCCAGTCGCGAAAGCGGGGCAAAGTGCATTGCCGGGGCAATGCGCGCTTCGTGGCGCAAGACTTCGTCGGCAAGGCCCGGGCGGCCGATCTCCATCAGTGCCGCAGCAACGCGGACATTGGGACGCTGCGCCAATTGCTGCCAGTCCGCACGGCTGAGAGCCGCGGGCGGGGCATGGGCCGGCAGTTCCACGCCCAGCTGATCGGCGGCCAGCATGCCGTAAAGCGTCTCGTCCATCTGGGCGGCGGCATTGAGATATTGCGCTGCCAGACCCGGCTCACGGCACCGGATCGCAGCGCGGTGCGCCCAGTAATGCCCGGCAGCGGCCAGTTCGACATTGGAGGCCCGGCCAGCAACCCGTGCAAAAGCTTCACCGGCGAGCGAGCAGTGGCCGAGCCGCCAGGCGGCAAGCCCTTCGACCCAGGCGCCCTCCGCGACCCATTCGCCGGTTCCCTCAGCCACTGTCCGGGCAAGTTCGAGCGCGGCGTTATCATCGTTTTCGATGTAATAGCTCCACGCCACGCGCTGGCGCCACTCGGCGCGGGCATCGCTGGAGAGCTGCCAGTCAGCCTCGATCAGCAGGCGATGCGCCTCGGCAGGCGTGTCAGCCTTGATCGCGGCAAGGATCGCACTGGCGGTTGCGGCGGGCATGGTGCCATCGTTGACCGGGCGCGGAAGTATCCGCTTCGGTGCATAGGGCTGGCGGGCAAAGCCCTGCGGAGAAGGCAAAGGCGGAAGATAGGTCAGCCCGCGCTTGGCCCCCATCCGGGCAAGCTGTTCTGCCTGCGGGAGATCAGTACCCGCAGCAAACCAGGCGGCGATCTGCTCAGCCGCAATCTTGGGGCTGTTGGCATGGGTGTAATATTCGGCCCGCGCCGCCTGATCCAGCACGCCGCCTGGCCGCTGGGCCAACAGGTTTTCGACCTCAGCCCATTTTTCGGCATCGATTGCGGCAAACAGCGCGCGGTAATGAGCGCGTTCATCAGCCGAAAGGACGGCCGTGACCGGGCTGTCAGCGGGCGTTGCTCCGTTCCAGCGTGCCACGAGATCGCCCGACTGCGCCGCCGCGGGCGTCAGCGGGAAGGTCGTGGTCAGCACCATTGCTGCAAGCGCAGCAGCGGAGCACTTCAGTTTGTGGCCGACCATTCCATCCATCTCCGCCAGAACCGGGCTTTCAGCCGGGGCATTTCCATCATCGCGTCGAGCGTCTCGCTGATCATTACCGGGCGGTTAGCATTGGTATGGTTATTCCGACTTAAACTATTAGGGTTAATTTCGGTTAGCATTGGCGAGAGGCCAGCGCCGAGCGCTAGCACACGGGCGGGCGCAACGAGACGGATGTGATGTGCCGTCACCGCGTCCATTCCGCCCGCCGCCAGTGCTGCAAGGTCAGCCATCGGTGTGTGGCAGGCAAGAGCTGAGGCGACATAGACTGCGCTTTCGTCGAGGCCCATGGCGGCCAGCATTCGGCCAAGCAGGCGCCCTTGCGGCCCGGCCAGCAACTGCTCGCGATCATCGAACTCGGGCTGCACAGTCAGAACCATCAGCGCGGCGCCTGCTTTCCCACGCGGCGGAACCCGGGGAAAACCGCGCGCCGTATCGAGCCCGGGTGCTTCCATCCACCATTCCTGGAAGGCGGGGAGATCGGCTGGCGGCGAATCGCCCAGCAGATTGCGCCTGAGAACTGCCGGTGCGGGTGGCGCGGCCGCCAATACCGGCATCGCCCGCCGGTCTGGCGCGGCAATCTGGGCGGGGTTGGCAGAGCGCGCATTCCCCGCGTCTGCGCCGGGTGCGTCGGCAGGCCGAGGCGATTGAGCCACCGGATCGGCCAACCACGCCGTAGCGTCATCGACGAAGTCGCAGTCCACCCCGGCTGCCTGCCAGAAGGCCAGCGCGGCTTCGAGTTCGCGGGCAAGGGTGGTTTCGGGACGGGTCATCGCTGCGGGTGCTATCCAATGCGGGTCTTGACTGTCAGAGCCCCGCTTAGCAAGTGAGCCGGGATAGCAATTCGCCGGAATGTGCGCCGCGCGCGCCCAAAGCATCAAGGATCAGGAAAGCCCCATGAGCGAACGTGAATCAATGCCCTGCGACGTGGTGATTGTCGGCGGCGGGGTTGCGGGCCTTGCGGCGGCCATCAAGCTCAAGCAGATCAATGCCGATCTGGAAGTGATCGTGCTGGAAAAGGGCTCGGAAATCGGCGCACACATCCTTTCAGGCGCGGTTGTCGATCCCAAGTCGCTCGATGAACTCCTGCCCGAATGGCGCGACATGGGCTGCCCGATGGCGCAGACCCCGGTGACCGACAACTGGCACTGGGTACTGTCGAAGTCGGGCAAGACCTCCATGCCGCACGCGATCATGCCGCCGCTGATGAGCAACCACGGCTGCTACACCGGCAGTCTCGGCAATCTGGCGCGCTGGCTGGCCGAGCAAGCCGAAGGGCTGGGCGTGATGGTGTTCCCCGGCTTCCCGGCGGCCGAGGTGCTGTTCGACGAGAACGGCGCGGTCGCCGGCGTCATCACGCAGGACATGGGCGTTGCCGCCGATGGCAGCCACAAGGGCGATTACCAGCCGGGCATGGAGATCCACGCCAAGTATACCCTGTTTGCCGAGGGAGCGCGCGGGCATCTGACCAAGCAGATGAAGGCGAAGTACGATCTCGAGGCGAACTGCCAGCCGCAGGTCTATGGCCTCGGCATCAAGGAGTTGTGGGACATTGATCCCAAGAAGCACAAGCCGGGCCGCGTGATCCACACGCAGGGCTGGCCGCTCACCGAAAGCGACAGCTGGGGCGGGGGCTTCCTCTACCATCAGGCCAATGGGCAGGTGGCCTTGGGCTTCGTGACCGCGCTCGATTACAAGAACCCCTGGGTCTCGCCCTATCAGGAATTCCAGCGCTGGAAGCAGCACCCGGCGATCCGCGAATATCTCGAAGGCGGCAAGCGCGTGTCCTACGGCGCGCGCGCGATCAACGAGGGCGGCTGGCAGTCCGTGCCCAAGCTCGCCTTCCCCGGCGGCGCGCTGATCGGCTGCGCGGCGGGCTTCGTTAATGTGCCGCGCATCAAGGGCAGCCACACCGCGATGAAGAGCGGGATGCTGGCGGCCGAAAGCATCGCGGCGGCGATTGCGGCGGGTAACGCAAATACCGAACTCGCCGATTACGACGCGGCCGTGCGTTCGAGCTGGATCGCCAAGGAACTCCAGCTGGTGCAGAACGCCCAGCCGGCGGTCGCCAAGTACGGCGGCGACATCGGCACCGCGCTCGCAGGCATCGACATGTGGATGCGCACGCTCAAGATCGGCCTGCCGATCAGCATGAAGCACAAGCCGGACTACACCTACACGGGCCGCGCCGATCTTTACCCGAAGATCGACTACCCCAAGCCCGACGGCGTGATCAGCTTCGATCGCCTCACCAATGTCGCCTACAGCTACACCAACCATGCCGAGGACCAGCCGGTGCACCTGCAGGTGGCCGACCTCGGGCTGCAGAAGGCGAGCGAGCTGGAAGTGTTTGGCGGCCCCTCGGCGCGCTACTGCCCGGCGGGGGTCTATGAATGGCTGACCGACGAAAAGACCGGCGAGCCGAAGTTCCAGATCAACTCGCAGAACTGCGTCCACTGCAAGACCTGCGACATCAAGGACCCCAACCAGAACATCAGCTGGGTGACGCCGGAAGGCGGCGGCGGGCCGAACTATCCGAATATGTGATGGCTACGTGACGGGCCTTTCACGCGTCGGCGCACTGGATATTGCGGGACTGATTTCCGAGCATATCGGCTCTTATGTCGATATGGACTTCATCCAGTTCGTCGCCGTGGAGGGTGACGTAATTGACCTCTGGTATCTGAATAGCGGCGGGGAAGGACCTTCCGTTCACATCCAGCTTCAGAAGGTTGAGGAGCGTTGGGAAGTCGAGCTGAAAGAGCTGCCGCCGGGGACGGAGCAGAACATTGAGGTGCCCTGATCCCATGGCTTACCTGTGACCCTCACCGAAACCGCCTACGCCAAGATCAACCTCGCGCTGCATGTCCGCAGGCGGCGGGAGGACGGGTATCACGAGCTTGAGACCCTGTTCGCCTTCGTCGATGCGGGCGATGTGCTGACGGCTGAGCCTGCCGCGCAGGATAGCGTCACCACGCTGGGCGAGTTTGCGGGGGTGCTGGACAATCCCTTCGACAACCTCGTCGCGCGCGCTCTCAACACCCTTACGCGCCCGGAGGGCCTCGCGGTGACGCTGGAGAAAAACCTTCCCGTCGCGGCGGGTCTCGGCGGCGGGTCGGCGGATGCGGGGGCGGTGTTCCGCATGGTCGAGGCGCTTCATGGGCTGCCCGATGACTGGCAGGCGCGCGCTGCGAAGCTCGGCGCGGATGTGCCTGCCTGCGTCCTCAGCCGCACCCATATCGGCCTCGGCACCGGCACCGAGCAGCTTAAGGTAGAGGACGATCTCGCCGGAACCCCTGTCCTGCTGGTCAACCCGCGCGTGCCACTAAGCACCGGTCCGGTGTTCAAGGCGTGGGCCAGTGTGGGGGACGGCGAGGATCGCGGGGTGCTCCCCCAAGGCCCCGCCTCCAAGATCGCAAGGGAAGGGCGCAACGACCTCGAAGCCCCCGCCATTTCCCTCTGCCCTCAAATCGCCGAGGTGCTGGCGGCCCTGCGCAACACCCGACCGTGGCTCGCCCGCATGTCCGGCTCGGGCGGGACCTGCTTTGCGCTCTACGACAGCCCCGAAGCCCGCGATGCGGCGCAGGCGGCGATGCCGCGCGACTGGTGGACGATGGCGGGGCGGCTGCGGTGAGCGCGCCCCAAGCCAACCCCGTTCGTGTCGAGCGTAGTCGAGACACCGCGCACAGGCCTCTCGACTACGCTCGAGGCGAACGGAGGTGGGAAGGATGACCGCACCCTATCGCCAACTCGGCACGCCCCATCCAGGCGGGATCGTCTGCGCTGCCGACCATGCCAGCAACCGCGTGCCTGCCGACATTGCCCTTGGCATTCCCGAACACCTGTTTCACGAACATATCGCTGTCGACATCGGCACCGAAGCGATTGCCGAATTGCTAGCGCACAAACACGCCATCCCCGCCCACATCGCCGCTGTCAGCCGCCTCGTGTGCGACCTGAACCGCGAGGAGGATGCCCCCGGCCTTGTCCCCGAAGCATCTGACGGCCACCCGATCCCCGGCAATATCGGCGCGGACAGGGAGGCGCGGCTCGCCCGCTTCCACCGCCCCTATCACACCGCGCTGGCCGATTGGCTGGCAGCGGCGGAACCGGCGCTGATCCTCTCGCTCCATTCCTTCACCCCGCGCCTCGAAACCTCGGACGCCGCGCGGCCGTGGGAGGTGGGGGTGCTGTATAACGAGGACGACCGCGCCGCCCGCATCGCCATTCCGCTATTGCAAGCCGAGGGGCTGATGGTCGGCGACAACCTCCCCTATTCGGGGCGAGATCTCAATTACACCATGAACCGCCATGCCGAAGGCGCAGGCCGCGCCTATCTCGGTGTGGAGCTGCGGCAGGATCTGACGCAGACCCCCGAAGATCACGCCCGCTGGGCTGCGCTCTTGGCAAAAATTGCGCAAAGGGTTGCGTCGGCGCTTTGCTAGAGGCAAGGGCGTTTCACAAAATCCCCGCAGCAGGAAATCTTATGTCGCAGAAGTTTGACAAGTCGAAGCTCCCCAGCCGCCACGTCTCGGTCGGGCCGGAGCGCGCGCCGCATCGCTCCTACTACTACGCGATGGGCATGACCGAGGAAGAGATCGCCGCGCCCTTCGTCGGTGTGGTCAGCGCGGGGAACGACTCCGCGCCGTGCAACACCACCTTGAACGCCCAGGCCGATATCTGCCGCGAGGGCGTGATCGCGGGCGGCGGCACGCCCCGGCGGTTCAACACCATCACCGTGACCGACGGCATCGCGATGGGCCACCAGGGCATGAAGTCCTCGCTCATCAGCCGCGAGATCATCGCAGACTCCATCGAGGTTTCGGTCCGAGGCCATTGTTATGACGCGCTTGTCGGCTTTGCGGGCTGCGACAAGAGCCTGCCCGGCATGATGATGGCGATGCTGCGGCTGAACGTGCCGTCGATCTTTGTTTATGGCGGCTCGATCCTGCCCGGCACGCACCGGGGGGCGGACGTGACTGTGGTCGACGTGTTCGAAGCCGTCGGCCAGTTCGCCGCCGGGAACTGCCCGCTGACCGAGTTGATCGCGCTCGAAAAGGTCGCTTGCCCCGGCCACGGCGCTTGCGGCGGCCAGTTCACCGCGAACACCATGGCCTGCGTTGGCGAGGCGATCGGCTTGTCGTTGCCGAACAGCAATATGGCACCCGCACCTTACAGATCACGCGATGATATCGCGGTGGCGGCAGGCAAGCAGGTGATGGAGCTCGTCGCCCGAAACTTGCGTCCGCGCGAGATCTGCACCCGCGAGGCCTTCATGAACGCCGCCCGCGTGGTCGCAGCCACCGGCGGCTCGACCAACGCCGCGCTGCACCTGCCCGCCATGGCGAGTGAATGCGGCATCGACTTTGATCTGTTCGACGTTGCCGAGATTTTCAAATCAACCCCTTACATCGCGGACTTGAAGCCCGGCGGCAAGTATGTCGCAAAGGATATGCACGAGGCGGGCGGGGTCTACATGGCGATGAAGACGCTGCTCGATGGCGGGTTCATTGACCCGAACCCGATCACCGTCACCGGCAAGACCATCGGGGAAAACCTGGAGGAGATCACCTGGAACCCCGATCAGAAGGTGTTCTACGACGTGAAGACCCCGATCACGCCAACCGGCGGCGTCGTCGGCCTGAAAGGCTCGCTCGCCCCGGATGGTGCAATCGTGAAGGTCGCGGGCATGGCGCGCCTGCAATTCTCCGGCCCGGCGCGGGTGTTCGATTGCGAGGAAGATGCCTTCGCCGCCGTCGAAAGCCGCGACATTGCCGAGGGTTGCGTCATCGTCATCCGCTACGAAGGCCCCAAGGGTGGCCCCGGTATGCGCGAGATGCTCTCCACCACCGCCGCGCTCTACGGACAGGGCATGGGCGAGAAGGTCGCGCTGATCACCGACGGGCGGTTCAGCGGCGCGACGCGCGGCTTCTGCATCGGCCATGTCGGCCCGGAAGCGGCGGACTGCGGCCCCATCGCCCTCGTCGAGGACGGCGACATCATCAGCATTGACGCGGTCGCCGGGACCATCGATCTCGAAGTTGACGAGGACGTCCTCGCAGAACGTCGCGCCAAGTGGCAGCCGCGCACCAACGACTATCAGGCGGGGGCGCTATGGCGCTATAGTCAGGTCGTCGGCAAGGCGCGCTACGGGGCGATCACGCACCCGGGTGCCAAGGCGGAAACCCATGTCTTTGCGGACATCTAGCACGTTTATGGCCATGGCCCTGCTGGCGGCCTGCGGAAGCGAACGCCCGCCGCCGGGGGACGAGATTGTTTGCGCAATCGGTGCAGGCGCGGATTTTTCGCCTGTATGCACGCTCGAACAGGCCAGTGGTGGGCAGTATGTGCTGCATCATCCTGACGGCGGGTTCCGTCGGCTCACACTTGATCCGGCAAGCGGAGAACTTGCGGCGCGTGACGGAGCTGACCCCTTTGTCGTGGAACGTGTGGCCGATGGGCTGCTCCAAATCGCCCTCGGTGCGGATCGCTACCGTATTCCGCAGTCCATGCTCCAGCCGCCTGTCTCATGAGCTTGAGCCAGGTTCTCACAGCCGAACAGATGCGCGCCGCCGAGCAGGCGCTGTTTGACGAAGGGATCAGCGTTTCCGACCTGATGGAGACCGCCGCCGGGGGCGCAGCGGAGTGGATCCGCCGGGTCGCAGCGGGGCGCCCGGTGACGGTGCTGTGCGGCCCAGGCAATAATGGCGGCGATGGCTATGTCATTGCCCGCCGCCTGCGCGACGCAGGGAACAGCGTTACCGTGATCGCGCCGCTCGCGCCCGCCACGGACGCCGCCAAAGAGGCGAAGCGCCGCTGGGGCGGGGCGGTGGTCACGTCAGGAGCGACGGGTGGCGATGTGGTTGTCGATTGCCTGTTCGGATCGGGCCTCGCCCGTCCGCTGATCCCTGAGCACGCCCTGCTCCTGCGCGATCTTGCCGCGCGACACCGTTACCGGGTGGCGGTGGATGTGCCTTCGGGAATCGCCAGCGACAGTGGTGCGGTGCTGAACGAAAAGCTTCCTGCCTATGATGTGACGCTGGCCCTTGGTGCTTGGAAGTTTGCGCATTGGAGCCTGCCGGGCCGCGCGCTGATGGGGCAGATGCGGCTTGTGCCCATCGGGATCGCGGGCGTGGACGGCGCGGCACAGGTCGTCAGCCGGCCGAAGCTCTTTGTCCCCCCGGCCGACAGTCACAAATATCGCCGGGGCCTGCTCGGCATCGTTGGCGGAGCCATGCCCGGCGCGAGCCTGCTAGCCGCGGCCGCCGCGCAGGGCGCAGGCGCAGGCTATGTGAAGCTGCTCGCCTCGCAGGCCGACCCGCGCACGCCGCCAGACGTGGTCACGGACAGCGCGCCGCTGGACGAGGCGCTGTCAGACCCGCGCATGGCCACTGCGCTGGTCGGGCCAGGGCTGGGGCGCGACGCATCGGCGCTGGCAAAGCTGAGTGAGGCCCTGGCCCATGCGAAGACGCTGGTGCTCGATGCGGATGCACTCGTGCTGCTTGCGCCCGCTATGCTCGCCCGTGATTTGCCGATCCTTGCCACCCCGCATGACGGAGAGCTGGAAGCCCTGTGCCGTGCCTTCGGGGTGATTGCCGAGGGGCGCCGCGCCCGCGCAGTCGCCTTGGCGAGGGTCAGTGGGATGGTGGTTCTGGCGAAGGGGCCGGACAGCGTGATCGCCGCGCCCGATGGCAGGTTGGCGCTGGGGATACCTGCGCCGAGCTGGCTTTCGGTGGCAGGGACGGGCGATGTCCTCGCAGGCATTGCCGCAAGTCGCATGGCCACGGGCAGCGATCCTTTCTCTGCCGCCTGCGAGGCGCTGTGGCTTCATGGCGATGCGGCGCGCCGCGCTGGCCCGGCTTTCACGCCGTCGCAGCTTGCCGAAAGGGTATCGGAGGCGCTAGCGGCCTGTTTGTGACCGCTTCCGAACCCATCATCCGCCTCGCCGCCAAGGGCGACGGCGTGACCGCCTCCGGTCGCCATGTCGCAGGCGCGGTGCCGGGCGATGTGGTCGACGGGTACGGGGCAATCACGCCCGGGCCGCACCATATCCTGCCTGCCTGCCGCCACTTCGGCACCTGCGGCGGGTGCCAGTTGCAGCACGTCGATGATGCGATGCTGGCCGATTTCGTGCGCGACCGTGTGGTCAACGCGGCGAAGGGGCAGGGGCTGGAGCCTGACGAACTGCTTCCCGTGCATCTGTCTCCCCCGCATACCCGCCGCCGCGCGGGGCTGCATGGCCTTCGCACAGCCAGGGGCGCGGTGCTGGGATACCGCGAGGGCGGATCGCATCGCGTTGTCGATCTGGCCGAGTGTCCGGTGCTGCACCCCGCGCTCGCCGCTCTGATCGCGCCCTTGAGCAAGTTCGTCGCCACGCATGGCCCCAAGGGGATGGTGGGGATTGATCTGACGCTGGCCGATCAGGGGGTGGAAGCAAACCTCACCCACTTTCCGCTCGAAGGGCTGGGGCCGACCGAAGCAGCGCTCGATTTCGCGCGCGAACAAGGGCTTGCGCGGCTCACGATTGATCAGGGTTACGGGCCTGAGACCATGTGGGAGCCAGAACCCGTCACAGTGACGCTCGCCGGGGTTCCGGTCAGCCTTCCGCCCGGCGCCTTTCTTCAGGCGACTCATGATGCCGAAGCCCGGATGGCCGTTGATGCCGCCGATTGGCTCGCTTCTGCGCGGGTGGTCGCCGATCTGTTCGGGGGTCTCGGCACCTTCGCCTTTGCGCTCAGAGAGGGGCGCAAGGTGCTCGCCGTCGAGGCCGAGCGCGCGGCGCATCTTGCCTGCAAGACCGCCGGAGCGCTGTCGGGTGGGCAGGTGTTGGCGCTGCACCGTGATCTGTTCCGATCGCCGCTCCAGCCGGCTGAATTGAACCGCTTCGACGCCGTGCTGCTTGATCCCCCCCGCGCCGGAGCCCGCGCGCAAGTCGCCGAGATTGCGCAAAGCACGGTTGCACGGCTGGTCTATGTCAGCTGCAACCCGTCAAGCTGGGCGCGCGATGCGGCGATGCTGACCGAGGCAGGTTTCCGGCTTGTCAAGTTGCGCCCTGTCGGCCAGTTCCGCTGGTCTACCCATGTGGAATTGGTTAGCTATTTCGAGCGTTAGGCGCGTAAGCTCGCAAGGATCTGAGCCGTCAGCCAGTCGCGATGTTCCGGCTCGACATAGGCGTGGCCTGCCCCCTCGCAACGATAGATGCGCGGATCACCCTTGTCCCATGCTTCCTCGAACACTTGTGCTGTGCGGTCAGCGGTGGCGAGCAGGATCCGCACATGGCCGCTGAAGCCCGCCAGCCCCTCGGCCATCTCTGTTGCAAGACTGGAGGGCGGCGGGGGCGGTCGCAGGGCTTGGACAAGACCTTGGGCAAGCTTGGACAGGTTCACGCCTCCGCTCAGCAAGCGGATGACTTCACGTGGATTCTTGAGCTTTTCGAGGTAACGCGCGCGGATCGCTGCGGGGGGCGGGGCGTCGTGCGCGGCACCGCCAGTCGCGCTGTGTTCGATGGTCCAGGGATTGGACAGCACCAGCCCGTCACAACCTGCACCGCCTGCCAGCATCAAAGCCGAAGCGGCATCGCAATTGCCGAAAGCGATGACTCGGCCCATCTGCGGCACCATCGCGCGAAATGCGTCAATTGCGGCGGCTATATCTTTGGCTGAATGACGAAATCCCCGATTTTCGCCCTCGCTGTCACCGATCCCGCGGCGGTCGAAGCGGAACACCGGGAAGCCGGCGGCGGCGATCCGTGCGGCCATGTCGGCCTGCCCGCCAAAAGCGCCGCTGCGGATCTCGTTGCCGCCACTCACGATCAGCAGACCCGTGCTGCCCGGTGCGGTGTCAAGCGTGCCAACAAGGGTCCGGCTGCCGCAAGCAAAAGTGTGAGAAAGTCGCGTCATGACGCTGTAATACCAATGCTTTCAGCGATCAATGCGGCCAGTCGCTCTGCTTGCCCTGCGTCCTCGTCCGGCTCGGCGCGCAGCCACAATCCCGGGCCACCGATGGCGCTCTGACCGATTTCAGACGTACATGAGGCAGGTTGGGCCTCGGCACCTTCGAGTGCGCGGAACATCGCAGGCCCGATAGTCCAGCCGCCCAGGACCAGACCGGAATTGCGACCTTGCGCCGTAAGGCTCTCGGAAGTCTCGGAAATTCCGGCTTCGCGCGCAGCGATGGTGCGGGCGCGGATCATCCCGCGCAGCAGTTTCGGGCCGGATTGGGACGCATAGTGCCAGCCGGGAAGGTGAGCAGGCGCGAGCAACGCACCGGCGCGGATCGCCAGCACATGGGTTGCTCCCAGTGCCTGCGCGGCGGCTTCCATCGCTGTACGCCAGCCTTCAAGTGTCTGTTTTTCCAGCGGTGCAAGGCTCTCGTTGCACCCCGGCAGATCGGGTAGCAGGCTGTCGATCCCGGCCGCATCGAGCCGCCGCATCACCTCGACCGTAAAGCGCCGCAGCTTGTTCGCTTCATCGAACCACGCAGGGCACACCAATATCCGCACCGCCCTGCCACGATCGAAGGCAAGCAGCAGTTCCTCGCCCTCCGAGGCGCCATCAAGCGGGGGTTTGTTCCACGTGAAAATCACGCAAGCTCTCCCCTGGAGGGGGTCAAAAGGCGGGCTAAGGCGGTCTAGCGGTGGGCAAGCTTGGCCTGCGCGAAAGCGAGCAGGCCACCATAGGTTTCCAGCATTTCGCCGGTCACATCGTCATCCTCGATCACGATGCCGAGCCGGTCTTCCATTTCGGTGAGGAGCCCTGCGACCGCCATCGAATCCAGCTCCGGCAAGTGGCCGAACAGTCCCGACTCAGGGCCGAAGGCATCGGCCTGCGACGGATCGAGGCCTAGCACGTCGGCGATCAAGCTCTTGAGTTCGCGGTCAAGCCCAGCTTCGCTGTCGATGTTCGCAGAGGTGTTCATCTGTGCCGAAATCCCTGTTCCAGGCTGTGGCGGCGGGGCTTAGCCATGCGCGGGCGCGGGTGCAAGCATTGCCGGGCGCGCAGAGCATCCCTTACCCGCGCCGGAGCAGCCGCTTGGCGAGCGCGGGCCAGCTGCGAAGGTGCGCCGGATCGAGGCAATCGATGCGGAAACGCGGGCGCACCTCATCCATCCAGTCAGCCTTGTAGCTCTGGTCCCCGGTGCCGAAATCGACCAGGCGAACCTTGTCGATGTCGATCACGTGCTGGAACAGCGCGGCGGTGAGTGTCGTCCCGGCGGACAGCGGCTTGTGGCTTTCCAGATGGGCCAGCTTGTGGATGTAGGCCACGCCGTTCTCGACCGTCCAGCACTGCGCCGCAACCGCCAGCCCATCGGCGCGGGCGACCCCGAGCCGCAGCCGTCCCGCCATGCCCTCGGCTTCAGCGAAAGCACGCAGCATGGCGGGCTGATCCTCGGCCGGTTTCCAGCTTGCGGCATAGATCGCCTCGTAATCGGCCCATACAGCCGCGTCGAAATGGGTCAGCACCTCGACTTCAACCCTCTTCGCCTTGCGCTTCAGCGTGGTGCGCAAGGGGCCGGGGCGGGTCTCCCAGTATTCGGCAAAGCTGCGGCCCTTGACCGGCAGGATGTGGTTGGTGTCGCAAGGCTCCACCATCACCTGCCAGCCTGCCGCCCGGAACGCGCGAGCGAGCCTTTCAGCCGAGCCATCCTCGCCTGGCACGGGTTCGAGCGTGACGCGCCACCCGCGCTGCTTCAGTTGACAGGCAATGGCAAGCAGCAAGCGGTCGCCGGCCGCGCCCGGCGGAGCAAGCTCGCGCCAGGTAAAGCTGTACCAGTTGCGCAAGGGCGTGATCCGCCCTGCATCCTGCGTTAAAGCGAGGGCGGCCGTTTTATCGGCGTCGCTGGCAATCGCGATCAGCGGGGTGAGTCCGGTGTCGGCAAGCAGCGCGTACCACTCTGCGCGATCGAACGGCGCAGCGGTCCCTGAAGCAGACAGCGCTTGCAAGACGTTAACGCTATCGTGATACCGCGCTTCGATCACTGAAAGAATGCTCCTGACCATGCCACCGCAGCCCGATCCCTCTCCGAGGCCCCTCGACCACCTTGCCGAACTGGCAGGGGTGGCGGGACGCGGCGAGGCACCGGCGCTGGTGCTCAAGGCCAGCACCCTTAACCACAATCAGTTAAGACAGCGTGTGGGCCAGCTTGCGATGTGGCTGACCGATATGCTGCCCGAGCCCGGCGCACGCGTCGCAAGCTGGGCGGCGAAAGGGGAGCTCACCTGCCTTCTGCCGCTTGCGGCGGCGCGGGCCGGGCTGGTGCATGTGCCGGTCAATCCGCTGCTCAAGCGCGCGCAGGTCGCGCATATCCTCGCCGATAGCGGCGCAAGGCTGCTGATCGGGACAGGCTCGCGGCTTGCCTCGCTGGAGCCGGGCGATCTGCCGCCCGGATGCGCCGCGTTGGGAGAGAGCGAGGCCTTGCAGATGGCCGACCGGTTCGGCGCGCTCGGCCCGTCGCGCCTTGATCCTTCCGAACTGGCCGCGATCCTCTACACGTCCGGCTCGACCGGCAAGCCCAAGGGGGTGATGCTGAGCCATGCCAACATGTGGCTGGGCGCGGTGAGCGTGGCGCATTATCTCGGGCTGGCGGGGGATGACGTCACGTTGGCGGTGCTGCCGTTGTCGTTTGATTACGGGCAAAACCAGCTTTTGAGCACATGGTATGCAGGCGGGTGTGTGGTGCCGCTCGATTTCCTGTTCCCCAAGGATGTCGCCAAGGCCTGCGCCAAGCATGGCGTGACGACCCTCGCCGCGGTGCCGCCCTTGTGGGTGCAACTGACCGAGATCGAGTGGCCTGCCGAAGCTGCCAAGCCTCTCCGTCGGCTGACCAACAGCGGCGGGGCGCTGACGGTGGAGCTGGTGCGCAGCCTTCGGGCGATGTTTCCGGATGCGCGGCTGTTCCCGATGTATGGGCTGACCGAGGCGTTCCGCTCGACCTTCCTCGATCCGGCGCTGGTCGATCGCCACCCGACCTCGATGGGCAAGGCGATACCCTTCGCCGAGATCCTCGTGGTGAACGACGCAGGCGACATCGCGGCGGATGGCGAAGAGGGCGAGCTTGTCCATTGCGGCCCGCTCGTGGCGCAGGGCTATTGGCAGGACGCAGAGCGCACGGCGGAACGCTTCAAGCCTGCGCCTGCCGCCTCGCAATATGGCGGAATGGCGGTGTTTTCGGGCGACCGGGTCAAGCGCGACGCAGACGGGTTGCTCTATTTTGCCGGACGGCGCGATGCGATGATCAAGAGCGCGGGCAACCGGATTTCCCCGCAGGAGATCGAGGAAGCGGCGCTTGCCACTGGGTTTGCGGTCGAAGCCGTGGCGCTGGCGGTGCCGCATGCAAGGCTGGGGCAGGCGGTGCATCTGGTGGTGCGCGGCGATCCCGAGGGGGCCGAGGCGCTGGCCAAGCAGCTTCAGCGCGATCTTCCCAACTTCATGCAGCCGCAGCATATCCATTGGCGCGAGGCCATGCCGCTCAATCCCAATGGCAAGATCGACCGCATAGCCTTGCAGGCGGAACTCAACAAGGAATGTGGCGCATGAAGCCCGTCGGCCCGATCCCCCCGGCTTCGAGACTATCAATGGCGAACTCGCCATCGGCGGCAAGCGCGCGAGCGAACTGGTGGCCGAGGCAGGTCGCACGCCGGTATTCGTCTATTCCCGCGCGCTGCTGGATGCCCGCGTGGCGGAGTTGCGCGCGGCGCTGCCAAAGCGTGTCGGGGTGAATTATGCGGTCAAGGCCAACCCGCACCCGCTGGTGATCGCTCATATGGCAGGCCAAGTCGACGGGTTCGACATCGCCTCTGGGGGCGAACTTGCGCTGTGCCAAGCGGCAGGGATCGACCCTGCACGGATCAGCTTCGCCGGGCCGGGCAAGCGCGACGACGAGCTTGAGGCTGCCATCGCCGCCGGGGTCACGCTCAATTGCGAGAGCGAGGGCGAGGGATTGCGTGCGCTCGCCATCGGCCAGCGTATCGGCGCGGCGCCGCGCATCGCGGTGCGGGTCAATCCCAGCTTCGTGATGACCGGATCGGGCATGAAGATGGGCGGCGGGGCCAAGCAATTCGGCGTCGATGCCGACAAGGTGCCGATGCTTGCCAAACGTTTGATTGCAGAAGGGGCCGAATGGCGCGGCCTGCATATCTTCACAGGCAGTCAGACCCTTAGCGCCGACGCGATCATCGAAGCGCAGGCCAATGTCCTTGCCCTCGCAGCCGAGCTGACCGAGGCGATCGGCCATGGCTGCCCCAAGCTCAACATGGGCGGGGGGCTGGGCATTCCCTATTTTCCGGGCGATACCCCGGTCGATCTGCCGAGGGTCGGCGCGGCGCTGGCTGAGCGGCTCGAACGTCTTCCACCTGCGCTGGCCGATACCAAACTGTGCATGGAACTGGGCCGCTATCTGGTGGGTGAAGCGGGGGTTTACCTCTGCCGCGTGATCGACCGCAAGGAAAGCCACGGGACGACATTCCTTGTGACTGACGGCGGGCTGCATCATCAGCTGGCCGCTTCGGGGAATTTCGGCACGGTGGTTCGGCGCAACTATCCTTCAGCGATTGCGACACGTTTCGGTGCGGAACCGAGCGAGGAGGTCAACATCGTCGGCTGCCTTTGCACCCCGCTCGATCGCCTGGCCGACAACGCCATGATGCCGCGCGCCGAGGTGGGCGATCTGGTCGCGGTTTTCTGCGCCGGAGCCTATGGGGCCAGCGCCTCGCCTTCGGCCTTTCTCGGCCATGGCCCGGCCGCCGAACTGCTGGTCTGACGGGCTGACCGTAGCGCCCTGTTAACCCGCGGCAAACCCCTGTCCCGTTTCGGGAAGGGGGCGGATTTGCGGCTGTATAACTAACAATATGTTCACCATTTCCGGCGACAAGCGGTTCGATACCCGGGCCGCACGTGTCGCAGGTCGCTCCTGCGTGCTGCACGTGCGGCCCGTCACGAACTGGCCAAGGATCCATAACCAATGCTGTACCCTCTGCCCCTCAAGCGTCTCGCGGCTCTCGGCCTTGCGGCTGTTCTGCTCGCAGGCTGCGGCGGCGGCGGCCCGCAACTCCCGCCCGTCAATTATGGCGATGGCTCCGTTGCCCCATCGGAGGAATACACCATCGGCCCGCTTGACGAGATCACCATCCACGTCTGGCGCAACCCTGAACTTTCCGCCGACAAGGTTCGCGTGCGTCCTGATGGCCGCCTGACGATCCCGCTGGTGCAGGACATCCCGGCGGTGGGCAAGACCGCGACCCAGTTGCAGGACTACATCGCCGGCGAACTGTCCAAGTATATCGAGCAGCCGATTGTTTCGGTGATCGTCAACACGCCCGAAGGCAACTTCACCCAGCAGGTGCGCATCATCGGCGCGACGCCGCAGCCGGCCTCGCTCCCGTTCCGGGCCAACATGACGGCTCTTGATGCGATGATCGCGGTGGGGGGGCTCAACGAATTTGCCGCTGGCAACCGCGCCAAGCTCATCCGGCTCAACCGCGAAACCGGCAAGCAGGTGGAATACCGCCTGCGCCTGTCGGACCTCATCCGACGGGGTGATGCCAGCGCCAATGTCATGCTCAAGCCCGGCGACACCATCATCATCCCCGAGAGCCGGTTCTAAGGCGGGCGTGGGGGCATGAGCGAGATCTTCGACGAACTGCGCGCCGCGCTGTGGTCGGTCTGGCACCGGCGCTGGATCGCGATTGCCGCGGCCTGGGGCGTATGCCTGCTGGGCTGGCTGGTGATCGCGATGATCCCGAACAGCTACGAGAGCAAGGCGCGCGTCTATGTCGATGTGCAGGACGTCCTGTCCAAGCAGCTTGGCATTGCCGGTGACGGCAAGGAAGAGATCATGCGCGTGCGGCAGACCCTGTCGAGTGCCAAGAATCTCGAAAAGGTCATCACCTCGACCCGCCTTGGCGAAGGCATTACCGAGCGCGGTGCGCTGGATGCCGCAATCGGCGAACTCGAAAAGAAGGTGAAGGTGACGAGCGAGCAGGACAACCTGTTCGAAATCACCGCCGCCATTGGCCACGGCGATCTGTCCGATGCCGAAAACGCCGTGCTGGCGCGCGATGTGGTGCAGAAGCTGCTCGATATCCTGCGCGAGGAACACATCATCGGCAACCGTGCCGGGATCAGTTCTGCCATCGGCGATCTCGACCGCCAACTCGATGAGCGCAAGCTCGAACTCGAGGAAGCCGAACAGCGCCGCCTCGCCTTCGAGGCGCAATATCCCGATCTGGTCGGCGGTTCGGACAGCCTGTCGTCCAAGGTCCAGCAGGCGCGCACCGAGTTGCGCAATGTTGATGCGGATCTCGCTGCCGCGCAAAGCGGGCTGGCAGCGATTGCGAACCAGATGGCTGGCACCCCGCGGACGGTTCCTGGCGCTGCGGGAGGCCCGGCGATGGGGCCGCGCGCTGCCCTGCTTCAGGCACAGACCCAGCTTGCCGAACTGCGCGCACGCGGTCTGACCGATAGCCACCCCGATGTTGTTTCGACCACCAAGCAGGTCGCGGTGCTGACCAAGCAGGCCGCTGCAGCGGGTGATGATGCGGGCGGGGTGCCGAACCCTGCCTATGCCTCGCTGGTGGCGATCCGCAGCGAACGTCAGGCCACGGTCGAGGCGCTTCAGGCCCGCCGCGCGGCGCTGCAGAGCAATTTTGCTGCACTGATGGCCAGTCAGGCCAGCGAGCCGGCGATTGCGGCCGAGGCCAACCGCATCAGCCGCGATTACGATGTGCTGCGTCAGAACTACGAAAAGCTGCTGCAGGACCGCGAGGCATTGCGCACGCGCGGCAAGGTCGAGGACAAGGCCAGCCAGTTCCGTTTCGACATCATCCAGCAGCCCACCGTGCCGCAGAAACCGGCGGCGCCAAATCGCCCGTTGCTGCTGTTGGGCGTGCTGATTGTCGGTCTGGGTGCCGGGGTCGCGGGGGCCTATGCTTTGGGCCAGCTCAAATCGAGCTTTGCCACGCCGCAGAAGCTCGAACGGGCATTCGATCTGCCGGTGATCGGTTCGATCTCGCTGACCGTCTCGGATGCCGCGCGGGTCGTTGAACGGCGCCGTCTTAAGCAGTTTGCCGGGGCCTGTGCAGGGCTTGGCGTGATGTTCGTGATCCTGCTTGCGATCGAGGTCGTCTCGGTCGGAGCGATGGCCTGAGGACGGGATAAGACGATGACCGATCAGGGCAAGATCAACCGTGAAGGCGCAAGGCCGGCGTCGCTGTTCGAGCGGGCCGACATGACATTCGGCCGCGATCCGCGCGGTGTTTCTCCGAAAATGCCGAGCGTTCCGATTGACATTCCGCCGGTGCCGCAGGCGCTACGCCGGCCTGTCGCGCCGCAAGCTGCACCTGTTCGTTCCCTGCCGCCTGAACCTGGCGTTCGGCAGGCCGCGCCCGCGCCCGCGCCGCGCGCCGTCGCGTTCCGCGGGCCTTTTGCTGCGATCGACCGTGAGCATCTGCGCGAAGGCGGGTTGATCGTACCGGAAGACCCTGTGACCGGGCTGCTGGAGGAATTCCGCATCGTCAAGCGCGAGCTGCTGGCCGATGCGCGCGCCGAAGATACGCCACAGGCCCGCCGCATTCTGGTGTGTTCGCCCCATCCGGGCGAGGGCAAGACCTATTGCGCCACCAACCTTGCCATTGCGCTCGCTGCCGAGCGTGGTCTTGAGGTGCTGCTGGTCGATGCCGATGTCGTCAAGCCGAGCGTCAATCAGCGGCTGGGGATCGAGGCCGAGCAAGGTCTGATGGATGCGCTTGCCGATCCGTCTATCCTGCCCGAGAGTCTCGTTATCCGTACGGACATCGAAGGCCTGTTCGTGCTTCCCGCCGGAACAGCCTCGTCGCGCGATGCCGAATATCTGGCCAGTGCGCGCACGGCCGAGGTGCTGGATCGCCTGACCGAAGGCGCGCCGGACCGAATCGTGATTTTCGACACGCCGCCCGCGCTTGCCGCATCGCCCGCTGCCGAATTGGCACAGCATGTTGGGCAGGCCCTGCTGGTGGTGCGCGCTGACGATACGAGCCGCGCCGCGCTCGAAGATGCGCAGCAACTGCTTTCCGCCTGCGCCGATATCAAGCTTCTCCTCAACGCCGCGCGCTACAGCCCCTCGGGCCGTCGCTTCGGCTCTTATGGCAGGAAGGGGAAATGACCATGCGTCCCAAAAGACTGGTACTTCCGCTCATCGCCGTGGTGCTGGCAGGTGCTGCCGCAACCCCCGCTTTTGCCCAGATGCAGGGGCAGGGACAGAGGCAGGGGCAGAATCAGGGCAATGATCTGATCGGCCAGCGTTCCGAACGCGTGGTGCAGCCCTATATCGAAGTCGGGCAGGTCGTCTCGGCCGAACTCAGCCCGGGCAATGATGTGGTCACCTTCACCCAGGTTGCCGTCGGCGTCGACATCAATGTGCAGGGGCGCAATTCGGGAGCGGCGGTTTCGCTGCGCTATGAACGCAACATCGGTTACGGCGACGACAGCATCGATACCGACACCATCAGCGGGATCGCGCGCACTTCGGTGGCCTTGATTCCCAATGCCCTGAGCTTCGAGACAGGCGGTCTTGCGGCACGCACCCGGATCGATCCGGGCGGTGGTACCACAGCCAACCCGCTGGTGCGCGAGGATGCCGAAAGCCGTTTCTACAGTGCCTATGCCGGGCCGAGCCTCAACACCCGGGTCGGCGATGTCGACCTGACCGGCGTGGCGCGCGTCGGCTACAACCGGTTCGAAACCGATGCCGCGCTCGTGACCCCGCAAGGCCAGACGGTGGACGTCTTCGACGACAGCGTGACCTATCTCGGCCAGCTGCGTGCGGGCACGCGACCGGGCGAGGTGCTGCCGGTGGGCCTTGCCGTGACCGCCGGGGGTTTCCAGGAGGATATCGGCAATCTCGACCAGCGCGTGCGCGACCTGTTCGTGCGCGGCGATGTGACGGTGCCGCTCAACAACAACCTCGCGATTGTGGCCGGTGCCGGTTACGAGGACGTCGAGATTTCGAGCCGCGATGCGCTGCGCGACGCCAATGGCGATCCGGTGATCGGCGCTGATGGCCGCTTCGTCACCGATCCCGCTTCACCGCGGCAGATTGCCTTCGATGTCGATGGGCTGCTGTGGGACGTCGGCGTGTTGTGGCGCCCGTCCTCGCGCACAAACCTTCAGGCCGCCGTCGGCCGGCGTTACGATTCCACCACCTATTACGGTCAGTTCACCTACGTCCCCAACGAGCGCAGCGCCTTCGCCTTGCAGGCCTATGACGGGGTGAGCGGCTTTGGCGGGGTGCTCAACAACGCGCTTGCCGGTCTCGACAGCGATTTTCAGGCGATCCGCAACCCGGTCACGGGCGACTTCGGCGGTCTCGTGACCGGCACGCAGGGACAGGCCATCGTCGGTTCGCTCGGCTCGGTGCGCTCGGCTGCCTTCCGCGGGCGGGGGGTACGCGCTTCCTATGAACGTAACTTTGGCCGCACCGTGGCTGCAATCGGCGCAGGTTACGACCGGCGCACCTTCATCGCCGCCGCGGGCACAGCACTCGCGCCAGCCAACGGCATCACCGACGAGAGCTACTATGTCATCGCCGGCCTGACCCGCAACCTCGGGCTCGATGCCGACATCACCAGCAACGCCTACATCAACTGGTTCGATGGCGCTGGCACCGGGAATGACGTTACCGCGATGGGTGGTTCGATCGCTTACAACCAATCGATTACCCGGCGACTGGTTGGTCGTGCGGCGATTGCGGTCGATTACTTCGACAGCCAGCTCACCGCCGAGGACTTTGCCTTTGCCACTGCGCTGATCGGCATGCGCTACAACTTCTGACGGGGAACGGACGGTCATGTACGAACAATTCTATGGCTTCAGCGGGCGCCCCTTCCAGCTGACCCCCGATCCGCAGTTCTATTTTGAAAGCACCAGCCACAAGAAGGCGATGAGCTATCTCGGCTACGGGCTGAGCCAAGGCGAGGGCTTCATCGTCATCACCGGCGAGGTGGGGGCGGGCAAATCGACGCTGGTGGCGCATCTGATGGAGCGGATCGACCCGGCGGCGCTGACCGTGGCACAGGTCGTGACCAGTGCGCTCGACGGCGCTGAACTGGTGCATGTCGTCGCGCAGGCTTTCGGCCTTGCGGTCGAGGGGCATGACAAGGCCGGCGCATTGGGTGCGATCGAGCGTTTCCTGCAGGACGAAGCGCGCTCCGGGCGGCGTTGCCTGCTGATCGTCGATGAGTGCCAAAACCTTGATCTGGCCGCGCTGGAAGAGCTGCGGATGCTCTCCAACTTCCAGCTCGGTTCGCACCCGCTGCTGCAAAGCCTGCTGCTTGGCCAGCCGGAGTTCCGCCGCACCGTCGCCCAGCATCCGGGCCTTGAACAACTGCGCCAGCGGATCATCGCCTCGCACCATCTCGATGCGCTCGATGCGAGCGAGGTCGAGGATTACGTGTGCCACCGCCTTGCGCAGGTCGGCTGGGACGGTCAGCCGGCATTCGAACCCGGTCTGATCGATGCGCTTTACGCGCAAACCGCCGGAATTCCGCGCCGCGTCAATCAGGTGATGAACCGTCTGCTGCTGCTCGGAGCGATCGAGGAGCGCGATACTCTTGGCCTTGGGATGCTGGATGATGTGATTGCGGAAATGGCCGCCGATCAGACCCGCGGCTCGCGTGGTAGCGGTGGTGATCTGCGCGCCGCCCCTGTTGCAGCGACGATGCCTGCCGCGCGTGCTGCCTCTGACAGTCTGCCAGCGGCGGAGGTCGCTGCCCTGTTGGCCGAACGCGATGCGCGTACCGCCGAACTTGAGGCGGCGATCAGCGAATTGCAGGCAGCCGGGATCGGTCAGCGTGACGAAGGCGGCGCGCCGCTTTCGGCAGAGGAGGCCGGCATTGCCGAGGCCCGGCTTGCAGCCGCGCTTGAGCGGATCGAGGCGCGGCTCGAGGAGCAGGAGCAATCCTTCCGCCACGTGCTGACCATGCTGATCGAATGGCTCGAGGAAGACCCGTCGCGCGAGGCTGCCTAAGACATGAATGCCCCGTTTTCGCCTCTCGCTCCTGACGGCAATGGGCCAGTCATCGCCAACGGCCTGTCGGTCGATGTCGAGGACTGGTTTCAGGTCGGCGCGTTCGAGAACGTGATCGAGCGCGGCGAGTGGGATTCGATCAAGACCCGTGTCGAGGACAACGTCTACCGCGTGATCGATCTGTTTGCCGAAGCAGATGTGTCAGCGACCTTCTTCACGCTGGGCTGGGTGGCAAAGCGCCATCCGAACATGATTCGCCGCATCGCCGATGCTGGCCACGAACTCGCCAGCCATGGTTATGATCATGCGCGCGTGTTTACCTTCACCCGCCACGAATTCGCCGAGGATATCCGCAAGGCGCGCGCCATTATCGAGGATTGCGCCGGCGTTGCGGTGACCGGCTACCGCGCGCCCAGCTTCTCGATCGACGGACGAACGCCCTGGGCCTTCGCGGAGCTGGCAGAGCAGGGCTATGCCTATTCCTCCAGCGTCGCGCCGGTGGTGCATGACCACTATGGCTGGCCAGAAGCACCGCGTTTCGCCTTCAAGCCACTCCCCTGGTCGTCGATGATCGAGCTGCCGGTGACCACCGCAATGCTTGGCGGACGGCGCGTCGCGGCGGGTGGGGGCGGATTCTTCCGGGTGCTGCCCTATGGCTTTTCGCGCTGGGCGATCCGGCAGGTGAACCGTCAGGACAGCCGTCCGGCGGTGTTCTATTTCCACCCGTGGGAGGTTGATCCCGATCAGCCGCGTGTGGGCCATGCATCGCTGCGTTCTCGCTTCCGGCACTATACCGGTCTGTCGAAGATGGCAGGCAAGCTGCGCGATCTGGTTCACGAATTCCGCTGGACCCGGATGGATCTGGTCGCTCACCGCGAGGCTGCCAGGGCGGTTGATCTCGTCCTGCCCGATCCGGTTGGTGAGTTCGTCGCATGAACGCGCCGGTGAAAGCCGGCGAGGTGGTGCGCGTTGCGGATTTTCGCGATCCGCTCGATCTGCGCCGGATCGAGGGCTTCGTCGCTGAAGCAGGCGCAAGCCTGTTCCACCGTCCGGCATGGCTGAAGGCGGTCGAGCAGGGCGCAGGCCAGCGCGCCGCGGGCCTGCTCTGCGAACGGCTCGGCGTGGTGACGGGTTGGTTGCCGCTCACCGAAGTGCGATCACTGCTGTTCGGCAAGGCGCTGGTGTCGAGCGGGTTCGGGGTCGGTGGCGGGATTGTCGCGGATAGTGGCAATGCGGCGCGGGCGCTCGCCGAGGCAGCGCAGAGCCATGCCATGCGCGGCGGCTTTGCCGGTATCGAACTGCGCGGCGGGATGATCCCCGATGGCTGGGACAGATGGGCGGACAAGCATTGCGGTTTCGAACGGGCGCTGGCGGCTGATGACGATGCGGAACTGCTGGCCATCCCACGCAAGGCCCGCGCCGAAGTCCGCAAGGGGTTGGCGCTCGGCCACCGTATCACCATCGGGCGCGCCCCGCACGATCTGGCGGCGCATTACGCCTGCTATAGCGAAAGCGTGCGCAATCTCGGCACCCCGGTGTTTCCGCGCGCGCTGTTTGCCGCGATGCTGGAGGCCTTTCCAGACAACAGCGACATCCTCACCGTGTGGGACGGCGCGCGCCCGCTGGCCAGTGTTCTGAGCTTCTATCACGATGGCGCAGTGATGCCGTTCTGGGGCGGCGGGGTCGTCGCTGCCCGTTCCGCCCGCGCCAACGAGCGGATGTATTACGAACTGATGCTCCATGCCCGGCGGGAGGGCATGACCCGCTTCGACTTCGGACGTTCGAAGACGGGGAGCGGGCCGTTCGCCTTCAAGAAGAACTGGGGCTTCACGCCCGAACCGCTCACTTATGGCGCATGGACCGCGCCGGGGCAGGCTGTGCGCAACATCGACCCGACTGATGCCAGCTATTCCCGCAAGATCGAGCTCTGGAAGAAGCTGCCGCTTTCCGTCGCCAACACGCTGGGGCCGTGGATTGCACGTGGGCTGGCCTAAGGGGGCTTGCGTGATGGGCGACATCCTGTTCCTCGCGCACCGCGTGCCGTTTCCGCCCGATCGCGGCGACCGCATCCGCTCGCACCACCTGCTCAAAGGTCTGGCGCGGCTTGGCCCGGTGCATGTCGGCTGCTTTGCCGAGGGGAACGACACGACCGGCGCCGAGGCACTGGCGCAGATTACGGCCTCGCACTGCATCGCTCCGCGTACCAAGCCGCTGCCGCTTGCCGGGATCGAGGCCGTGCTGGCGGGCAAGCCGGTCAGTCTCACCGCTTTCCATTCGCGCCAGCTCGCCGCGTGGGTGCGCCATACCATCGCCACCTGCGATATTGCTGCGATCGTCGTCTTTTCCGGCCAGATGGGCCAATACGTTCCCGACGACTTTGAAGGTCGTGTGGTGATCGACCTGTGCGACGTCGACAGCGCCAAGTTCGCCAGCTACGCCGAAGCGGGCGAGCGGGTGTGGCTGAACGCCCGCGAGGCGCGCCTGCTGGCCGTTGAGGAGGAGCGCCTCGGCCAGCGCGCTGATGCGACAATCCTCATTTCCGAGGCCGAGGCGGCGCTCTATCGCTCGCGTCTCAACGATCCGGCGAAGGTCAATGTGCAGGTGATCGGCAACGGCATCGATGCGGCTTTCTTCGATCCCGCCGCCGTTACCCCGCACCCCGCTCTGGCAGGGGCGGCGGGGCCGCATTTCGTCTTTACCGGGCAGATGGACTACCTTCCCAACGAACAGGCGGCGTTGTGGGTGATTGAAGCGCTTTTGCCGGTCTTGCGCGCGCGCTTGCCCGAAGCCGTGTTCCATGTCGTCGGCCGCAACCCGACCGCTCGGCTGATGGCGCATCATGGCATCGCCGGTGTCCAAGTGTGGGGCGAGGTCGCCGATGTGCGCCCCTTCATCGCCGCTGCCGACGCTGTGCTCGCCCCGTTGCTGATTGCGCGCGGTGTGCAGAACAAGGTACTTGAGGCAATGGCCATGGCGAGGCCCGTGGTGCTCACGCCGGAAGCTGCCACCGGAATTGCGGCTGAAGATGGGGCGGATTGGCTTGTCTCCCCGCCCGAACCTGAGGCGATGGCCGAACGCATGGCCGGGCTTGTCGGTGATCCGAGCGTCAGTGCCGCGATCGGCGCGTCGGCCCGGCGCTTTGTGCTTGATCACCATGGATGGGAGGCCATGCTGGCACCGCTTGCCGGGTTGATCGGCAAGGACGTGCAGGGACATCAGCGCCATGCCGCCTGAGGCCGCATCCCTTTCGGTCTCGCACGGTGTATCCAGCTTGCCCGCTGCATGGCGCGCGCCCTTGGCAGCGCTTGGTGCAGCATGGCTCGCGCTGATCGCGGTAACGGCACGAAGCTGGAGCGCGATGCTGCACCAATGGTGGAATATCGATACCTACAGCCACCTTGTTCTTTTGCCCTTCATCATCGCCTGGCTGGTGGCGCTCAAGGAGGAGGAGCTTGCGCGGCTTGCCCCGCGGCCGTTCTGGCCGGGCCTTGCCTGCGTGGCTGCGGCGCTCGGCCTATCGTGGGCGGGCGAACGGCTCGGCATAAACCTTGTCGCGCAGGCAGGCGCAGTAGGTGCGCTACAGGCAGCGGTCGTTACAGTGCTGGGAGTGCGAGTAAGCCTTCTGCTGGCCTTGCCGCTGGCCTTTGCCTGCTTCCTCGTACCCTTCGGTGACGAGATCATTCCTCCGCTGCAATTCCTCACAGCCGACATTGCGATTGCGCTGACCCACTGGAGCGGGGTTCCGGCGCGGATCGACGGGATCCATATCCATACGCCGGCAGGACTGTTCATCGTGGCCGAGGCCTGTTCCGGCGTGAAGTTCCTGATTGCGATGGTAACGCTTGGCGTACTGGTCGCCTTCACCCGCTTTGCCCGTTTGACGCGCCGCCTATTGTTTCTTGCCGCTTGCGTGATCGTTCCGATCCTCGCGAATGGCGTGCGGGCCTGGGCAACGATCTATGTCGCGCAATCCATCGGCGCGGAGCAGGCGACCGGGTTCGATCACATCGTCTATGGCTGGATTTTCTTCGCGATCATCGTGTCGCTGCTGCTCGGCGGCGCGTGGCGATTCTTTGATCGTGAGCCCGAGGCCTATGGCTGGTCGGCCGCAACTATTGCGCGCTGGCCTGTGGTTGCCCGCGCTGAAGCGCTGACTCTGGCGCCCGGCACCGCTGCGCTTGCGATCATTGCCCTTGCAGGCGTTGCCGCGCTGGCTGCGCTGCTTTAGGCCGTCCCGATAATGTGCGGAATTGCCGGGATCTTTCACGCTGAAACCCCCAAGCCGGTCGACCCCCTGCGGGTCGAGCGAATGTGCGACGCGCTGGCCCACCGGGGGCCTGACGGGGCGGGGGTGTGGACCGATCTTGGCGTGGGGCTCGGCCACCGCCGCCTTTCGATCATCGACCTCGCCGGGTCGCCGCAGCCGATGCATTCTGTCGATGGCCGCGCGGTGATTGTCTTCAACGGCGAGATCTACAATTTCCGCGAATTGCGCCGCGAGCTGGAGCAGGCGGGCTTCACCTTCCGGACCAGCGGCGATACCGAGGTGATCCTCGCCGCCTGGCAACGCTGGGGGCCGGATTGCCTTGCGCGGCTCGACGGGATGTTCGCCTTCGCGATCTTTGACCGCGACAAGCGGCAGCTGTTCCTTGCCCGCGACCGCTTCGGGGTGAAGCCGCTGTTCACCGCTGCGCTGTCAGACGGCAGCATCGCTTTCGCCTCCGAGCTGAAAGGCCTGCTCGCTCACCCGCTGCTGCGCCGCCGGGTCAACCCGCAGGCGATCGAGGCTTATATGGCTTGGGGCTACGTGCCTGATAGCCATGCTATCCTTGCCGGGGTGGAGAAGCTTCCCGCCGGGCATTTCTGGTTGCTGGAGCAGGGCAAGACGCCGGGCCGCCCGCGGCGCTGGTGGGACATTTCCTTCACCGAGCGCGAGCGCGGGAGCGAGGCGGATCTCTCGGCCCAGCTGGTGCACCTGCTGCGCGAGGGCGTGCGTTCACGCATGGTGGCCGATGTGCCGCTCGGCGCGTTCCTTTCGGGCGGGGTGGATTCCTCCGGCGTAGTGGCGCTGATGAGCGAAGCCAGCAGCCAGCCGGTTCAGACCTGCTCCATCGGCTTCGACGTCGCCGCCTACGATGAGACCTCCTATGCCCGTCAGGTTGCCGCCAAGTTCGGTGCCGATCATCAGGAACGCATCGTCGCGACCGATGATTTCGCCGCCATCGAACAGTTAGCCGCGATGTTCGACGAGCCCTTCGCCGACGCCTCGGCGCTTCCGACATGGCGCGTGTGCCAGCTGGCGCGCGAGCGGGTGACGGTGGCGCTGTCGGGCGACGGGGCGGACGAGGCCTTTGCCGGATACCGCCGGCAGGTGTTCCACCACCACGAGGAGCGCGCCCGCTCGGTGCTGCCTGCGGCCCTGCGGGCTCCGCTGTTCGGTACGCTGGGAAGCCTATGGCCCAAGGCTGACTGGGCGCCGCGTCCGCTGCGTGCCAAGTCGACCCTGCTGGCCTTGGCCGAAACTGGCGAGGAAGGCTATGCGCGTGGGCTGTCGGTGACTTTGCCGGGGGCGCGGGCGGCGCTCTATTCGGACGCCTTTGCCGCCAGCCTTGCGGGTTTCCGCGCCGAGGACGAGCTGATCGCGCTGATGCGTTCAGCGCCGGGCCGCAGCGGCCTTGACCGGGCGCAATATGCCGATCTGACCTTCTGGATGCCGGGCGACATCCTCACCAAGGTTGACCGCACCAGCATGGCGGTGAGCCTTGAGGCGAGGGAGCCGCTGCTCGACCACCGCCTTGTCGAATTCGCCGCGCGCCTGCCCGAAGGGATGCGGGTTAAGGGTTCGACCGGCAAATACCTGCTCAAGAAGACGCTCGAACGCTATCTGCCGCACGACATCCTCTACCGGCCCAAGCAGGGCTTCGTGACGCCAATTGCGGAGTGGCTCAAAGGGCCGCTGGCGGGCGCGGCGCGGGGGATTGCCAGCGGGAGCCTCGCGCAGACCGGGTTCTTCCGGCCTGAGGCCATTGCCGCACTTGCCGAGGCGCATATTGCGGGCCGCGCGGACCATTCGCGCACGCTCTGGCAATTGCTGATGCTGGAGAAGTCGTTCGGGCAGCTTGGGGTGTCGTCCTAGCCTTCGGCGCCGTGACCGAGCGCCATGTAGGCGTCGCTCTGCATTTCGTTCAACCGACTGACCGTGCGTTCGAATTCGAATGCGCCGTCGCCTGACTTATAGAGCTTTTCCGGCTCGGCAGCGGCGGTGGCGAACAGCTTCACGCGGTTCTCGTAGAGCGCGTCGATCAGCTTGGTGAAGCGGATCGCCTCGTTGCGGTTTTCCGGCCCCATCTTCGGAATGCCGACGAGAATTACGGTGTGAAACGCGCGGGCGATGGCGAGATAATCCGCCGCCCCTCGGTTTTCCACGCACAGCTTCTTGAAGCTGAACACGCCCACGCCCTTGAGGCTTTTGGGGACATGGAGCGTGCGCCCACCGCCCAGATCGAGCTCGCCGCTTGGCACATGGGCAGCATCGTCTGGGTCGAAATCGGTCAGGCGGAAGAAGGCCTCGCGCACCTGCGCCGTCGCTGCATCGCCCATCGGGGCATGCCACATCGCAAGCCCACCGATGCGGTCGAGCCGGTAGTCGGTCGGGCCGTTGAGGCTGAGCACATCCATGCGCGCTTCGACGAGGTCGATGAAAGGCAGGAACAGCGAGCGATTGAGCCCGTCCTTGTAGAGGTCGCGCGGGGGACGGTTGGAGGTTGTGACAATCACCGTGCCGGCCTCCATCAGTGCGGTAAAGAAGCGGCCCATGATCGCGGCGTCGGCGGTGTTGGTGACCACCATCTCATCAAAAGCAAGGCAGCGCACTTCCTCGGCAAGCCGCATGGCAACCGCGATCAGCGGGTCTTTTTGCTGGGCCTTGCGCGCCTCGGCGATGCGACGGTCGACTTCGAGCATGAAGGCGTGAAAATGCACGCGGCGCTTCTTTTCGATCCCGAGGGTCTCGACGAACAGGTCCATCAGCATCGATTTGCCGCGCCCGACACCGCCCCACAGATAGACCCGCGCGGGTCCGAGGCGGCTTCGCGGGTGCCGGTCAGGCGGGCGAAAAGGCTTTTCTTCGGAGGTGGTGCTTCCAACTCGTCCTGCAAACGGGCCAGCCGGTCGGCAGCAGCGCGCTGGTCCGGGTCGGCGCGCAGCTCGCCGTTGGCAATGAGCGCGTCGTAGCGGGCGAGCAACCCCGGCACAGCGTCAGGCTTGGGCGCGCGGCTGCATCTTGCGCACGATGCCGGAGAAGCTGGCGACCGTGTCGTCGTCCTGCACCACCATGCCGCGGATGAAGACCAGCTTGCCGGTCTCGCGCACGATTTCCGTCACGGCATCGAGCGGGCGGTTGACGTCGCCGCCACCGACAAACTGCGTCGACAGCTCGAGCGTCACCGAAGGCCCGGCATTGCCGGTGCCGATGCGGTGCATGGTGACGAACAGCGCAATGTCGATCAGCGACAGCGTCACTGCGCCGTGGATCACGCCCTGAAGATTCATATGCCGCCGCTCTGGGAACATGCGCAGGCGCGCTTTTCCGTCCGGATCGACCCGGGTGACGAGCTTGCCCATCACCGCGCCGTTGAACAACGTCTCGTCCTTCAGGTTCCAGTGGTGCCAGCCCGGATTGTCCTGATCCGGACCGTGTTCGAAAACGTCGTCCTTGAACGTCACGGGATCAGATGACCCGCTCGGCCATCATTTTCTTGGTCTCGGCAATCGCCTTGGCAGGGCTGAGGCCCTTCGGACAGACGTTAGCGCAGTTCATGATGGTGTGGCAGCGGTAGAGGCGGAAGGGGTCTTCCAGATCATCCAGACGCTCACCGGTCATCTCGTCGCGGCTGTCAGCCAGCCAGCGATAGGCCTGCAGCAATATCGCAGGACCGAGGAACTTGTCCGAATTCCACCAGTAGGACGGACACGAGGTCGAGCAGCAGGCGCACAGGATGCACTCGTAGAGGCCGTCCAGCTTCTCGCGCTGTTCGGGCGATTGCAGCCGTTCCTTGCCGCTCGGCGTCGGGCTGACAGTCTGAAGCCAGGGCCGGATCGAGGCATATTGCGCGTAGAAGTGGGTGAAATCAGGCACCAGATCCTTGATCACGTCCATGTGGGGCAGGGGCGTGATGCGAATTTCGCCCTTGAGGTCCTCGATCGCGGTGGTGCAGGCGAGGCCGTTCTTGCCGTTCATGTTCATCGAGCACGATCCGCAAATCCCTTCGCGGCACGAACGGCGGAAGGTCAGGGTCGGGTCGATCTCGTTCTTGATCTTGAACAGTGCGTCGAGAACCATGGGACCGCATTCATCAAGGTCGATCTCGAACTTGTCATAGCGCGGGTTTTGGCCGGAATCGGGATCGTAACGGTAGATCTTGAACGACTTGACCCGCTTGCCAGTGGCCTTGTGGACTTTGCCGTTGGCATTGATCTTGGAATTCTTGGGGAGAGTGAAGGTCGCCATTACGTGATCCCGCGTTGCAATTTGCACCCTATCTAGCGGCATTGCCCCGTCACGCAAGCGGGGGCTGTTGCAGCCTTTTGAACAGGAGTTGAAAGCGCCTCACATGGGGGAACCATGCGGGCGGCCATGCGCTTTGAAGGGCAATGGGACATGGTCAGCAAGTAGCGGAAAAGGTAGCGCGCTGGCCGCGCGTAGCGGCAGTGTTCGGAGCGAGCGGCGGGATAGGCGCTGCCATTTGCGCCGGATTGGCCGCGCGTGGGACGCAGGTGATCCATGCCGGATCGCGTCAGGGGGGCGGGCCGGAAGGGACAGGGATCTGCCCCTTCGCCTTTGATCTGACCGACGAGGCCAGCATTGCCGCCGCTGCCGAGGTCATGCGGGACGATCCGCCCGAATGGGTGATCATCGCCAGCGGCGTGCTCACGCTCGCTGACGGCACGGGGCCGGAACGCACCTACAAACGGCTCGATCCGGCTGTGATGGCCGAGGTCTTCGCCCTCAATACCATCGGCCCGGCGCTCATCGCAAAGCATGTGTTACCGCTGATGCCGCGTTCGGAGCCTTTCGTCCTTGCAGCGCTATCGGCACGGGTAGGTTCGATCAGCGACAACCGTCTGGGCGGGTGGCATTCCTACAGAGCAAGCAAAGCGGCGCTCAACATGTTGCTCAGGAACCTCGCGCTGGAGATGGCCCGCACCCATCCCCAAGGCGTGGTGGTGGGCCTGCATCCGGGGACAGTGGATTCTGCGCTTTCGCTGCCATTCCAGTCCGGTTTGCCCGAAGGCCAGCTGACTGCGCCGGGTGATGCGGCTGACAATCTGCTCGGCGTTCTGGCATCGCTTACACCGGAGCAATCGGGCCGGGTGTTTGATTTTCGCGGTGTCGAAGTCCCGGCTTAGTCAAAGATCCCCACCGCAAGGTGCGCCCACAGCGTGCCGAACAGCAGCAAGCCCAGCAGCATCGCCCCGATCCGCCAGCGCGGCGAATCGAGGAAGTGCCAGGCGACCTCGATTCCGACGCACAGGCCGGCAAGCATGAGTGTGAAGACGGCGAAATCGCCCGCTCCCCAATTGACCTCGTCGCTCATCAGTGTGCCGAGCGCAGGAAAGGCCAGCATCATGGCTGCGCACATCCACAAGGAGGGATGGAAGCGAAAGCGCGATTCAGTGGCGGTGTCGGTCGTCATGGTGGCCTTCTGTCCTTTTGCAGGTGTTGGCAAACACGATTGATCGTGCCACGCATGGCCGCCACGGGAAAGAGGATAATGGGGGCAAGGCAATGGGACTGACGGCATGGTACGAGGCGAATATCATGCCGCGCCTCATCACCTGCGCCTGTTCGCAGGGTCAGGTGATGAAGCGCCGCGCGGCGGTGGTGCCGCGCGCCCGAGGCGATGTGTTCGAACTGGGGTGCGGAGGCGGGATCAATCACGAATTCTACGATCCTCGCGCGATTACCTCCTATGCCGGGATCGACCCGCATGACGGCCTGCTCGACGCTGCGCGGGCCGCGGCGCAAGAGAAAGGCTGGGTAGCCGACCTTAGGCAGGGGCGGGGCGAGGCGATCCCTTTCGGCGATTCCAGCTTCGACTGCGTGGTCTGCACCTTTACCTTGTGCTCGGTCGATCAGCCGGCGCAGGTGATGCGCGAACTCCGCCGCATCCTGCGCCCGGGCGGGCAGATGCTGTTTCTCGAACATGGCCGTGCGCCTGATGCTGGCGTGCAGGGCTGGCAGCAACGGATCGAACCGCTCTGGAAACGCCTGGCGGGCGGGTGCCACCTTACCCGACCGATAGCAACCGCTCTCGAAGGGGCAGGCTTCGCAGTGGAGAGGCTTGGCCAGGGCTATACCCCACAGGCGCCGCGCTTTGCCGGATGGATGGAGTGGGGCATCGCCCGCAAGTCCGCCTGATCACGCGCAAATGAAAAGGGCGGGAGACATGCTCGCTCCCGCCCCTTTGTATCTCAGGCCTGACTTGGCAATCTATTCACCGAATGTGCGGCTCCACCAGCCCTTGCGCGGCTTGGTCTCGCCTTCACCAGATGCGGCCGGCTCGTTGGCCGCTTCGTCGTCAGCCGCAGGCGCGGGCGCAGCTTCGGTCACTTCGGCCACCGCAGCAGGTTCAGCTTCGGCAACCTTGGCCTTGCGCGGCGCCCGCTTGCGCTTGGGCTTCTCGGCGGGCGGTTCTTCCTCGGCAACCGGAGCAACGTCAGTGGCAAGCTCGGGCGCGAGTTCGGCGGGCACTGCTTCAGCGACCGGCTCTGCCACCTTCTTCTTGCGCGGGGCGCGGGTACGCTTGGGCTTTTCGGCGGGCACTTCAGCAACCGGCTCGGCTTCGGCCTGCGCTTCGCTTGTCGATGCTTCGAGGTCAGCGGGAGACTCCGCTGCCGCTTCAGCCTCACCACCGCTTACTGCGTCGCCATCGTCCATTCCGGCTTCGCCTTCGCTGCCTTCCACTCCTTCGTCAGAGCGACGCTTGCGCCCGCGGCCACCACGACGGCGGCGCTTCTTGGGGCGGCCTTCGCCACCTTCGTCGGTATCGCCTTCGGGTGCGTCACCGGCCACGGCTTCGCCTTGTGCATCGCCGGCGTCTTCTCCAGCTTCGCTCTCGCCCTCGATCGCGTCTTCCCGGTCGCGGTTGCGACCACGGCCACCGCGACGGCGGCGACGCTTCTTCTTGCGACCGCCATCCTCGTCATTGTCGGCCCGTTCCCGGCGAGACTGACGGGGTTCCCGCCCCTCGGCTTCCTCCTCGGCGAAATCGTCTTCCTCCTCGGTCAGATCATCGTCGTCATCGTCGACGATCGGTTCGAAGCGCGGTGCCTGCGCGGGGCGCGGCCCGCTGCTCGACACGCTCATCTTGGCGCCTTCTTCCTCGCCTTCCGGCACGACCTCGACGCTGACGCCGTAACGCTGTTCGATCTCCACCAGATCGGCGCGCTTTTCGTTGAGGAGGTAGATCGCCGCTTCCGTGCTCGCGGCCAGACGAATCTGCGTACCCTTGCCCTTGGCTGCCTCATCCTCGATCAGACGCAGCGCGGACAGGCCCGCCGACGACGCGGTACGCACAAGGCCGGTGCCATCGCAGTGCGGGCAGGGCCGGGTCGTGGCTTCCAGCACGCCGGTACGCAGGCGCTGGCGGCTCATCTCCATCAGCCCGAACGAACTGATCCGGCCAACCTGAATGCGCGCGCGATCATTCTTGAGCGCCTCCTTCATCGCCTTTTCGACCTTACGGACGTTGGAGGAATACTCCATGTCGATGAAGTCGATCACGACGAGGCCGGCCATGTCGCGCAGGCGCAGCTGGCGGGCGATTTCCTTGGCGGCTTCGAGATTGGTGTGCAGCGCGGTCGCTTCGATCCCGTGTTCCTTGGTGGAACGGCCCGAGTTGATGTCGATGGACACCAGCGCCTCGGTCGGGTTGATGATGAGATAGCCGCCGCTCTTGAGCTGCACCATCGGATCATACATCGCCCGCAACTGGTCTTCCGCGCCATAACGCTGGAACAGCGGAACGGGATCGGAATAGGCCTTAACCCGCCGGGCGTGGCTAGGCATCAGCAGCTTCATGAAGGCCTTGGCCGACTTGTAGCCGTCTTCGCCCTCGACGACGACTTCCTCGATTTCCTTGTTGTAGATGTCGCGGATCGCGCGCTTGATGAGGTCGCTGTCGGAATGGATCAGCGCCGGGGCCACCGAGGCGAGGGTCTTCTCACGGATTTCGTCCCACACGCGGGCGAGGTAATCGAAGTCGCGCTTGATCTCGGGCTTGGTGCGGCTCATGCCTGCGGTGCGCACGATCAGGCCCATGGACTTGGGCAGCTTGAGATCAGAGACCATCTCTTTCAGGCGCTTGCGATCGCTGGTCGAGCTGATCTTGCGGCTGATCCCGCCGCCGCTGGTGCTGTTCGGCATCAGCACGGTGTAGCGCCCGGCGAGGCTGAGATAGGTGGTGAGCGCCGCCCCTTGTTGCCGCGTTCTTCCTTGACGACCTGGACGAGCAACACCTGGCGGCGCTGGATCACGTCCTGGATCTTGTAGCGGCGGCGCAGTTCCATGCGCTTGGCGCGAACCTCATCGACCTGCTTGGCGCGGCTGCGGCCCTTTTCGTTGCCGCCCCGGTCGCCTTTGCCCTGACGACGACGGCCGCGGCGACCGCGGCTGCGTTCCCTGCCGTCCCCGTCCTCGTCGCTGTCTTCGCCGTTTTCGTCATCGGCACCGTCTTCATCCGAACTGTCTTCGTCTGATGCGCCGCCTTCAATGGTTGCGACATCGTCCTTGTCCGAGGTGTCGACTTCCTCGACCCCGTTCTCTGCGAGGTCTTCGGCCAGCGCCTCTCCGCTATCGTCCTCGGCGTCATATTCCTCGCCGGGCGAGATGCCTTCGTCTTCCTCTTCGGCACGAAGGCGTTCTTCTTCCTCGGCAGCCTCGGCTTCTTCAGCCAGCAGGGCATCACGATCGGCCTTGGGGATCTGATAGTAGTCGGGATGAATTTCGCTGAACGCGAGGAAGCCGTGGCGATTGCCGCCAAAGTCGACGAAGGCCGCCTGCAGCGACGGTTCGACCCGAGTTACCTTGGCGAGATAGATGTTGCCCTTGATCTGCTTGTGTTCGGCAGATTCAAAGTCGAATTCCTCAATCCGGTTGCCTTGCAGTACCGCCACCCGGGTTTCTTCCGGGTGGCGCGCATCGATGAGCATGCGCGTTGCCATTGAATAGTCTCCATGCGCCCGGCCTTGCCCGCAACGGGGCGTGAAGGGGGCGCGAATTGTGGGATGAACCGGCCCGCGGCGAGGCGATACCGGAAGGGGGAATCGCGCTTGGTCCGCAAAGGGCAGTCAGCGCGAAGCTCGTGTCTGCAGTGCCAGAGGTGCGGCAAATCGCCGCGCGCCCACCCGTGATAGCACACACGCGCTGATCGCGTAGCGTGCTCATCTGACGGGAAGAACCTTCTGTCACTGCATCAACCTGTACTGGGCCGGATCGCTGGGAAAGGACGTGAACCGGCGCAAGAGGCGAGCCAATCGAACGCAATGCGAACCGATCCAGCCTCTCTGGAAGCAGCGCTAGCACTGTGGGGCAAACCCCGCAACTCTATTGCGTTTCCGAGCGCCAAGAACGTAAGCCGCAAGGGCAATGAGTTACCGTACCCTTCTGTTGATTGTTCTGCTGCTGCCGGCTGCGCTGCTGGCCGGGGCAAGGGTATTGGGCGTCACAATCCCGATACCGCATTGGGGTCGGGACTATGTGCAGCGGTTTGTGGTCGATGCGGCGGCGGTACCGCTTGAATTGCCTGCCATTGCCGGACCGGATGATCCTTCACGACCTCTGGTGGTGATCGATGCCGGACATGGCGGACGCGATCCGGGTGCGATCGGCACAGACCCTGAGGGCAAGACATTCGCCGAAAAGGACATCACGCTGGCACTTGCGCTGGCACTGCGCGAGGAGTTGCTGCGTGGCGGTGGGATCAGGGTGGCCCTGACCCGCGATGACGACCGCATCCTGCCGCTGGCCTATCGCCCGGAAATCGCGCGCCAGCTCGATGCTGATCTATTCATCTCGATCCACGCTGATTCTGCCGGCGAGCGCGAGGACGTTAGCGGCGCGAGCATCTACACGCTGTCCGAAGAAGCATCGAGCGAGGCAGCAGCGCGTTTTGCCGCGCGCGAGAACGATGCCGACCGGCTTAACGGTATCGCCATCGATGGTGCCAGCGAAGCGGTGAGCGCCATTCTGGTCGAGCTTTCGCAACAGCGGACGCAGGAGGATGCACTTGATTTTTCCGCCCTGGTCTTGCGCGAAGGCGGGGACAAGCTGGCGTTTCATTCCCAACCGCGCCGTGCTGCCGCGCTGGCAGTGCTGCGCGCGCCCGATGTTCCCTCCGTCCTGTTCGAGAGCGGCTTCGTGACCAGTCTGTCGGACCGAGCGCGGCTGACAACGGCGCAAGGTCGGGCCGATTATGCCAGTGTCCTCGCGCGCGCCATCCGGGTGTATTTTGCACGCCGTGCAAGTGCCTTGGCAGACAGGGAATAGGGATGGAAAGCGGCTAGCCTTGGCGGTTGCCTGCGTGCTAGTTGGCCTTCGTCCATGACCGAACCGATCTCCTCCTCCGCCAGTTCGCAATCGACCTTGGCTTACTTGCGCTATCGCGTCGCGCGCGACCTTGGCGGGGCCTATGCATGGTTCCGAGAGAAGTGGCGTGACAGTCTCTTGTTCCGCATCCTTGCCAGCCTGTTCGGGCTTGGACTGGTGATCTGGATCGCGCTGTTCGTATGGCTTGCCAGCGATCTGCCGGAGGCTGAGGCGCTGCTCACCTACGAAACGCCGCTGCCCACCGTCGTGCGCGGCTATGACGGAGAGATTGTCCATTCCTGCGCCCGCGAACGACGGGTGCAGCTGCAGTTTGCCGATTTCCCCGAACAACTGATCGAGGCCTATCTTTCTGCGGAAGACAAGACCTTCTTCAGCCACGGCGGGATCGACTATTTCGGCACTGCCGGTGCCGTGATCGATTACCTCAATCCCATGCGCACGCGCCGCGCAGTGGGCGGCTCCACGATCACGCAGCAGGTCGCAAAGAACCTGCTCCTGGGCGATGAATATTCTGTCACCCGCAAGCTGAAGGAGATGATCCTTGCAGGTCGCATCGAACAGGTGATGACCAAGCAGGAAATTCTCGAACTTTACCTCAATGAAATCCCGCTGGGGCGGCGTTCCTTCGGGGTGCAGGCTGCTGCGCGGGCCTATTTCGACAAGGATGTGGACCAGCTCGAATTGCACGAGATGGCATTCCTTGCGATCCTGCCAAAGGCCCCGGAACGCTATGGCCGCAAGGGTCAGGAACAGGCTGCGATCGGGCGCCGCAACTTCGTTCTCGATCAGATGGCGAAGAACGGCTTTATCACCGAGGCTGAGAAGGCAGCGGCAGCGGCACTGCCGCTCGGCCTTGTGACGCAACGCCGCGAACGGAGTGTGGATGCAGGTTACTTCCTTGAGGAGGTGCGCCGTGAGCTGATCGAACGATTTGGCGAAACTGCTGAAGACGGCCCCAACTCGGTCTATGCCGGGGGCTTGTGGGTGCGCACCTCGCTCGACCCGCAGATGCAGCTCGCCGCGCGCGATGCCTTGCGCGACGGGCTGCTGCGCTATCATGGCGGGCGCGCCTGGACCGGCCCGATCGCCACGATTGACGTTGGCCAGGGTGACTGGGCAAGCCAACTGCAGAGCTCGCCGCTCGGCATAAGTTACAAGGACTGGCGGATCGGGGTGGTAACCAGCCGCCAGGGTCAATCCGCCCGCATCGGCTTTGCCGACGGAACCGAGGCCTCGCTCGGCAATCTGCCCGACCGGCTCAAGGCTGGCGATGTCATCGCCGCGAGCCCGGAAGGCAATGGCTGGCGCGTGCGTACCGTCCCCGAAGCGCAGGGCGCGCTTGTGGTGCAAGCGCCGCAGTCGGGCAGGGTCTTGGCGATGCAGGGCGGCTTTGATCACCGCCTTTCCGATTTCAACCGCGCGACCCAGGCGATGCGTCAGCCCGGTTCGACCATCAAGCCTTTCGTCTACGCCGCCGGACTTGACAATGGCATGACGCCTTCCACGCAAATCGATAATTCGCGCTTCTGCTATTATCAGGGGGCAAACCTTGGCGAGAAGTGCATCCGCGGTGGGCGTGGCGGACAGTTTCCGATGCGCTATGGGCTTGAACAGTCACAGAACATCATGACTGTGCAAATCGGCATGACCGCAGGGATGGACAATGTCGTTGAGGGGATCGAGAAGCTCGGCATCGGCAAATTTCCGGCCTATCCTTCGACGGCGCTAGGGGCGGGCGAGACGACGCTTGTGAAAATGGTCGCCGGCTATAGTGCGCTGGCCAATCACGGGCGCCTCAATACGCCGACTGTCATCGACTATGTCCTTGACCGCCGCGGCAAGGTCTTGTGGCGCGCCGACAAGCGGGAATGCCGCGGCTGCAACATGGCCGAGTGGGACGGCAAGCCAATGCCTCGCTTTGGTGTGCAGGGTACGCAGGCAATGGATGCGCGCACCGCCTTTCAGGTCATGCACATGCTGCGCGGCGCTGTCAGCCGGGGGACGGC
The DNA here is from genome assembly GCF_002952215.1 of Porphyrobacter sp. HT-58-2. Classification (NCBI taxonomy): domain Bacteria; kingdom Pseudomonadati; phylum Pseudomonadota; class Alphaproteobacteria; order Sphingomonadales; family Erythrobacteraceae; genus Porphyrobacter; species Porphyrobacter sp. HT-58-2. Next base: position 2,442,192 of record NZ_CP022600.1, on the reverse strand, counting down.
GACGGTGCTCAATCCGCTCGGCCTGCCGCTGTTCGGCAAGACCGGAACCACCACCGGGCCAAAGGACGTGTGGTTCATCGGCGGCACGCAGCAGTATATCGCCGGTGCCTATGTCGGATTCGATCAGCCCCGCAACATGGGCGGATATGCCTATGGCGGCACGATTGCAGCACCGATCGTGAAAAGCCTGATCGAGAAGACCCGCGCCAAGTGGTCAGATCTTCCCGCTGTCGCTCCGCAGGGGGTGCGCATGGTCAGGGTCGATCGCAGCACCGGCAAGCGCGTGTTCGATGGTTGGCCGACCGATGATCCCAAGTCCGCGATCATCTGGGAAGCTTTCAAGCCCGATACCGAGCCCGAGCGTTACACCCGGCAGGACGAAATCGTGGCACGCCGCAATGAAATCCTCGCGCTTCTCCGGGCCGGCCGCGCGAACGCCGACACGGCTATTGTCGATGACGTCGAAGAACAGCCTGCCAATTTCGTCGAGCAGCAAGGCGGGATTTACTGATCCATCACAGGGCCGGACAGGAACCCGGTGCCGGTCTCAGGGGTTGCAGCACCATGAAACACGCATTGAAGCCCATCGTCGCCGCCTTTGCCGTTCTTGGCGTTGCCGCGACCTCCGTCACCGCCACGACCGCCTTGGCAGAACTTGCTCAGGGCGCAAAGGCACCCGCATTCACGACCCGCGCTGCATTGGCCGGGGAGGAATTCGGCTTCACGCTCAACGCTGCCTTGGCGAAGGGGCCGGTGGTGCTCTATTTCTACCCCAAGGCTTTCACTTCGGGCTGCACGCTTGAAGCCAATGCCTTTGCCGAGGCCATGCCCAGTTTCAAGGCGGCCGGGGCAAGCGTGATCGGCATGTCGAACGATGATATAGCGACGCTCAAGCGGTTCAGTCGGGAGGAATGCCGCGATGCCTTCCCGGTTGGCGTGGCATCACCCAGAATCATTCAAGCCTATGATGTGGCGATGGGGTCATCGGGGCTTGCCAGCCGCACGTCCTACGTCATTGCCCAAGATGGGCGGATCGTGGCGGTGCATTCCAATTCGGACTACCGGGGCCACGTTGAAAAGACATTGGCTGCGGTGCGGGCGTTGAAGAAGTGAGCGGCCACGCGCGGCGCTTTACAATCGCGCCGCCAACGCTAAGCGGTGCCGACTTTCTGGCATGACTGAAGGATAGACCATGCGGGCCGAGGCCCAGGCTTACATCAACCGGATCGAAGCGGCGCTGGCGCTGGTGCGGCTCTCGCTCGACTGGGAGCGCGCCCTGCGCCGGCTCGACGAATTGAATGCGCGGGTGCAGGACCCGAACCTGTGGGACAATCCCAAGCAGGCGCAGGCGATCAGCCGCGAGCAGAAGACGCTTGAGACGGCCGTCAACACTGTCAACGAAATCGCGGCAGAAATGGCCGATGCGGTCGAATTCATCGAAATGGGCGAGACGGAGGGCGAGGACGCGATCGTAGAGGATGGTCTTGCTACTCTCGCTGCGCTTGCCGACCGGGCGGACGCCGATAAGGTGCAGGCGCTGCTTTCCGGCGAGGCCGACGGCAACGATACCTATCTCGAAATCCACGCCGGGGCAGGCGGCACGGAAAGCCAGGACTGGGCCGAAATGCTCTTCCGGATGTACGGCCGATGGGCCGAACGGCGCGGCTTCAAGGTCGAAACGGTCGAATATCAGGCGGGCGAGCAGGCAGGCATCAAGTCTGCCACCCTGCTGATCAAAGGCGATGGCGCTTACGGTTACGCCAAGACCGAAAGCGGCGTCCACCGCCTTGTCCGGATCAGCCCCTATGACAGCTCGGCCCGTCGCCACACCAGCTTTTCAAGCGTGTGGGTCTATCCGGTGATTGACGATTCCTTCGAGATCGAGATCAATCCGGCCGACCTCAAGATCGACACTTACCGCGCCTCCGGGGCAGGTGGGCAGCACGTCAACACAACGGACTCCGCAGTTCGCATCACCCACGCTCCGACGGGCATTGTCGTCGCCAGCCAGCAGGATCGCAGCCAGCACAAGAACCGCGAAATCGCGATGAACATGCTGAAAGCGAGGCTTTATGAGGCCGAAATGCGGGCGCGTGAGGAAGCGGCGAGCGCAGAACATTCGGCCAAGAGCGACATTGGCTGGGGCCACCAGATCCGTTCCTACGTGTTGCAGCCCTATCAGATGGTCAAGGACCTGCGCACCGGCGTGGTCTCGACCGCGCCCGATGCTGTGCTGGATGGCGCAATTGATCCCTTCATTTCGGCCGCACTGGCTCAGCGGGTGACGGGCGAGAAGGTCGAGATCGAGGACGTGGAATAACGCCTATGGCGATGCGGCGCACGATCCTGTCAGGCGTCACGGCGTTTGGTGCAGTGTTGCTGCTGGGGTGCGATAGCCTGGTCCCGGTTACCGCTGACCTTGCTGGGGGAGAGCCGACTTTCCCCAAGCCTGATCGTCCCGTGGCAAAGGTTGTTTCCAACCAGTTCGCCAATGAAGACGCCCGTGACCAGCGAAATGAGGCGCAGGTGGTGATGGACCTCGCCAAAATCCGCGCCGGGATGACCGTGGCGGACATCGGTGCAGGTGAGGGATATTACACTGTTCGTCTTGCCGATCGGGTGGGCGCCGATGGACGGGTGCTGGCGCAGGACATCAGCCGCGAGGCGCTTGAACGGCTCGGTCGGCGCGTCGAGAAGGATCGGCTCGAGAATATCTCGATCAAGCTCGGCGATGTCGATGATCCCCAGCTGCCGCCGGACAGCTTCGATCGGGTGTTCATGGTCCACATGTATCACGAGGTGGCTGAGCCTTACGCCTTCCTCTGGAACCTGTGGCCCGCGCTTAATAGCGGCGGGCAGATCATCGTTGTGGAAGCCGATAGTCCGGTTGGCCGCCACGGCCTGCCGCATACGCTGCTGTTCTGCGAGTTCGAAGCGGTTGGCTATGTCCTTGTCGAGTACATCGAGCGGCCTGACATCAAGGGCTATTTTGCGCGTTTTCAGCGGGGTTCAGCCCGTACGGCGCCTGAAGCGATCAAGGTCTGCGACGCAGGCTAAGGACAGGTTCGTCTGAAGCGTTGCGGGGCGCGTATCTCGTCTCTATGTGACCAAATCGTAATGCGCGCCACGGGACGGCGCGAAGGGGAGTTTTCATTGTTCAAGGGATTGAGCCCGATTGTCTATGGCGGGCGCGAAGTGTGGCCGCTGGTGGAAGGCGGGAAGGGTGTGTCGGCGACCAACCACGCCAGTTCGGGCGCATGGGCGGCAGCCGGCGGTATTGGTACCGTCAGTGCCGTCAATGCCGACAGCTATGACGATAATGGTAACCCCATTCCGCAGATCTACCATGGCCGCACGCGTGAGGAGCGCCATCAGGAACTGATCCGCTACGCCATCGACGGTGCCACCACGCAGGTGAAGAAGGCCTATGAGATCGCCAATGGCAAGGGCGCGATCAACATCAATGTGCTGTGGGAAATGGGTGGGGCGCAGGCCGTGCTCGAAGGCGTGCTGGAAAACACGCGCGGGATGGTGACGGGCGTCACCTGCGGCGCGGGAATGCCTTACAAGCTGGCCGAGATCGCCGCGCGCTTCAACGTCTGCTACCTCCCCATTGTCAGTTCGGGTCGCGCTTTCCGCGCGCTGTGGAAGCGCAGCTACAACAAGGTTCCCGATCTGATGGCGGCGGTGGTCTATGAAGATCCCTGGCTGGCGGGCGGGCATAATGGTCTCAGCAATGCAGAAGACCCGACCAAGCCCGAAGATCCCTATCCCCGCGTCAAGGCGCTGCGCGATGTGATGCGCGCCGAGGGTGTGGCCGATAGCGTGCCGATCGTGATGGCTGGCGGGGTGTGGTACCTGCGCGACTGGAACGACTGGATCGATAATCCCGAACTCGGCACCATCGCCTTCCAGTTCGGCACGCGGCCGCTGCTCACGCAGGAAAGCCCGATCCCGCAGATCTGGAAGGACATGCTGCGTACCGTGGAGCCGGGCGATGTGCTGCTCCACAAGTTCTCGCCCACCGGCTTTTACTCGAGCGCGGTCAAGACCCCGTTCCTCTACGACCTTATGCACCGCTCCGAGCGCCAGATCCCGTTCTTCAAGCGCGGCGAGGAAGATGGCACGGTGCAACTGGGCGAAGACGGCAAGGCGCGCAGCTTCTGGGTGCGCCCCGAAGACAAGTCGCGTGCCGAAATGTGGATGCGCGCCGGGCATACCGAGCCCTTGAAGACGCCGGACGGCACTATCGTCTTCGTCACGCCCGAAGCGCGCGACACGATCCGCGAAGATCAGCAAGCCTGCATGGGCTGCCTGTCGCATTGCGGATTTTCGAGCTGGAAAGACCACGACGATTACACCACCGGCCGCCTTGCCGACCCGCGCAGCTTCTGCATCCAGAAGACCCTGCAAGACATCGCCCATGGCGACGATCCCGACAAGAACCTCGCCTTTGCGGGCCACGCGGCTTACAACTTCAAGACCGATCCGTTCTATTCGAACGGCTACACCCCCAGCGTGGGCGAACTGGTCGAACGGATTTTGACGGGGGATTGAGGCCGTGCGGGCGCGGCGGCCGTCAGCCCCGCACCAGCGCGTCCAGCACCTGATCCGGCGGGCGGTGTCCGTCTGCCCACATCCGGATATTGGCGATCACCTTGTGGCCCGAATCCTCGCGGCCTTCGGCGGTGGCGCTGCCGATGTGGGGGAGAGTCATGACGTTGGGGTGCGCAATCAAACGCGGATCGACGTGAGGCTCGTCAGGATAGACATCCAGCCCTGCGCCCGCGAGGTGGCCCGACTCCAAAGCCGCGATCAGCGCCTCCTGATCGATCAGCTCACCGCGCGCGGTGTTCACGATGCTGCTGCCCGGCTTCATCAGCGCGATACGGCGCGCGTCGACGAGGTGGCGGGTTTCCTCGGTGAGAGGGCAGTGCAGGGTGAGGATGTCTGCTTCGGCCATGAGCGTATCGACATCGGCCACGTAGCGCGCGCCCAGCATCCGTTCGAGCGCTTCGGGCAGGGGCTTGCGGTTGTAGTAGGCGATCTCCAGCCCGAAGGCGCGGGCGCGGTGGGCGACCGCCTGACCGATGCGCCCCATGCCGATAATGCCGAGCACCTTGCCCGCGAGCTTTCTCCCCAGCAGGCCCGAAGGCGCCCAGCCGGTCCACTCGCCCCGGCGCACCAGCGCGGTGCCTTCGCGGATGCGGCGCGGCACGCCGATGATGCCGGCCATCGCAAGGTCAGCGGTGTCGTCGGTGAAGACGCCGGGGGTGTTGGTGACGATGATCTTGCGCGCGGCAGCGGCGGCAAGGTCGATATGCTCGGTCCCCGCGCCGAAGCTGGCAATGAGGCCAAGCCGCTCTCCTGCTCCCGCGATCAGATCTGCATCGATCCGGTCGGTCACGGTCGGCACCAGCACGTCGCAATCCTGCATGGCGGCGGCAAGTTGATCGCGGGTCAGCGGCACATCCGCCTCGTTCAGCACCACGTCGAACAATTCGCGCATTCGCGCTTCGACGCTCGGCATCAGGTGGCGTGTGACGATCACGCGCGGCGGGTTTGTGAGGGGGCGGGGAGGGCGCTGGGTCATGGTGATGGGGCTAATGCGAGTGAGGCCGTGCGGTCAAGGCGCGATCCGGCACGGGCTGCTTGAAAGACAAAGGCAAGGCGCGCTATCGCTGCCGGTCTATGATGGGATTTCGCGTAATTGCCGTATTCGGCCTGTGCCTGCTGATGGCCTTCACGATCGTCTGCAATCCGGCGCAGGCGCAGGATCGTCAGACACCTTATTGGGCCAGTCTGCGCTATGACGAGGTGCGGATGCGGACTGGCCCCAGCGGTGAATATCCGATTGAATGGGTCTACAAACGCAAGGGCCTGCCGGTGAAGGTGGTGCGCCTGCGCGAAGGGTGGCGACTGGTTGAAGATCCCGAAGGCACACAGGGCTGGATTGCCTCGAGCCAGCTTGATCCCGCTCGCAGCGGCATGGTGGTCGGGAACGGGCTGGTTGAGGTGCGCGCCGAACCCGCGGATGCCTCTGCAATCAAATGGCGCGCCGAGCCGGGCGTCATCGGCCGCCTGCTGCGCTGCGGGGGCGCATGGTGCGAGCTTGATATTGCCGGACGCAAGGGCTGGGTCAGCGCCGCGCGCCTGTGGGGTGCCGAGGCGCTGCCGGGCGACGAGTAACGCGCAAACTGGATCAGGCGTGATCCTGTTTGCGCGCTCCAGCCCGCGCGGCGCCTGAGCGTGCTTTTCCGTGCGCGTCAGCGCTGGCGGAAAGCGCAAAAACGCCGCCCGGCGCTGGTTAATCAGATCAATTCGACGGCGACAGCGGTGGCTTCCCCACCGCCGATGCACAGTGAGGCAACGCCGCGCTTCTTGCCCTGCGTCTTGAGCGCGTTCAGCAAAGTCACGATGATCCGCGTGCCGCTCGCCCCGATTGGGTGACCGAGCGCCGTACCGCCGCCGTTGACGTTGATCTTGTCGTGGCCGATACCCAGATCGCGCATCGCGAACATGGCGACGCAGGCGAAAGCCTCGTTCACTTCAAACAGATCGACATCATCCACGCCCCATCCGGCGCGCGCCAGCACCTTCTGGATCGCCGGGATCGGCGCGGTGGTGAACTGCGCGGGAGCCTGCGCATGGGCAGCCGTAGCGACCACGCGGGCAACCGGCGTCAGCCCCTTGCCCTCGGCCACGCTCGCGCGGGTCAGCACCAGTGCAGCAGCGCCGTCCGAGATCGAGCTGGAGGTTGCCGCCGTGATCGTCCCGTCCTTGGCAAAGGCGGGCTTCAGCTGCGGGATCTTGTCGGGGCGGCCTTTTGAGGGTGCTTCGTCATGTTCGACCACCACATCGCCTGCACGGGTGCTGACCGTCACCGGCACGACTTCATCATTGAAGGCCCCGCTGGCGATGGCGGCATTGGCGCGGGCGAGCGATTCGATGGCATAGGCGTCCATTTCCTCGCGGGTCATCTGGTAGGCATTGGCGGTGTCCTGCGCGAAAGTGCCCATCGCCCGGCCCGGCTCGTAGGCATCCTCAAGCCCGTCGAGGAACATGTGGTCATAGGCGGTGTCATGCCCGAGGCGCGCGCCTGAACGGTGCTTCTTGAGCAGGTAGGGCGCATTGGTCATGCTCTCCATCCCGCCAGCCACGACCACATCGACGGTGCCGCTGGCCAGCGCCTCGGTACCCATGATCACGGTCTGCATGCCTGAGCCGCACACCTTGTTGACCGTGGTCGCTTCGACACTGAGGGGGAGGCCGGCCTTGATCGCGGCCTGACGCGCAGGCGCCTGCCCGAGCCCGGCCGGAAGCACACAACCGATATAGGCGCGGTCGATATCCTCGCCCGCGACCCCGGCGCGCTCCACCGCAGCCTTCACGGCTACCGCGCCCAGATCAGTTGCCGAAACATCCGCCAGCGCGCCCTGCATCGCCCCCATCGGGGTGCGGGCATAGGAAAGGATCACGATCGGATCGGCGGGGGAGAGCTGGGTCATATGCGGTCGTCCTCAGGTCAGGAAGGTGTGTGTGGCGCAGGCTCTAATGCTGCGCTGCGGCAAAGGCAATTGTACCTTCGCTCTGGCAAGACGCTTGTCAGTCAGTCGCCTTTGCGCAACAACGCGTCGCAAATCAAAACGCATCTCGAAGATGCGCCAATGTCTATGGGAGAATGACATGGCTGACGACCGCCGCGACGAACAAGAAGCCCTGCTGGCGCGTCAGCGCGCCGCCTTCACCGCCTCGCGCCCCGAACCGATGAGCGAGCGCAAGGATCGCATTCGCCGCGCGATGGCACTGGTGAAGGATAATGGCAAGGCTTTCGCCAAGGCGATGAGCGCCGATTTCGGCAGCCGTTCGATGCACCAGTCGATGCTGACAGACATTGCCGCAACGGTGGGCGCGGGCAGTCATGCGCTCAAGCACATGGATGCCTGGGCCAAGACCGAAAAGCGGAAAGTTCAGTTTCCTCTGGGCCTGCTCGGCGCACGGGCGGAACTGCGTTATGAACCCAAGGGCGTGATCGGCATCCTCAGCCCGTGGAATTTCCCGGTGCAGCTCGCCTTCGGGCCGCTGATGCAGGTGCTGGCGGCGGGCAACCGGGCGATGATCAAGCCGTCCGAATTCACTGAACGCACCAGCGAGTTGATGGCCGAACTGACCGCAAAGTATTTCGCGCCTGAGGAAGTCGCGGTGATCACCGGCGGGCCGGAAGTGGCGGCGGCGTTTTCCTCGCTGCCGTTCGATCACTTGGTCTTTACCGGCTCGACCGCGACCGGCCGCCGGGTGATGCAGGCGGCGGCGGCCAATCTGGTACCGGTGACGCTCGAACTGGGCGGCAAGTCGCCCGTCGTGATGGGCCGAAGCGCCGATTTCGCCAAGGCGGGGGAGCGCATCGCCATCGGCAAGATGATGAATGCGGGCCAGATCTGCCTCGCGCCTGATTATCTGATGGTGCCCGAGGACAAGGCCGATGAAGCCGTGGCGGGCGTTACCGGGGCGGCTGCCGCCATGTATCCGCGCGTGCTCGACAATGACGACTACGCCTCGATCGTCTCCGACCGCCATTTCGAGCGGTTGCAGGGGCTTGTCGCCGACGCGAAGGCCAAGGGCGCGGAAGTGATCGAGGTCAATCCGGGCGGGGAAGACTTCGCCAATGCCAACCAGCGCAAGATGCCGCTCACGGTGCTGCGCGGGGTGAATGACGACATGACGGTGATGCAGGAGGAAATCTTCGGCCCCGTCCTGCCGGTGATGACCTACAAGTCGGTCGATCAGGCGGTGGATTACATTAATGATCACGACCGCCCGCTTGGCCTCTATTACTTCGGTGAAGACCGCGCCGAGCAGGAGCGGGTGCTGACCCGCACGATCTCGGGCGGGGTGACCACCAATGATGTGGTGTTCCATGTCTCGATGGAGGATCTGCCGTTTGGCGGGGTCGGCCCCTCGGGGATGGGGAGCTATCACGCCATCGAGGGCTTCCGCGAATTCAGCCACGCCCGCGCGGTCTATCACCAGCCGAAGATCGACATTGCCAAGCTGGGTGGGTTGAAGCCTCCCTATGGCAAGGCGACTGAGGCAGCGGCGGCGCGAATGATGAAGTAAGCTGCGGGGCGGGGAAGGACGCTCCCTCGCAACCTTTGTTCGATTTCCTGCAACATCCATACGGTGTTTTCCCCGAGTCTCAGACTTGCACCGCGCGTCTGACAGGCTTAGGGCGACCCACGGGATTAATAGCTTGGACATCGTCGTGGTCGATCTCAGCCAGTATCTGCCGATACTGTTATTTGTTCTCGTTGCCTTCGGTCTGTCGATCCTGTTCGTGATCGCGCCGATGGCGGTGTCGCGCCTGACCGGCGTGCACAATCCCGATGCCGAGAAGCTCAGCGAGTATGAATGCGGCTTTCCCGCCTTCGAGGACGCGCGCAGTCAGTTCGACGTGCGCTTCTACCTCGTGGCGATCAGCTTCATCGTGTTCGATCTTGAAGCCGCTTTCCTCTTTCCGTGGGCGGTGAGCCTGGGTCAGACGGGATGGATCGGATGGGGGGGCATGATGGTGTTCCTGTTCATCCTCGCGGTCGGGCTTGCCTATGAATGGAAGAAAGGGGCGTTGGACTGGGAATGAACACCATTGTTACTCCTCCCCAAGGGCTGCCTGACGTCTCGCAACTTGCCACCGCTCAGGGCGGTCAGGTGCGGGCGCCCGATGCGGATTTCTTCAAGGCGCTCCAGACCGAGGTCACCGACAAGGGTTTCCTCGTCACCTCGACCGAAGAGCTGTTCCAGTGGGCGCGTACGGGCTCGTTGTGGTGGATGACCTTCGGCCTTGCGTGCTGCGCGGTCGAGATGATCCACGTGAATATGCCGCGCTACGACATGGAGCGCTTCGGCGCCGCGCCGCGCGCCTCCCCGCGCCAGTCGGACGTGATGATCGTCGCCGGCACGCTGTGCAACAAGATGGCTCCGGCGCTGCGCAAGGTCTACGATCAGATGTCTGATCCCAAATATGTGATCAGCATGGGCAGCTGCGCCAATGGCGGCGGCTATTACCACTACAGTTACTCGGTGGTGCGCGGCTGCGACCGCATCGTGCCGGTCGACATCTACGTGCCCGGCTGCCCGCCGACCGCCGAGGCGCTGCTCTATGGCGTGATGCAGTTGCAGCGCAAGATCCGCCGCGTCGGCACGATCGAGAGGTAAGGGCGAGAGACATGGCCGTTCTGCATTCCGCCCCGAAGTTCGCTTCCAACGAGGGCGTGATCGACGCCATCAGCGAGACGATTTCTGTCTGGCTGATTGAGGCTACCGAAGCCCACGGCGAGATCATCTTCCGGGTTGAGCGCGATGCAATCGCGAGGGTGCTCCAGATCCTGCGCGATGATCACCAGTACCAGCAGCTGATGGAGATCGCCGGGGCCGACTATCCGAGCCGCACCGAGCGGTTCGAAGTCGTCTACATGCTCCAGAGCCTGACGAAGAACCACCGCGTGATGGTAAAGTGCTCGGCCTCCGAGGACACTCCCGTGCCTACTGTCACCACGCTGTGGCCCAACGCCGGGTGGCTCGAACGCGAGGTGTTCGACATGTATGGCGTTACCTTCGCCGGGAACCCCGACCTGCGCCGCATCCTCACCGATTACGGCTTCGAAGGCCACCCGTTCCGCAAGGACTTCCCGATGACGGGCTACACCGAGCTGCGCTATTCCGAGGAGGAAAAGCGCGTGGTCTATGAGCCCGTCGAACTGGCGCAGGAAATGCGGACCTTCGATTTCCTCAGCCCCTGGGAAGGCGCCGATTACGTGCTTCCGGGTGACGAGAAAGCCCCTCCCAAGCCTGAAGGGGAGGCCAAGAAATGAGCATGCAACTCGAACAATCGCCCACCACCGAAGGCGAGGTCATCACCAACTACACCATCAACTTCGGCCCCCAGCACCCGGCCGCGCATGGCGTGTTGCGCATGGTGATGGAGCTGGACGGCGAGGTGATCGAGCGGATCGATCCGCATGTCGGCCTGCTCCACCGCGGCACCGAAAAGCTGATCGAACACAAGACGTACCTTCAGGCGCTCCCTTATTTCGACCGGCTTGATTACTGCTCCCCGCTGGCGATGGAGCATTCCTATGTGCTCGCCATCGAGAAGCTGCTGAACCTCGAAGTTCCGCTGCGCGCGCAATATCTGCGCGTGCTGTTCGCCGAGCTGACCCGCATCTGCAACCACATGCTCAACATGGGCGCGCACATCCTTGATGTCGGCGCGTTCACGCCGAACCTGTGGATCATGGACCTGCGCGAGGACTGCCTCAACTTCTTCGAGCGGGCTTCGGGTGCGCGGATGCACAGCGCTTACTTCCGCCCGGGCGGCGTGCATCAGGACGTGCCGGAAAAGCTGCTGGTCGATATCGGCGACTGGCTCGACAACCGTTTCTTCCAGCTGTTCGAGGACGCGATGAGCCTCGTCATGGACAACCGCATCTTCAAGCAGCGCAATGTCGATATCGCCGTTGTCAGCCGCGAAGACGCGATTGCATGGGGTTTCTCCGGCCCGATGATCCGCGCCGCGGGCATTCCGTGGGACCTGCGCAAGTCGCAGCCCTACGACGTCTATGACCGCATGGAATTCGACATTCCGGTCGGCACCAACTCGGACTGCTATGACCGGTTCATGGTGCGCGTGAAGGAAGTTTACGAGAGCGCCAAGATCATCCGCCAGTGCCTGCGCGATATGCCGACCGGGCCGATCGCCAGCACGGACGGCAAGGTCTCTCCGCCGAAGCGCGGCGAGATGAAGCAGTCGATGGAGAGCCTGATCCACCACTTCAAGCTCTACACCGAAGGCTTCCACGTGCCTGCGGGCGAGGTTTACGTGGCGACCGAAAGCCCCAAGGGCGAATTCGGCGTCTATCTCGTCAGCGACGGCACCAACAAGCCCTACCGCTGCAAGATCCGCCCCACGGCCTTCTCGCACCTGCAAGCCATGGACTTCATGTCCAAGGGCCACATGCTGCCCGACGCGACCGCCATTCTCGGCGCGATCGACGTGGTTTTCGGGGAGTGTGACCGGTGATCGACGACCTGATCGACCGGGCCGATGCGTTCTCGACGCGCTGGAAGACCGTGATTTCGGTCTTGAGCGCGGCGTGGTTCGCGGCGACCTGTGCCGATTATGCCGGGTTCATCAAACTGCCGGTCGAATTGCCGCTGTCCGAATGGCTGGGTTTCGTGCCCGTTGTGCTGTGGAATGTGCTGTGGTGGGGCTTTGCCTATCCCCGGATCGAAGCGCGCCGGGCCGAGCGCAAGAACATGGAAATCCCCAATGGCTGACCGTACCCCCGCTCCCGATACCCCCGAACTGCGCGCCCGCTGGGGCGGCTTCGCGTGGACGCCGGAGAACAAGAAAACCGCCGACTGGCACATCGCGAAGTATCCCGAGGGGCGTCAGCGCTCGGCGGTGATGCCGCTGCTCGATCTCGCCCAGCGGCAGGTCGGCGCGGAGACCGATACGCAGGGGTGGCTGCCGCTGCCGGTGATCGAGTATGTCGCGGCCTATCTCGACATGCCGGTGATCCGCGTGCTCGAAGTCGCCAGCTTCTACTTCATGTATAACCTGAAGCCCGTCGGCAAATTCCACGTGCAGGTGTGCGGCACCACGCCCTGCATGCTGCGCGGCTCCGACGACATCATGACCGCTTGCAAGAAGCGCGGGATGGTGAAGGGTGGGGTCTCGGCCGATGGTCTCTGGACCCTCACCGAAGTCGAATGCATGGGCAATTGCGCCACCGCGCCGATGGTCCAGATCAACGACGACAACTACGAGGATCTGACGCCGGAGCGCCTCGACGCGGTGCTTGATGCGCTGGCCGCCGGCCAGCAGCCGAAGACCGGGACGCAGGAGCCCGGCCGTCACACCTCCGAGCCTGCGGGCGGGCCGACCACGCTCAAGGAGATGGTCACCGAGAACCACGACTACCGGGGTGATTGGTAAGTGACCGAAGTCGTCACCCTCCTCGGCGCGCTGCTGCTGGGCTTCATCGCCTACAAGCTGCTTATGGGCCTGATCCGCGTCGGCGTGATCCTGCTCATCATCGCGGTGCTGGCCGGGTTGTGGCAGCAGGGAGCGATCGGATGAACCCGCTGACGCTCCTGTTTGCGATCCTCGGCCTCACCGGCTTTGCGCTGGGCGCGGTGCTGACCATGACCGGGCCTTACGAGATGGGTGTGATCGTGATGGGCCTTGGCCTCGTGTTTCAGGTGATTTCGCTGGTGCGCATCAAGCGTGCAAAGAACAAGGGAATGCAGTGATGCTGGCTGACAAGGACCGCATCTTCACCAACCTCTACGGGTTCCAGGACTGGAGCCTCAAGGCCGCGCAGGCGCGCGGGGATTGGGACAACACCAAGGCGCTGCTCGCACGCGGGCAGGATGCGATCATCGAGGAAATCAAGTCCAGCGGCCTGCGCGGGCGGGGCGGGGCGGGCTTCCCCACAGGGCTGAAGTGGTCGTTCATGCCCAAGGAATCGCGCGACGGTCGCCCGAGCTTCCTCGTCATCAACGCCGACGAATCCGAGCCCGGCAGCTGCAAGGACCGCGAGATCATCCGCCATGATCCGCACAAGCTAGTCGAAGGCGCGCTGGTCGCCGGTTTCGCGATGCGTGCGCGGGCGGCCTATATCTACATTCGCGGCGAATATATCCGCGAGGCCGAGACGCTCCAGAAGGCGATCGACGAGGCCTATGCGGCCGGTTTCATCGGCAAGAACGCCTGCAAGTCGGGCTATGATTTCGATGTTTTCATGCATCGCGGCGCGGGCGCTTACATCTGCGGCGAAGAAACCGCGATGATCGAGAGCCTCGAAGGCAAGAAGGGCCAGCCGCGCCTCAAGCCCCCGTTCCCGGCGGGTGCGGGGCTCTATGGCTGCCCGACCACGGTCAACAACGTCGAGAGCATTGCGGTCGCGCCGACGATCCTGCGGCGCGGGGCCTCGTGGTTCAGCAGCTTCGGGCGCGAGAATAACAAGGGCACCAAGCTGTTCCAGATCTCGGGTCATGTGAACAAGCCCTGCGTCGTCGAGGAATCGATGAGCATCCCGTTCGAGGAGCTGATCGAGAAGCATTGCGGCGGCATTCGCGGCGGGTGGGATAATCTGCTGGCGGTGATCCCGGGCGGTTCCTCGGTCCCGCTGGTGCCTGCCGCGCAGATCCGCAACGCGCCGATGGATTTCGACGGGCTCAAGGAACTGGGCTCGGGCCTCGGCACCGCGGCGGTCATCGTCATGGACAAGTCGACCGACATCGTCCGCGCGATCAGCCGCCTCAGCTATTTCTACAAGCACGAAAGCTGCGGCCAGTGCACCCCCTGCCGCGAAGGCACGGGCTGGATGTGGCGCATGATGGAGCGCCTGCGCACCGGGGACGCAGCCATCGAGGAAATCGACATGCTGCAGGAAGTCACCAAGCAGGTCGAAGGCCACACCATCTGCGCGCTCGGCGATGCGGCGGCATGGCCGATCCAAGGCCTCATCCGCCACTTCCGCCCCGAGCTTGAGCGGCGGATCAACGAACATAACGCGCAATTCCAAGAGGCAGCCGAGTAATGCCGAAGGTCACCGTAGACGGTCAGGAAATCGAGGTCCCCGCGGGCGCGACTGTGCTTCAGGCGTGCGAGCTGGCGGGGAAGGAAATCCCGCGTTTCTGCTATCACGAACGCCTCAGCATTGCGGGCAATTGCCGCATGTGCCTTGTCGAGGTGAAGCCCGGGCCGCCGAAGCCGCAGGCTTCCTGCGCGCTGCCCGCCAGCGAAGGCCAGGAAATCCGCACCGATAGCCCGATGGTCAAGAAGGCCCGCGAGGGGGTGATGGAGTTCCTGCTCATCAACCACCCGCTCGATTGCCCGATCTGCGATCAGGGCGGCGAGTGCGATCTTCAGGATCAGGCGGTCGCCTATGGCCGCGGCGGCTCGCGCTATCACGAGAACAAGCGCGCGGTGACCGAGAAGTACATGGGCCCGCTGATCAAGACGATCATGACCCGCTGCATCCACTGCACCCGCTGCGTGCGGTTCTCCGAGGAGATCGCCGGCGTGGACGAAATCGGCGCGCTGTATCGCGGCGAGGATATGCAGATCACCACCTATCTGGAACAGGCGGCGGCGCATGAATTGTCGGCGAATGTGATCGACCTGTGCCCGGTCGGCGCGTTGACCTCGCGGCCCTATGCTTTCGAGGCGCGCCCGTGGGAGCTGAAGAAGACGCTGAGCATCGACGTCTCGGACGCGGTGGGCGCCAACATCACGCTCCATTCCAAGGGCCGCGAAGTGATGCGCGCGCTGCCGCGCGTCAATGACGACGTCAACGAGGAGTGGCTGAGCGACAAGGGCCGCTATCAGGTCGACGGCCTCACCAAGCGCCGCCTCGACCGCGTTTGGGTGCGCCGCGATGGCCGGTTGCAGCCTTCCGATTGGGCCGAGGCTTTCGGCATGATCGCCTCCGCTCTTGAAGGCGACAAGGCCAGCATTGCGGCGGTCGCGGGTGATCTGCTCGATGCCGAGACGATGTTCGCCGCCAAGGCGTTGGTCAACGCCTGCGGGTCGAACCTCACCGAAGCGCGCCAGACTGGCATGACCTATGACGTGTCGAACCTTGCGGCGGTGAATTTCAACAGCACCTTCGCCGGCATCGAGTCGGCCGACGCTATCCTGATCGTCGGCAGCAATGTCCGATGGGAGGCCGCGCTGCTCAACGTCCGCCTGCGCAAGGCGGTGAAGGCGGGGGCCAAGGTCTACATCATCGGCCCCGAATGGGACCCGACCTATCCGGCGACCTTCCTCGGCTCCGATCTGAAGATCCTCAACCGCGTGCCCAAGGAATTGGGTGACGTCATGAAGTCGGCCCAGCGTCCGGCGGTGATCGTCGGTGCGGCGGCGCTCGCCAAGGGCGCGCTTCCGGCGGCGCTCAAGCTGGTGGACAAGTTCGGGCTGGTGAAGGATGGCTGGAACGGTTTCAACGTCTTGCACATCTCGGCGGCGCGCATGGCCTCGCTGATGCTCGGCTTCACGCTTCCGGGCGGGATGAGTGATATCGCCACCGCCGCGCCCAAGGTGCTGCTGAGCCTCGGCGCGGACGAGATGGACTATGCGCCCTACGCCAAGAGCCTCAAGGTCTATATTGGCCACCACGGCGACAAGGGCGCGCATCACGCCGACATCATCCTCCCCGGCGCATCCTATGCCGAGAAGGACGGGACTTACGTCAACACCGAGGGCCGCGTGCAGTTCGCCGAGAAGGCGGTCTTCGCCCCGGCGGTGACGCGCGTGAGGATTGGACGATCCTGCGTGCGCTGGCTGATGCGCTGGGCGTGACCGTGGGCTTCGACAGCTTCGATCAGCTTCAGGCCAAGATGATCGCCGCCGTTCCTGCGCTGGGAGACGAAGGCCTCGCGGAATACGGTGCGCTGCCCAAGGCGGACAGCGGCGCCAAGTTCGAGGGCGAGCTTGCGGGCTACCCGATCAAGGACTTCTACCTCACCAACCCCATCGCCCGCGCGAGCGAGGTGATGCAGCGCTGCTCGGATGAGCTGCTCCACGGCGCGGACGTGAAGGAGGCTGCGGAATGAACGTCCTTGTCACTTTGGGTGGGGCGCTTGCTTTTCTTGCGGTTCTTTGGGCCGCGGCAACGTTTGCGCCGAAGTATATGAGAAATTCCAAGGCATCGGGTCCCGATGCGGGGAGCGGTGCGGCTGCGGGTGGTAGCTACGGCGCTTCGGGGTTTGATGATTGCTCTGGTGGCGGCGCCGACGGAGGCTGCGACTGATGACTGCCTTCTTCCAATCGCTCGGCCTCAGCTACGAATGGGCCTGGACGGTCGCCACGCTGACCGGGATCATCGTGATCTCGCTGCTCGTGATGTTCTCCGTCGCCATGGTGATCTATGTCGACCGCAAGGTGCTGGGCGCGATCATGATGCGGCGGGGGCCGAATGTGGTCGGGCCGTTCGGGCTGCTGCAGAGCTTCGCGGACGGGCTCAAGGTTTTCCTTCAGGAAACCATCATCCCGTCGGCCGCGAACAAGGGCATCTTCCTGCTCGCGCCGATCATTACCTTCACCGTCGCGCTGGCGGCCTGGGCGGTGATCCCGTTCGATGCGGGCATGGTGCTGGCCGACATCAACGTGGGCCTGCTCTACATCCTCGCGATCTCCTCGATGGGGGTTTACGGCGTGGTGATGAGCGGGTGGGCGTCGAACTCCAAATACCCGTTCTTCTCGGCGATGCGCGCCTCGGCGCAGATGATCTCCTACGAGGTCTCGATTGGCTTCGTGCTGGTGTGCGTGGTGCTGTTCGCGGGCACGTTCAACCTCAGCGGGATCGTGAACGCGCAGCAGGGCTTCGGGCTCGGGCTGATCAACGCCTATGCGGTGCACCCGCTGCTGTTCCCGATGTGGGTGGTGTTCTTCATCTCGGCCCTCGCGGAAACCGCGCGCGCGCCGTTTGACCTGACCGAGGCGGAGAGCGAGCTCGTCGCGGGCTATCAGACCGAATATTCCTCGATGAGCTTCGCGCTGTTCTGGCTCGGCGAGTATGCCAACATCCTGCTGATGTGCTCGCTGAACACGCTGCTGTTCTGGGGCGGGTGGCTGCCGCCGCTCGACATTCCGGTGCTTTACATGGTGCCGGGGATCATCTGGTTCCTGCTCAAGACCTTCGTGTTCTTCTTCATGTTCAGCTGGATCTGGGCGACCGTGCCGCGTTACCGCTACGACCAGCTGATGCGCCTCGGGTGGAAGGTGTTCCTGCCGATGAGCCTGCTGTTTGTCGCGGCGACCAGCGGCTACCTGATGGCGACGGGGCATTTCGGATGATGGCCTTGTCTGCCCTTGTTGCTTTGGCACTTCAGGCTGCAGGAACACCTGCTGCTCCGCTCGTTGGCTATGCGTGCGGCCCCGATGCCGAGGAAGGGCATGGCTTGCGCTTCAACTTTTTCGTGGTGCCCATTAAAGGCCTGAACGACACGGTAAATCCGGTGCAAATTCGTTTGGAAGGCATAACGGGTGTCGAAGGCCTTGCTTCAGAACATAACTTCGATGGCGCGAGTCTGACCTTTATTGCGTCTTTTCCGGGGGATGATCCTGATCAGAGGTCTCTCAATGTCGTTTCGTCAAATGTGATGGGCGTGGCGCGTGGGGAGCTCGGCTTCAATGCTTTCATCAACGCCCGCGTCCTCAAGCAGCCCAATGCTCGCGGGGATAGGGTCGAGTTCGAGCCCGCAAAGTCAGCGTTGATCGTTCACGATAGCAGCGGCGTAAACTCGCGATACAAGATGTTCTGCCAGCCGATTAATTCGGATAATGTCCAATGACCACCGTCTCCCACCTCATCAAATCGTTCACCCTCTGGGAATTCCTCAAGGCGCATGCCTTGACGCTGAAGTATTTCTTCAAGCCCAAGGTGACGATCAACTACCCCTTCGAGAAAGCCCCGCTCTCGCCCCGCTTCCGGGGTGAGCACGCGCTGCGGCGCTATCCCAACGGCGAGGAACGTTGCATCGCGTGCAAGCTGTGCGAGGCCGTGTGCCCCGCGCAGGCGATCACCATCGAGAGCGAGCCGCGTGAAGATGGCAGCCGCCGCACCACCCGCTACGACATCGACATGACGAAGTGCATCTTCTGCGGCTTCTGCCAGGAAGCCTGCCCGGTCGATGCCATCGTGGAAGGGCCGAACTTCGAATATTCGACCGAAACCCGCGAGGAGCTGCTTTACGACAAGGCCAAGCTGCTTGCGAATGGTGACAAATGGGAACGGGCCATCGCGGCCAACCTTGAAGCCGACGCACCCTATCGCTAGGGCGCGCCAAACATAACACAATGCGTGCAAGGGACGGGCGGACGACCGGCTCTTGCATGGAGACTATGGGATCAATCTGGACGGTTTTGCGCAGCGCTCCCTCATACGGGGCGGGGCGCGGGACACGGGGATCATCATGATACAGGCCATCGCCTTCTATTTCTTCGCGACCATTGTGGTCGGCGCCGCCGTGATGGTGATCATGGCGAAGAACCCGGTGCACTCGGTGCTGTGGCTGATCATGGCGTTCTTCAACGCCGCCGGCCTGATGGTGCTGGTGGGCGCGGAGTTCATCGCGATGCTGCTGGTGATCGTCTACGTCGGTGCGGTCGCGGTGCTGTTCCTGTTCGTGGTGATGATGCTCGACATCGATTTCGCCGCAATGCGCGCAGGCTTCAGCCGCAATGCGCCGTTGGGGCTAGCGATTGCGGCGGTGCTGCTGGCGGAGCTGCTGCTGGCGGTGGGCGCTTACAATGCGGGCGGTATCACCCTCGGCACGCCCGATGGCGCGGCGATGCAGGCTGCCGACACGTCGAACATCGAGGCCTTGGGCGCGCTGCTGTACGGCCGCTACATCCTGCTGTTCGAGATTGCCGGGATCATCCTGCTCGTCGCCATGATCGGCGCGATCGTGCTGACCTTCCAGCCGCCCAAGCCCGGCGCGCGCGCGCGGCAGGACGTGGGCAAGCAGATCCGCCGCCGCCCGGAAGATGCAACCGTCATGAAGAGCCCGGAAGTGGGCCAGGGGGTCGAGCTGTGATTGGCATCGAACATTACCTCACCGTGGGCGCGATCCTGTTCGTGCTGGGCGTGCTGGGGATCTTCCTCAACCGCAAGAACGTGATCGTCATCCTGATGGCGGTCGAGCTGATCCTGCTGGCGGTGAACCTCAACCTCGTCGCCTTCAGCGCCTTCATGCAGGATCTGGTGGGTCAGGTCTTCGCGATGCTGGTGCTGACCGTTGCGGCGGCGGAGGCGGCCATCGGCCTGGCGATTCTCGTGATCTATTTCCGCACCCATGGCTCGATTGCGGTCGACGACATCAACCGGATGAAGGGGTAAGGTTCTCGTGCATCCGATCCTTATCATCGTTTTCGGCCCATTGCTGGCCGCGCTGGTCGCAGGGCTGGGCAACCGCATGCTCGGCAATGTCGTCGCCAAGTCCGTCACCACCGGCGCGCTGCTGCTTTCGGCGGGCCTGAGCTGGCCGATCTTCCTCGGCTTCCTTGGCGGCACTGAAACCGCCGAGGTGGTGCAGGTGTTGAAGTGGGTCGAAAGCGGCACGCTCAGCTTTGACTGGAGCCTGCGGGTCGATACGCTCACTGCGATCATGCTGGTGGTGATCAACAGCGTTTCGGCGCTCGTGCACCTCTATTCGTGGGGGTACATGGAGGAAGACCCGGATCAGCCGCGGTTCTTCGCCTACCTGTCGCTGTTCACCTTCGCAATGCTGATGCTGGTGACCGCCGATAACCTTGTGCAGATGTTCTTCGGGTGGGAAGGGGTGGGCCTTGCCTCGTACCTCCTGATCGGGTTCTGGTACAAGAAGCCCTCGGCAGGCGCGGCGGCGATCAAGGCGTTTGTGGTCAACCGCGTGGGTGACCTCGGCTTCATGCTCGGCATCTTCGGCACCTATCTGGTGTTCCAGACGACCGAGATTTCGGCGATCCTCGCAGCTGCCCCTGCCATGAGCGGATCGACGATCACCTTCGTCGGCATGCGCCTCTACACGATGGATATCCTGTGCATCCTGCTGTTCATCGGCGCGATGGGCAAGTCGGCGCAGCTGGGCCTGCACACCTGGCTGCCGGACGCAATGGAAGGCCCGACCCCGGTCTCGGCGCTGATCCACGCGGCGACCATGGTGACAGCGGGCGTGTTCATGCTGTGCCGCCTTTCCCCGATGTTCGAGACCGCGCCGACCGCACTGATGATTGTGACCATCGTCGGCGCGTCGACCTGCTTCTTTGCCGCCACCATCGGGACGACCCAGTGGGACATCAAGCGGGTGATCGCCTATTCGACCTGCTCGCAGCTGGGTTATATGTTCTTTGCCGCTGGCGTAGGCGCTTACGGGGCGGCGATGTTCCACCTGTTCACCCACGCCTTCTTCAAGGCGCTGCTGTTCCTTGGCGCAGGGAGCGTGATCCACGCTATGCACCACGAACAGGACATGCGGTATTACGGCGGCCTCAGGAAGCACATCCCGATCACCTTCTACGCGATGCTGGCGGGCACGCTGGCGATCACCGGGCTGGGGGTCTATCACCTCGGCGCAGGGTTCGCGGGCTTCTGGTCGAAGGACGCGATCCTCGAAGTCGCCTTTGCGCGCGGCAATGGTGCGGGCCAGTTCGCCTTCTGGGCGGGCGCGGGCGCGGCGCTGTTGACGAGCTTCTATTCCTGGCGCCTGATGTTCCTGACCTTCTGGGGCAAGCCCCGCTGGATCGAGAGCGAGCATATCCAGCACTCGGTCCACAAGACCCCGGCTGAGGCGGGCGAGGACACCACCGGCGGCTATCATCCGCATGAGAGCCCGGTGCCGATGCTAATCCCGCTGGGCGTGCTGACCATCGGCGCGATTGCTGCCGGTCAGGTTTTCGCGCCTGCCTTCCTCGACAGCGCGGCCTTCTGGGGCGGCTCGATCTTTTACAACGAGGCGCTGATCCACGCGATGCACGCCGTGCCGTACTGGGTGAAGTACACCGCGCTGATCGTGATGATCATCGGCTTCGTGGGCGCTTACGTCGCCTATATCGCCAAGCCTGACATCCCGGCGAAGTTCGTGAGCAGCTTCGGTGCGCTGCACCAGTTCGTCTATCGCAAGTGGTACTTCGACGAGCTTTACGACGCGATCTTCGTGAAGCCCGCCTTGGTGCTGGGCCGCGCCTTCTGGAAGCTAGGCGATATTGGCACCATCGACCGCTTCGGCCCTAACGGCATTGCCTGGGTGGTGGACCGCAGCGCCACTGCCGCCAAGTCGATCCAGTCGGGCTACGTCTACACCTATGCGCTGATCATGCTCCTTGGGCTGGTCGCCGCTGTCACCTACGTTCTGCTTTAGGAGCGCGCTTCGTAATGGAAGGCCTTCCCATCCTGTCGCTGATGATGTGCGTGCCGCTGGCGGGCGCGGCGCTGTGCCTGTTTGCAGGCGCGAACGCCGCCCGCTGGATCGCGCTGGGGGCGACGCTTGTCACCTTTGCTCTCGGCGTGGTCCTGTGGTCGAATTACGCAATCGGCGGCCCGCAGTGGCAGTTCACCGAAGAGGCGAACCTGTTTGAAGGCTTCACCTACAAGCTCGGGATCGACGGGATCGCGCTGCTGCTGATCATGCTCAGCGTGTTCCTGATGCCGGTCTGCATCCTGGCGAGCTGGGATTCGATCACCAAGCGGGTCGGCGAATACATGGCCGCCTTCCTGTTCATGGAGGTGCTGATGATCGGCACCTTCGCGGCGCAGGATCTGTTCCTGTTCTACGTCTTCTTCGAGGCGGGCCTCATTCCGATGTATCTCATCATCGGCGTGTGGGGCGGGGATAACCGCATCTACGCGAGCTACAAGTTCTTCCTCTACACCCTGCTGGGCTCGGTGCTGATGCTCATCGCGATGTTCTGGATGGTAGCCGAGGCGGGCACCTCCGACATTCCGACGCTGATGCAGTACAACTTCCCGGCAGGCGCGCAGACCTGGCTGTGGCTGGCCTTCTTTGCGAGCTTTGCGGTGAAGGTGCCGATGTGGCCGATGCATACCTGGCTGCCCGACGCGCACGTGCAGGCGCCGACCGCTGGCTCGGTCATTCTGGCGGGCGTGCTGCTGAAGCTCGGCGGCTATGGCTTCATCCGTTTCAGCCTGCCGATGTTCCCCGAGGCCTCCGCGCAGTTTGCATGGCTCGTGTTCGCGCTGTCGATGGTTGCGGTGGTCTACACCTCGCTGGTCGCGCTGGTGCAGGCCGACATGAAGAAGCTGATCGCCTATTCCTCAGTCGCGCACATGGCGATCGTTACCGTCGGCCTGTTCGCCTTCAACGTGCAGGGGCTGGAAGGCGCGATGATCGTGATGCTGTCGCACGGTCTCGTCTCGGGGGCGTTGTTCCTGTGTGTCGGGGTCATCTACGACCGGTTGCACACGCGTGAGATTGCCCGTTACGGCGGGATTGCGACCAATATGCCTTATTACGCGCTCTTTTTCCTGCTGTTCACCATGGCGAGCATCGGCCTGCCGGGCACCAGCGGCTTCGTCGGCGAGTTCCTGTCGCTGGCCGGGATTTACCAGACATCAAGCCTCGTCGCGCTGATCTGCACCACCGGGATCATCCTCGGCGCGGCCTATATGCTCTACCTCTATCGCCGGGTGGCGTTCGGGCCGCAGGTGAACGAGGACGCGGCCAAGATGGGTGACATCACGGCCCGCGAATGGATCATGATGGCCCCCATCGCGGCGGCCGTGCTGTGGATGGGCGTCTACCCTGAAAGCTTCCTCGCGCCCATGCGCGCCGACATTGCCGTGCTTGACGCGCGGCTCGCGGCGGCGGCTCCGGCAGGCGATGCGCAGCTCGCCCCCGGTGCTCCGCGCGCCGAGGCGGCCAATGCGCTGCCGCACCACGAGGGCATGGATCATTCGAGCGCCAAGGAGGGCGCGCACTAATGGATTTCGCTCACTCCTTCGGCCTCATCATCCCTGAGCTGCTGCTGAGCTTTACCGGCCTCGTGCTGTTGCTGGTCGCCGCGTGGAGCGGGGACAAGGGGGCGCGTCAAATCGCCATCGGTGCGGCGGCGGCGCTGTTCGTCGCCGGGTTCCTGCTGGTGCCGGGCCTTCACCTTGGCGTTGACGGTCCGCAAACGCTGGCTTTTGGCGGCCTGCTCAAGATCGACACTTTTGCACTCTTTGCCAAGGCGCTGATCTATCTTGCCGCCATCGCCGCGCTGATGATCGCTCCGGCCTTCTTTGCTGGCCCGTCTGCAGGAGCCGAGCGCGGGATGCGCGCCGAATATCCGGTGCTGGTGATGTTTGCTGCTGTGGGCATGAGCATCATGGTTTCGGCCAATGATTTCATGAGCCTCTATCTCGGGCTCGAACTGAACAGCCTGTCCGCTTACGTTCTTGCGGCAATCCTGCGCAAGGACACGCGTTCAGGCGAGGCGGGGCTCAAGTATTTCGTCCTTGGTGCGCTGGCGAGCGGCATCCTGCTTTACGGCATGAGCCTGCTCTATGGCTTTACCGGCGGCACCGGCTTTGCTGCCGTTCGCACCGGGCTGACCGGTGAACTGGGGCTTGGCGCACTCTTCGGCGTGATCTTCGTGCTCTCCGGCCTCGCTTTCAAGATCAGCGCCGTGCCGTTCCACATGTGGACGCCCGACGTCTACGAAGGCGCGCCGACACCTGTCACCGCGTTCTTTGCCACGGCCCCGAAGGTCGCCGCTGTCGCCCTGACCGCGCGCGTGGTGTTCGAGGTGTTCGGCGCGCAGGTCGCCGCATGGCAGCAGATCGTGATGTTCACCGCGCTCGCCTCGATCATTTTCGGCGCGCTGGGGGCGATCGGTCAGGAGAACCTCAAGCGCCTGCTGGCCTATTCCTCGATCAACAATATCGGCTTCATTCTCCTCGGTCTGGCGGTCGCCAATCCGAGCGGCGCGTCGGCGATGCTGGTCTATCTGTTCATCTATGTCGCCATGAGCATCGGCTCCTTCGTCGCGCTGCTGATGCTGCGGGCCGAGGACGGGACGTTGTTCGAAACCTTCGCCGATATTCGCGGCCTGTCCGTGACCCGCCCGGCGATTGCCTGGGCGCTGCTGCTGTTCATGTTCAGCCTAGCGGGCATTCCGCCACTGCTCGGCTTCTACAGCAAGTTCGTGGTGTTCCAGGCGACGGTCGAAGCGGGTCTGATCGCCTTCGGCGCCATCGCCATTGCTGCAAGCGTGATCGGGGCGTTCTATTACATCAAGTTCGTCAAGGTGATGTTCTTCGATGAGCCCGCCGGCGTCGTTACCGGAAAGAGCGAAACCGGCCACTGGGTGCTGCTGGGCCTTACTGCGCTGATCATCTCGCCGCTCGGCTACCTTCTGACACCGTCGCTGACCGATCTGGCCGACAAGGCAGCGCGCTCGCTGTTCATCGTCTCGGTTTGATCCACGTCGTCGAAGAGACCGGCTCGACCAACGCCGACCTTGCCGCTGCGCTGCGCTCGGCTGAAGGCTGGGCGGAAGGGGCTTGGCTGGTCGCCCGCCGCCAGACCGCCGGGCGCGGGCGGCAGGGGCGCGAGTGGTTCGACGGGGCGGGCAATTTCATGGGTTCGACGGTGGTTGAGGTTGGCGCGGGCGCCCCGCCAGCTGCCTCGCTCAGCTTCGTCGCCGCCATTGCGGTTTTTCAGGCCGCACGGATTATCAAGGACAGCCCGGCAGGCCTCGCGCTGAAATGGCCCAATGACGTGCTGCTGAATGGCGGCAAGCTGTCCGGCATCCTGCTCGAAATGGTGCGCGGTCATGTGGTCGTCGGCATAGGGGTCAACCTCGCCCGAGCGCCGCAGATCGAGGGACGCAAGACCGCTGCCCTTGCCGATGTCGTCGCCGCCCCTGACGTCGAGCACTTTGCGCGCGTCCTTGCCGAACAGTTTGCCAGCAACCTCGCATTCTGGCGCGCGGACAACCTCGGTGGCACGCTGGAACGCTTCCTCGGCCTCTCGATCCACGCGCTCGGTTCGTCCGTCACCGTCCACGACACCGATGGTTCGGTGCTGTCCGGCACGTTCGCCGGCCTTGAGGAATCCGATGGTGCCTTGCGCCTGCGCTTGGCGGATGGCAGCGAACGTGTCATTCGCGCTGGCGATATTTCGTAATCCAAGGATCCAGACCCATGCTGCTCGCCGCCGATGTCGGGAACACCAATGTCGTCTTCGCGCTGTTCACCTATGAACCGGACGGCACGCCCACCATCCGCGCCCGCTGGCGCATCGCGACCGATCCGCGTCGGACGGGCGACGAATATGCCGTTTGGCTGCTCCAGTTGCTCAAAATCGAAGGTGTGGAGCGCGACGCCATAACGCGGATCATCGTCGCTTCGGTGGTGCCGCGCGCGGACCACAACCTTACCGTGCTGTGCGAGAAGTATTTCGGAATCACGCCCCTGTTCGCCGGTCAGGGCGCGGCGCGCTGGCGGTTCGAGATCGATGTCGACCAGCCCTCCTCATTGGGCGCTGACCGTGCGCTCAATATCCTTGCCGCGCATCACAAATATGGCGGCGATCTGATCATCGTCGATTTCGGCACGGCGACCAAGTTTGAGGCGGTGGACTTCACCGGCGCCTACAAGGGCGGGTCGATCGCTCCGGGGATCAACCTTTCGCTCGATGCGCTGGTGGGCAAGACCGCCAAGCTGCCGCGCATCGCGATCAAGGCCCCAGCCAGCCGCTCGGTCATCGGCCGCAACACCGAAGACCAGATGCTGATCGGCGTCTTCTGGGGCTATGTCGCGATGATGGAGGGCATGGTTGCCAAGATGAAATCCGAAATCGGCCGCCCCGCCAAGGTTGTAGCGACCGGCGGGCTTGCCATATTGTTCGACGACGCGACCGACATCTTCGACCATGTCGATGCCGACCTCACCCTTGATGGCCTCGCCATACTCGCCCGCCAGGCCGAAACCGCCTGAGCCTGCGCAACGTAAGAGACATTGTGAAGAACGATTTTACCCCCGAAGACGAACTGCTGTTCTTGGCCCTCGGCGGCTCCGGCGAGATTGGCATGAACGTCAATCTCTATGGCTGTCAGGGCAAGTGGATCATGGTCGATCTGGGCATGACCTTTTCGGGCACTGAATATCCGGGCGTCGAACTGGTCTTTGCTGATCTCGACTTCATTGAGGAACGGCGCGAGGATCTGCTCGGGATCGTGCTGACCCATGCGCACGAGGATCATATCGGTGCTGTGCCCTATTTTGCGGGCGATCTTGGCGTGCCGCTCTATGCCACGCCCTTCACCGCCGATCTGGTAGCCCGCAAGCTGGAAGAGGCCGGGCTGCTGGGCAAGGTCGAACTCAACATCATCGAGGAAGACCACGGCCAGATCGACCTCGGCCCGTTCAGCATCACCTACCTGCCGCTGGCGCACTCCATCGCCGAGGGTAACGCCCTGCTGATCGACACGCCGCACGGACGCATCTTCCACACCGGCGACTGGAAGCTCGATGAGGAACCGATCATTGGTGAGCCGACCACCGAGGAGGAACTTCGTGAAATTGGTTCCGGGGGCGTGCTGGCCTTGGTGTGTGATTCGACCAATGTCTTCAATCCCAACCCTTCCGGCTCCGAAGGCGCGGTGCATCGCGCGCTGATGGAGGAAGTTGCGCGCCACAAGGGCAAGCGCGTGGTCGTCACCACCTTCGCCAGCAATGTTGCGCGCCTGCAAACGCTGGGCGAAGTCGCACGCGAGACGGGGCGCCAGATTTGCGTTGCAGGCCGTTCATTGGACCGCATCATCGAGGTGGCGCAGGATAATGGCTACCTTCAGGATTTCCCGACGCCGGTCGATTTCGACACCGCAATGGGCCTGCCGCGCGGCGAGGTTCTGATCCTTGCCACCGGCGGGCAGGGCGAACCGCGTGCGGCGCTCGGCCGGATGGCGGATATGAACCACCCGATTGAGCTGACGGCGGGCGACGTGGTGCTGTTCTCCTCGCGCCAGATTCCGGGCAATGAAATCCCGATCGGCAAGATCCAGAACCAGCTCGCCGCGCGCGGGATCACCATGGTGACCGACCGGCAGGCGCTGATCCATGTCTCGGGCCACCCCGGTCGCCCGGAGCTGGAGGCGCTCTACGACTGGCTCAAGCCGCAGGTGCTGGTGCCGGTGCATGGCGAAATCCGCCA
Source organism: Porphyrobacter sp. HT-58-2 (assembly GCF_002952215.1). NCBI lineage: Bacteria > Pseudomonadati > Pseudomonadota > Alphaproteobacteria > Sphingomonadales > Erythrobacteraceae > Porphyrobacter > Porphyrobacter sp. HT-58-2. Next base: position 2,414,490 of record NZ_CP022600.1, on the reverse strand, counting down.
CATGGCCGAACAGGCGCGGGTCGGGAAGGCTTGTGGCATCCCGCATCAGGTGGTGCAGAAGAACGGCGATATCGTGCGTCTCGCTCCCGGCAAGCCGGGCAAGCTGGCCGAAGTGCGCGCGGGCCGTCTGGTGCTTGATGGCGACATCATCGCGCCTGCCGATGGTGACGCGATCACCATGCGCCGCCGGATTGCGGGCGAGGGCGTGCTGGTGGTGGTGCTCGCCCGCGGCGCAAGGCCGGTGATCGAGGCGGTGGGCCTGCCGCTTGATGAAGACCTGCCCGATTTCCTCGCCGAGGCATCCGAGGACGTGCTGAAGGCCATCGGCAAGCTCAAGGGCCGCGATGCGAAGGACGAGGCGGCCATCCGCGAAGCTGCCCGCCTTGCCGCCCGCCGTGCCGCGCAGCGCTGGTCGGGCAAGCGGCCGCAGGTTCGGGTGGTGATGCCCGGGGCGGCAGCCTGATGCAGATCACCTCGATTGCGGCGATCTATTTCCTGTTCTGGGTAATGAGCGCCTTCGTGATGCTCCCCTTCGGCCTGCGCACCGCACAGGAGACGGGCGAGGCGATTGTGCCCGGACAGGCCGAAAGCGCTCCGGTGAACTTCCGTCCTGGCCGGATCGTGATTCGGGCGACCGTTATCGCCGCTGTGCTGACGGCGCTGTTCGTCGCCAATTACCAGTATGGCTGGATCACCGTTGCGGATATCGACGTCCTGCCCAAGCCGCCGGAACCGACAGGGGCCTAGGCGCGAAAGCGCTGGATTGCCTGAGCAAGCGCGACATAGAGCTTGCCCATATCCGACCCGAGCATCGTCACGCTCAGCACATGGCCGTCGCGCGTCGACAGAGTTTGCCGCAGCAGTGCCTCGAAATCATGAATGTAACGGCTGACATTGATCTTGAAGGTCTCGTCCCCGGTGTACAACGTGGCGATATCTTTTGCTGTCCCGTTATCGATCAGGCGCACAGCGCGGCGCGTGAAAATCCCGCGATCCCCTTTCAGATAGGCGTCCCAGGCCGTGTCGGCGACTTCGTTCGACAAAGCACCCGAAATGTCGATCGCCGCCGAATTGAGTGCATCGGTGATCAGTGCCATGCGCCGGGCAAAGTCATTATTGACCTGTTCCTCGGCTAGCTCGCGGGCGCGGGCGACACGCTGTTCGAGATTGCCGGTCAGTTCGTTGACCTTGACCAGTTGATCACGCAGCTGGATGGCGGCTTCACGTCCCACGCCAGAGGCATGGGCTGCTGATTGTTCCAGCTTGCCGATCGTCTCGGCCGCTTCGTTGCGCAGCGCCCTTTCAAGCACGCCCACCGCCTCACCGCCGATGCTTTCGGCCAGTGCCGCTGCCTTGTCACGCACACCAGCGTCCAGCGTTGCAAAGGCTTGAGCAATCGCAGCTTCAAGCTGGGCAAGTGCTGCGCGCAACTGGTCCTGCGTTTCCCCGGCAAGAGCCCCGCTTTCCTCGGCCAGTCGGGCAAAGCCGCCGCGCAAGCCCTGCAGCCGGGCAAGCGCGTCCTCCGACTGTTCCGCCAACCGTGATTTGAAGCCTGCGATCGCCACTTCAGCTGCATCGATTTCAGAGCGGGTGCGCAGCAGATAGTCGGACAGGTCACCGCCCGCCTGCGCGCTGCGCAGCATCAGGGCTTCGACCTTTCCAGCGCGCGCTTCTACGCCTTCAAGCCTTTCGCTGGCAGCGTCAATGGCCGCTGCCAGATCTTCACGCGATGTCCGTGTGCCGGACTGGATGATTTCGAGCAGCCGGACGCCCGCTTCAGTCAATTGTGTGAGCTGAACCTCGGTTTCGGCAAGGGCGGCGCGGCGCTCGTCAAGCTGTTGTCCGAGCGCGTTGAGACCTGCACCCAGGCTGGAGCGTGCCGTCTCCCCCGTTGTCGCGGCATTTGCCATCAACTGGCTGAGTTCTGTTACTCTTGAGGAAAGAGCTTCGCCTTCGTTCACCAGCCGCGCCAGATCGGCCATCTGCACCTCACGCCGCTGCGCGAGCGCATCGTCCAGCGCTGCCAGGCGTTGTGCTAGAACTTCGCTTGCCTGCGCCTCGTGCGTCTCGAATGCGGCCTGCCGCTGCTCGATCAACTCGGCAAAGCGACGGGAGCGTTCGGACAGTTCGGTATCGAACCTCTCGATCTCGGCACGCAGCGCGGCAAGTCGATCCTGCGATGCGGTGCCATTGTTCTGGTCGATCTGATCGATAAGCTGGAGCTTCTCAGTCAGTGTTTCATTGAGCGCGGCAATTGCGGCAGCGAAACTCGATTGCGCGTTTTCGCTGGCGGACTGGAGCCGTGCGGCAATGGCATCGCCTTCGCTCGCAAGCGTCTGGGTGCGCTCGCTTTGGGCAGCCAGCGCCTCTTGCTCGAGTGCGGCAAAGCGGGTGCGAAAGGCTTCGGTCTCTGCTTGCACTGCGAAAAGGCGATTGGCTGCGATTTCCTCGATCCGGGCCAGCTGATCCTCTAAGCTGCCAAGCGTTTCGCTGACCTGCGCGCTGACCTTTTCAACCTGCGTCTCGCTGGTGCTGCCAGCTTGTGCCAACCGGTCAAAACCGGTGCGCATCTGATCCAGCTGTTCCTGCGCGTTGCGGCCAGCACTGCCAATCTGGTTGGCAACATCGCGCGCGGCATTGGCGATGACCGGCAGATGATCGCGCAGGAGGTTCATGTTCCCGAGCGCGGTTTCGCTTGCAGTGCTGATCGCCTCGACCTGTGCGCCGTTGCTGGCGATAAGGCTCTGCAGTTCTCCGGCATTGGCAGAAATCCGTTCGGCGGCGATCCGGCCAAGAGCTTCGAGATCGCGGGCCTCTGCGGCAAGAAATTCGCGGGCCAGACTGAGTTCACGGTTGACCACCTTGAGCCTGGCTTCGAGCGCCGCGCTTTCGCGGTTCATCTGCGCAGCAGCGGTAGCGAAGCGGTTCGCTTCAGCCCGCGAGGAGCGCATGGCCAGCAGCCACACGATCCCGATCAGCGCGACCGGAACGGCCCATTCGACCACCCAGCCGGCCCATACAGCCGGGGCAGGGCGAGCGAGAATCTCCGCTTGATGCGCCCAGCCGAAAAAGCCGGTCCAACTTGCCACTGCAAGCAGTGCCAGTGCCGGGGTCAGCCAGCCGAACCGTGCCGCATCCCCGCCTGGCGAGAGTTCGTCATTGGTCCAGTCATCGGACTGCTCCAGCGCATCCTGTGCGGATGCGTCCTGATCCTCGATTTCGGCCACAGCGGTTTCCGCGGTGCCGTCATCATTGCCCTTGCGCCCCAAGGCGCGCATCTGGTGCCGTCCTGCCATGGGACATCCATACCACAGCCGGAATCGGGATAAACCCCGCTTTAACCTAATCCGTCCTATCCCGGATCACATGGCGTTCAACCACGGTGCCCTTGATGCGACCCTTGCAGCAGCAGCCGGCGACGATGCCGCCTTGCTGCGCGAGCTGCGCAGTGCCTTCATCGACAGCGCGGCCAAGCAGCTGGATCTGCTCAAGCGCGCCCGATGCGACGGAAATTGGCACGTGGCCGCGATGCGACTGAAGGGGCTTGCCGCCAGCTTCCACGCCGAAGACCTCCTTCAAGCTGCGGAAATCGCGCTTCATGCTGCCCCGGGTGAGCCGATGGCGATCCGCGAGGTCGAGGCGGTGCTCAATCGTTTCCATCGCACCCGCGCCCGCGAGGGGCAGCGATGAAACGCTCCTCTGGGTGTTTGCGGGGGTAAAACCTGCTCGCTCACGCTTGAACCGCTGAGCTGAACGCGCCAATCGTCGTAGTCGGCGCATTTCCGCGTCGGAAAGCGAACCAGCCATGCGCGTTGGCCTGATTGCCGCTTTGCGTGATGCCGAATCCGGCGAGCGCCGTGCCTCACTCATGCTTGCTGGCCGTAGTGTGCTGGCTTGGCAGGTCGCGCTGCTGCAATCGCTAGGCGTCGAGCGGGTATTGTGTCTGTGTGACAGACGTGACCGCGAGGTGCTGCAGCTTCAGCACATGGTAGAGGCAGGCGGGGCTGCCTTCCATGCCTTGCAGGGTTTTGCCGCGATCCCGGCGCTGGTGCGGTCAGAAGATGATCTGATCATTCTGCACGACGGGCTGGTGCCTGATCCGACCGTCGTGCGCGCCCTGGTTGGTGCCGGGTCTGAGCTGCAACGGATGGTTGCGGGGATACCTTCCGATCACCCTCTGGCGACCACTTATCCAGAAGATTTCGAGCGAATCGACGCCGCGCGCCATTGGGCAGGCTTGCTTGTGATGCGCGGGAAGCCGGTGCAGCAGCTCGCCGATTTTCCCGCCGATGCCGACGCGATCTCGGTGTTGCTCCGGCTTGCGCTCCAGGCCGGGACACCGTGCCGCGAGCTTACGGCAGATAATCTCGCGCCGGAAAGCTGGCTGCTGGCAGAAAGCGCCGCTGCGGTCGTTCGACACGAACAGGCGCTGATTGCAGCCGCAGCTGGCCCGGCTGACTGGCGTGTGCCATCGGCAGCGCTCGCCGGAAGGCTGGTGCGCGCGCTCGCGCCGCGCGGGTTGGTGCAGGGCGGGCTGATTGCCGGAAGCGTAGCGCTGGCATTGCTCGCTGCTGCGGTGCTGATCGCCGTCTTCGGTGCTGCGTTTGCAGCATTGGGTGTGGCGGCGCTCGGGAGCTTTGCGGCGAGAGTCTCGCTGTCCTATGCCTCGCTCTCTGCAGCGCTGCGAAGGGTGGAGGCACGGCCACGCGCTGGTGATGTTCTGAAGGCCGGCGCGGATTTATTGGTTGCGGCAAATCTCTGGTTCGCGCTTGCGCCCTGGCCCGAATGGCAGCCACTGGCGGTGCTTGGCCCGTTAACCATCGGCATGGCCCGCCTTACCGAGCGCTCCACCGCCAGCCCGGTTCTCGCCATCGCTTCCGACCGCGTTTGTCTGCTGTGCGCCCTTGCCCTTGCAACAGCCGCCAACCTCTTGCCTGAAGCAATAGCCTGTCTCGCCTTGGGGCTACTGGCCGGTTTGCTGCTGCGCGGGAGGGTGGATTGATCTAACACGCTTTTAACTATGCGGGTGCTATGCCTTGCAACGATGGGCGAAAAGACGATGGACCTTGCCCCCGGCGCTGATGTCGAGGCGATCCTGAGGGACGAAATCGTGCGGGAAGCCCGCGCGATGGCGGCGGTCGTCCCGGTTCTGCGCCACCTGCTGTCAAGCGAAGCCAAGGCGCTTGTCAGTGATGCGGTGCTCGCCCGCGTCGGGGGCATGATACAGGATCTCGCGGCTCAACTGATTGCGGTTTGCGACGGGCATGATCCGGGCATCCGCGCGCACACACGGCCCGATTCAGACGCGATCGACCAATTGGCGGAACGGCTCATGGCAGATGAGGATCTGCTCGGCTTTTGCCATGCGCTGGCTGCCGAAGGCCTGATCGCCGACCGCCTGTTTCAGAGGCACGCCATTGATCCCGTGCTCAGCCCGTTGCTTCAGGAACTCATTGCATCCGAAGACAGCGCGACTGCGGCTCTCGCAATGCAGTCACTGGCGGCGCAATCGCGCTTCATGCAGCGCCAGCGCCGGATGGAGCTGCCATTGGGCGAGCTGCCGGCCGAACTGTTCCACCGTCTGCTTTCGGTTGCTTGCCGCGATATGCCCGATGCCGCAGCGTTCTCGCGGATGCAGGCAAGCTATGATGAGGGCGCGAGCCGCCTTGGTCTCCTGGCTCGGCTTGCGGGTGGTATGCGACGCGGCGTCGTGGCGGCGCTGGCGCTCGATCATGCCGGACTGGCGCTGTTCGCGAGCGCGCTGGCCCTGTCGACCCGCAGCTCGCGAGAGGGGGCAGTGCTGGCCTGCCATGAAGGGCAAAGCGCAAGGCTTGCCCTGTTGCTCCGGGCTACCGACGTGAGCCCGGCGGCGATTGAACGGCAGATCCTGATCGTAGAGCCGAGTGGGCGATTGCCTCGCGGGCTTGCCGAACTGACTGCCGAACAGGCTGCGACGCTGCTGGCTGGCAGCGGGTTCGTGTGATGAACACGATGGATCGCACCGAATCCCTGCTGGGCGCCTATGGCCTCACCGATGCGTGCGACCGGTTGCTGTCGGCTGACGATGCGCTGGCGAACTTGCAGGAGCGGTGCGGCGGGGCTCTTCCTGGAACGCTGGCCATCCCCGAACTGCTTGCGTTGGTGCGGCAGGCGCGTGTCATGAGGCTTAGGATTGCGCGCCCTTTCAGCGCCTTTGATGGCGATGCCGAAGTTTCGGGCTTTGCGCGTATCCATCCGCTGAGCGATACCGAGGGGGGCGGCTGCGAGGTGCTGGTCGAAAACTGGCAGCGAAGCCCGCTGCTTGATGCCGGGACCCGCGCCTTTGCCGAGCGTCTTGATGCGATTGATCGTGCGACCGCAGAGGTCAGCGCGCGGCTTGATGCCCGTCAGCGGCTTCAGGTGCTCAGCGCGACGGCCCCCGATGCCGTCATGCTTCAGTCAGCCGCGATGCAACAGCCCGGCCAGCTATGGAGCGAATTGGTTGAGGTCACCGGAATCGCGCATCATCAGCCGCTTCACTGGCGCCTGCTGGATGGTGGTGCCTGCCGCTTTGCCGGATCACAGCGTAACTGGCGTATTCGTCTGATCCCGTTCGGCCCGGATGCGCAAGCGCCGACCGGCTTTGAACTGCTGCTGATCCCGGAGGAACCGCTGATGGCGCTGGCCGGGCTGCCGCCCCACGCCAGTGAGGTGCTCGAAGCCTCGCCCACCCGCCTTGTTGGCACAGCGCTTGCCCCGGTGCTGCGGCAGCCCGTAGCGCGGATCATCGCCAATGCCGAAACCATCCGCGCGCGCCTCGCCGGGCCGCTGCGTGATGAATACAGCGACTACGCCGGAACCATCGCGAGCGCAGGGCAACACCTTGCCGCGATGCTTGATGATCTGGCTGATCTCGAAGTGGTCGAGACCCCCGGCTTTGCCACGGCAAAGGAGCCGGTCGATCTTGCCGATGCGGCAGCGCGGGCGGCCGGCATCCTCGGAGTGCGCGCGCAGAACCGCGAGACAGTGCTGGTGGTCGAGGGCGAGCACGGGGCGGCCATCGCCAGCGCTGAATTCCGCCGCGTGCTTCAGATACTCATCAATCTGATCGGCAACGCGATTGCCTATGCTCCGGCCGCCAGCACAGTAACGATTACAGCCTTTACAGCGGGCGATGGCCGTGTTTCTGTAACCGTCGCAGACGAGGGTCAAGGTGTCACCCCCGAGCAGGCCGAGCGCATCTTCGACAAGGGCGAGCGTCTGGGCCGCGACAGTGACGGCGGGCGCGATGGCGGATCCGGCCTTGGCCTCTATATTTCGCGCCGCTTGGCCCGTGCGATGGCGGGGGATCTGACGGTCGCGGCTGCGCCCGGTGGCGGGGCGCTGTTCCGGCTCGATCTGCCAGCGCTCTGATCAGCGCCTGATCCGTCCCGCGCCCCAAAACAGCAGCGCGCCGACCAGAGCGGTCAGCGCGCCGAAAATGACCCATTGCTGCTGGGCGAGCATGAAGCTGTTGGCAGGCCAATTCAGCACGCCTGCGCCCTGCAACATCCAGATGATGCCCATGACGACGAGGAAAACCCCAGCCGTTCTGAGCATCATCATGGCGTGCTTGACCCCTTAGCGCGCGCTCAGCGGCACGTAATCGCGCTGCGTGGGGCCGGTGTAGAGTTGGCGCGGACGCCCGATCTTCTGGCCGGGATCGCTGATCATCTCGTTCCACTGCGCCACCCAGCCCACGGTGCGGGCGAGGGCAAAGAGCGCGGTGAACATCGTCGTCGGGAAGCCGATCGCCGAGAGGATGATGCCCGAATAGAAGTCGACGTTCGGGAACAGCTTCTTCTCGATGAAATAGGGATCGTTAAGCGCGATCTCTTCGAGACGCAGCGCGGTCTCGAACAGCGGATCATTGACCTTCAGCGCATCGAACACCTCGCGCACGGTCTTCTGCATCACCGTCGCGCGCGGATCGTAGTTCTTGTAGACCCGGTGGCCGAAGCCCATCAGGCGGAACGGATCGTTCTTGTCCTTGGCGCGCTCGATGTAGTGAGGGATGCGGTCAGGCGTGCCGATTTCCTTGAGCATATTGAGCGCTGCTTCGTTCGCGCCGCCATGCGCCGGACCCCACAGACAGGCGATGCCGGCCGCGATGCAGGCGAACGGGTTGGCGCCCGAAGATCCGGCCAGACGCACGGTCGAGGTCGAGGCATTCTGTTCGTGGTCGGCGTGGAGGATGAAGATCCGGTCCATCGCGCGCTCCACCGCCGGGATCACTTCATATTCCTCAGCCGGAACGCCAAAGGTCATACGCAGGAAGTTGCCGGTATAGGACAGTGAGTTGTCAGGATACATGAAGGGCTGGCCGACCGAATACTTGTAGGCCATCGCCGCGATTGTCGGCATCTTGGCGATCAGGCGGTGCGAGCTGATCTTGCGATGTTCGGGATCGGAAATGTCGGTGCTGTCATGGTAAAAGGCCGACAGCGCGCCGACCACGCCGCACATAATCGCCATCGGGTGCGCATCACGGCGGAAACCGCGATAGAAGGTCATCAGCTGCTCGTGCAGCATGGTATGGCGGGTGATGGTGTAGGTGAACTCATCAAGCTCCTGCTGGCTCGGCAGTTCGCCGTTGAGCAGCAGGTACGAGACCTCCATAAAGCTCGAGTCCTCGGCCAGCTGACCGATCGGATAGCCGCGGTGCAGCAGCACGCCTTCATCGCCATCGATATAGGTCAGCGCGCTTTCGCAGGACGCGGTCGATGTGAAGCCGGGATCGAAGGTGAATGCGCCGGTCTGCGCATACAGCTTGCGGATGTCGATGACATCGGGGCCGGTGCTGCCTTCCAGCACGCTGTATTCGAACGATTTGCCCCCGATTTCGAGTTTCGCCGTCTTGTCTGCCAAGATCTGTCTCCTGTCCAAAATCCCTGCCCTGCTGCGGGCTTACGCCGCCTGGGCGTCAAGCCGTGCAAGGGCTTCGTCCCGGCCCAGAAGAACCAGAACATCGAAAATCCCGGGTGATGTCGTCGTCCCGGTCAGCGCCGCGCGCATCGGCTGCGCCAGCTTGCCGAGACCCAATCCCAGTTCCTCCGCAAGCGCCTTCGTAGTGGCTTCGAGCGCCTCGCTTGTCCAGTCGTTTTGCGCTGCAAAAGCGTTGCAAATGGCGCGCAGGCTGGTGCGTGCGTCGCCCTCGAGCAGCTGGGCAGCCTTATCGGTCAATTCGAGAGGGCGCCGGGCAAACAGGAAGCCTGCCCCCTCGACCAATTCGTTGAGGTTCTTGGCGCGCACCTTGAGTACCGGCATGGCGCGCGTGAGCAGTTCGACATCGGCCGCCTCGCCGATCCGCGCGGCCACCAGTGCCGCCAGACGCGCATCATCGGCTTCGCGCAGATAATGCCCGTTGAGATTCTCGAGTTTCTTCAGGTCGAAGCGCGAAGGGCTCTTGCCGACGCCGTCGAGATCGAAAAGTTCGACGGCCTCGGCACGGGTGATTTCTTCGCGATCACCGTGGCCCCAACCCAGACGCAGCAGATAGTTGAACAGCGCCTCGGGCAGGATGCCGAATTCGTCGCGATAGGCCTCCACGCCGAGCGCGCCGTGGCGCTTCGACAGCTTCGCGCCGTCGCTGCCGTGGATCAGCGGGATGTGGGCGTAGACCGGATCGGGCCAGTTACCTTCGATGGCGTTCATCGCGCGGATGATCGGCAGTTGGCGGAAGGCGTTGTTCAAGTGATCGTCGCCGCGGATCACGTGGGTCACGCCCATGTCGTGATCGTCCACCACCACCGCGAGCATATAGGTGGGCGTGCCGTCGGCGCGCAGGATGATGTAGTCGTCGATTTCCTCGTTCTTTACCGTCACCGCGCCCTGGACACGGTCGTGGATCGTGGTTTCGCCCTCGTTGGGGGTCTTGAGGCGGATGGTGAAGGGCGCGCCTTCCGGGGCTTCGGCCGGATCGCGGTCGCGCCAGCGGCCGTCGTAACGCAGCGGCTTTTTCTGGGCGCGCTGCTCCTCGCGCATCGCCTCAAGCTCCTCAGGAGTGGCGAAGCACTTATAGGCGTGGCCCGCGTTCAGCAGTTGCCACGCGACTTCAGCGTGGCGCTCGGCCCGGTCGGACTGGAAGATCGGCGGCGCATCATAATCAAGCCCAAGCCAATCGAGCCCCTCGATGATCGCATCGATCGCCTCCTGCGTGCTCCGCTTGCGGTCGGTGTCCTCGATCCGCAGCAGCGTACGGCCGCCGTGGTGGCGGGCATAAAGCCAGTTGAACAGAGCGGTGCGCGCGCCGCCGATATGCAGGAAGCCGGTGGGCGAGGGCGCAAAGCGGGTCACGACTTCGGAGGTCGGGGCGGTGTCGAGGCTGCTGCTTTCGCTTGCCATGAGCTGAGAATTCCTGTTCACTTTGAGCGGCTTGGGCGCTGGCTTTTCCGGGGCTGGGCCGGTCGGGGGGCAAGCCGATGCGCGATGTGCCGATCATTCCGATGGGAGAGGATCCGGGCGGTGATGGTGCCGCTGGAAACCCGACGTCGCGCCCTTGGCAAACCGGGCCGCGCTTGTCCAGCACTGGCAGTGGGGCGGGGCGCTGGTTCGATGGGGCAGAACGGTTTCTCGCCAAAGCCGGGTTCGACCGCGCGCCCTGGCTGGCAGTGGTGTTTGCCGGCGGGATCATGACATGGTTCGCCTTGCCACAACTATGGCACTGGTGCGCCGCGATGGCGAGCGGGGTTGCTCTTGCGATTGGCGCCCTGGCCGTCTGGCCGCCGGGCAGTGCTGCTGATGAGACCCGCGCGAGCCTGAGGCAGGCGGTGGTCGTGTGCAGCCTGGTCTTCGTGCTCGGCATCGCTGTGGTCTGGGCGCGTTCGGAAATCGTTGGCGCTCCCCCGATCGAACGACCGATGGTCAGCCTGCTGCAAGGCCATCTCCTCGAACGCGAGGATCAACCCGCCGAACAGCGGATGCGCCTCACCCTGGCAGTGCGCGATGCGCAAAGCGGGGTGCCGCGCAAGGTTCGGATCAATGTTCCGCTGGCTGCTTTCGATGAAGCAGGGGTGCCGCACGGGCTTGCCGAGGGTGCGACGGTGCGATTGCGCGCACGGCTGATGCCCCCGGCGAGCCCGATGTTGCCGGGCAGTTACGATTTTGCGCGTGCTGCATGGTTCAAGGGCCTCTCGGCTACCGGGACGATGGTCGGCCCGCTGGAGGTTGTGAAACCCGCGTCTGATGCTGACGGTCTGGCCCGGCTTCAGCGCACGCTGGCGGAGCATGTGCGCTCGCAGGTTGCAGGCTCGCCCGGAACCATTGCGGCAGCCTTTGCCAGCGGTGATCGGGGGAGTATTGCCGAGGCTGACGAAGTCGCGATGCGGGATGCGGGCCTGACGCACCTGCTGTCGATCAGCGGGCTGCATGTCAGCGCCCTTATCGCGGCAGCCTATTTCGTGACACTCCGCCTGCTGGCGCTGTGGCCGGGACTGGCCTTGCGGGTGCGCCTGCCGGTGGTGGCGGCCGCGGTGGGGGCGCTGGCTGGCGTTGGCTATACCTTGCTCACCGGCGCGGAGGTGCCAACGGTGCGCAGCTGCGTTGCCGCCCTGCTGGTGCTTGGCGCACTGGCGCTGGGGCGCGATCCCCTGTCCTTGCGGATGGTCGCAGTGGCAGCTGGCTTTGTGCTGCTGCTGTGGCCCGAAAGCGCGATCGGGCCGAGTTTCCAGATGAGCTTTGCCGCTGTGCTTGCGATCATTGCAGTATCGACCAGCAGGCCCGCGCGCGCTTTTCTAGCCGCGCGGGATGAGCCTTGGTGGGCCCGCGCCGGGCGGCGGGTGGTGATGCTGTTCGCCACCGGGGTGGTGATCGAGATTGCGCTCATGCCGATCGTGCTGTTCCACTTCCACCGCGCCGGGGTCTATGGCGCCTTTGCCAATGTGATCGCCATACCGCTGGTGACCTTCGTCTCCATGCCTCTGATCGCACTGGGCCTGCTGCTCGATCTGGTCGGTCTTGGCGCTCCTGCCTGGTGGCTGGTCGAGCGCTCGCTCACGCTGCTGCTGGGAATTGCGCACTTCACAGCCGGTCAGGCGGGCGCGGTCACGCTGATGCCGCAGATCAGCTGGCTGGCCGTCGGACTGTTTGTTGCCGGCGGCCTATGGCTCGCCCTGTGGAATGGGCGGGTGCGACTTGCCGGGCTGATCCCAGTGGGGATTGCGAGCGTCATGGTGACAATGACTCCGATTCCGGATGTGCTCATCGCCGGCGATGGCAGGCAGGTAGGCATTACGGGCCGGGCCCCCGATGGAGCGCCGCGCCTGCTTGCCTTGCGCGACAGCCGTTCGCGCTACACCCGCGATAATCTGATGGAGCTGGCCAGCGTCACTGCCGACCCCGTGCCGCTCGACCAATGGGAGGGCGCGCGCTGTTCCTCGGCATTCTGCACCCTCGTGATCGGACGCGGAGAGCGTGACTGGGTACTCTTGCTCGGTCGGGGCCGCGATCAGGTCGAGGAACGGGCGCTGGCCGCGGCCTGCGCTGAGGCCGACATTGTCGTATCCGAGCGATTCCTGCCCCGATCCTGCCGCCCGCGGTGGCTCAAGGCTGACCGCCGCTTCCTCAGCCAATCAGGAGGGCTCGCCATTGTTCTGGAAGACGAGCGCATCACCAGCGTCGGCGATACGCAAGGCGATCATGGCTGGTGGCGCGGGGTGAAGGAATAAAGGCCCGCATTTTGCCAAAGCCAGCCTGGCCGGGCTCTGGCGCGGGTCTGGCGGGGGGCAAGAGCAGGCTAAAGGGGGGCTGGGAGGGGGCTAGACCCCCGCTAAAACGGCCTGCGGATCCCGCAAGTTAAATCCAACCAAATGAATTAAAACGAAAAATTCGCCGGAGTGCGACGCTTTACGTCCGAAAGCCGATTTGCCCCCGGCGCGGTGAACACACTCCGGCCCGTCGCAATCAGTGATAGCGCCGCAGCAAGCCTGCCAGCTTGCCCTGCACCTCGACCTCATCGGGCCGGTAATATTGCGGATCATAGGTCGCATTGGCAGGATCGAGCCGCACCTTGCCGCCTTCACGGCGCAGATATTTGAGCGTCGCTTCCTCACCGCGTACCAGCGCCACCACGATCTCACCGTCGCGCGCAGTGTTGGTGCGCCGCACCAGCGCGAAATCGCCGTCGAAGATCCCGGCCTCGATCATCGAGTCCCCGGAAACCTCCAGCGCATAGTGCTCACCCGGGCCAAGCAGCGCCGCCGGTACCGGCAAGGTCGATTGGCCTTCCAGCGCTTCGATCGGCGCACCCGCCGCAATCCGCCCATGCAGCGGCAGTTCGATCACGTCATTGGCGGCCTCAGGCGCCGTAGTACGGGCCGCAGGCATCGGCACGATATTATCGCTGGCAGCGGTGTTGCGGGCAGGGGTGGTATCGCCCGGCTCCCGGATCACTTCCAGCGCACGCGCGCGGTTCGGCAGACGGCGCAGAAAGCCGCGTTCCTCCAGCGCCGAAATCAGCCGATGCACGCCCGACTTGCTCTTGAGATCGAGCGCTTCCTTCATTTCCTCGAAACTCGGCGAGATGCCGGTCTCCTCCAGCCGTTGCTGGATGAAGACGATCAGCTCGCGCTGTTTTGCGGTCAGCATTGGTCAAGTCTCCTGTGGTCGCACCCACGCCGCACCCCACATCGAAGCGCGCCGTGCCAATCCCTTGCGTGCGCCAAGAGGCACCGTCCCCGTCAATCGGGTTTACAGGTGCGTTGTTTGCACTTGCCGTCCGCCATTAAGGTGAACGAACAAGGAACAATTAGGCAACTAAACAAATTGAGTCAAGCGCGCCTGCCAGCAAACCCGCGCAATTCAGCCATTCTGGAGGTGGAACACCGGGACAGGCTCTCCTGCGGCAAGGGCGGCTGCACCTGCGGGCCGGTCGATCAGGCAGTCAGCCGCTGCCAAGGCGCTGAGTGCGGAGGAATCCTGCGATCCGGCCAGCCGCACCGTGCCGCCGTCGTTGACTGCGCGCAGGAATTCGCGCCGCGGGCCAGTAGCGGGCAGAGGCTCGCCTGCCGGCATCGTGACCGCGCGTGGCAGGGGATCGGGATCGCCCATTGCGGCCCGCACCAGTGGCAAGGCAAACAGGAAGGCCGTCACGAAGCTCGACACCGGATTGCCCGGCAGGCCAAGGATCACCTGAGCGCCTCTTGTGGCGACCAGCAGCGGCTTGCCCGGCTTGATTGCAACCTTCCAGAAAGCGGTTTCGGCACCCCATTCCGCCACCGCGGGCTTGATCAGATCGTGATCGCCCACCGATGCGCCGCCCGAGGTGATCAGCACATCGGCGGTTTCGGCCTGCAGCAAGGCGGCGGCGAGCGCCGCGCGATCATCAGCGACCGGGCCGATGCGTGTCACTTCGCACCCCAGCGGGGCCAGCATCGCGGCGAGCATCGCGCCGTTGCTGGCGGGAATCTGGTGAGGGAGGCAGCGGGCAGGATCCGGGGCGAGCTCATCGCCGCTGTCCATCACCGCGACCCTTAGCCGCCTTGCTGCCATCGCCTGTGCGTGTCCTCCGGCGAGTGCCAATGCGATGCGACCCGGGGTCATTCGTGCGCCGCGTGTCAGCAGCAGGTCGCCTTCATGAAAATCGAAACCGCGCGCGCGGATATGGCGGCCGGGCGGGGCTGGCTGGCTGGCGGCGACGGTTGCGCCTTCGTGCCATGCATCTTCCTGGAGCAGCACCCGGTCCGCGCCCTGCGGCACCACTGCGCCGGTCGAGATGCGGATGCATTGGCCGGGAGTGAGCGGATCGGCAAAGGGCGCGCCCGCGCGACTTTCACCGATGATTTGCCATGGCCCATCGCCTGGCGTCACCGCATAACCGTCCATCGCGGACAGATCGGCCGGAGGCTGAGTGCGCGCGGCGCGCAGATCCCCGGTCAGATAGCGCCCCAGCATGGCCTCCATCGGGACGGCTTCGAGCGGGAGCAGCGGGGCCAGGGCAAGCAGGCGGGCCTGCGCTTCCTCAAGGCCCAGCGCTCCGGTCATTGCGGGCCTGTTCCCTGGGCGGTCCAATCGCCCGATTTGCCGCCGGACTTGGCGATCAGGCGCACGCCTTCGATCACCATGCCCTTGTCGATCGCCTTTGCCATGTCATAGATTGTGAGGAGTGCGATGGAAGTGGCTGTCATCGCTTCCATTTCCACGCCTGTCTTGCCGGTCAGAGAGGCGGCGGCGGTGACGCGGATGGCGTCTGCTTCATAGGCGAAGTCGATGGTGACCGCTTCGAGGCCGAGCGGATGGCACAGCGGGATCAATTCCCCGGTGCGCTTGGCCGCCATGATCCCGGCGATGCGCGCGGTGCCGAGAACGTCGCCCTTGGGTGTGTTGCCTTCCCGGATCGCGACCAGCGCCTCTGCCGACATGGTGATCCGTCCCGAAGCGACCGCGCGCCGCGCCGTGGCCGCCTTGCCGCCGACATCCACCATGTGCGCCGCGCCGTTGTCATCAAGGTGGGTGAGTTTGGTCATGCCGCCTTCCTATCCGTTCGCCTCGAGCGAAGTCGAGAGGCCGTTGCGTCAGGTGTCTCGACTGTGCTCGACACGAACGGGCCTTGGCTACTCTGGCCCGAGCAGCGCGCGGGTGGCACTCGCAATATCGTCAGCGCGCATCAGGCTTTCGCCCACAAGGAAGGTGCGCACGCCTGCGGCCTCAAGGCGCTGGCAGTCGGCGTGGGAGTTGATCCCGCTTTCGCCGACAATCAGCGTGCCTTCCGGCATCAGCGGTGCGAGCCGTTCGGTGGTGGCGAGCGAGGTGGTGAAGGTCTTGAGATCGCGGTTGTTGACTCCGATCAGGCGTGATTTCAGCACCTTGGCCGCGCGCTCGACTTCAGCCTCGTCATGTACCTCGACCAGCACGTCCATGCCCAGTTCGCTGGCGGCGGCTTCGATCTCGACCATCGCGCCATCCTCCAGTGCAGCGACGATGATCAGGATCGCGTCAGCCCCGATGGCGCGGGCCTCGATACATTGCCAGGGATCAACCATGAAGTCCTTGCGCAGCACCGGCAGGGCGCAGGCGGCGCGGGCTTGAATGAGGTAATCCTCGTGGCCCTGAAAATAGGGTGCGTCGGTCAGCACTGAAAGGCAGGCGGCACCGCCCGCTTCATAGGCTGCGGCATGTTCGGCAGGGCGGAAATCTGCACGGATCAGGCCCTTGGAGGGGCTGGCCTTCTTGATCTCGGCGATCAGGGCATAGCCGTCCGCGGCGCGCTGGCGCAAAGCGGCCTCGAACCCGCGCGGCACGGTCTGGGTGCGTGCAGCACGGGTCAGCGCGTCCTCGCTGATCGCCTGCTTGCGTGCGGAGACGATTGCCCGCTTGGCGGCGCAGATTTCTTCGAGCTTGTTCATTGTGTCACTTCGCTAGCGCAATCCAGCGCTGGAGCAAGGCCAGCGCCGCGCCGCTGTCGAGTGCCTCGGCAGCGATTGCGGCGCGCTCGTGCCAGTCGCCTCCACGTCCCGCCACGGTCAGCGCACCCGCTGCGTTGAACAGCACCGCGTCGCGATAGGGGCCGGGAGCGCCCATCAGCAGCGCCTTGAGAGCTGCGGCGTTGTGCTTTGCATCATCGCCGCGGATCGCCTCGATCGGTGCATGGGGCAGGCCCGCTGCCGAAGCGTCGAGGCGCTCCATGGTGAACGCGTTACCCGTCACCACCGCGACCTCATTGCCCCCTGCGAGGCTCAATTCGTCAAGGCCTTCGTCGCCCGAGACGATCAGCGACTTGCCGGTGCCGAGCCGGGCCATCGCGCCGGCATAGATCGGGACATATGCAGGGCGGGCTATGCCGATCAGCTGGCTTTTGACCCTGGCCGGATTCGACAGCGGCCCCATCAGGTTGAAGATCGTGCGCTGGCCGATCCGCACCCGGATGGGCTGGATGCGTGCCATCGCGGGGTGGTGATTCTTCGCAAACAGGAAGCAGATGCCGATTTCGGCGAGGGTCTTTTCCGCCGTGCGCCCGGCTGCGTCCATATCCAGCCCTAACGCTTCGAGCGTGTCCGCCGCGCCCGCCTTGGAACTCGCCGCACGGTTGCCGTGCTTGGCCACCGGCACGCCGCAGGCCGCGACCACAAGACTCACCGCAGTTGAGACGTTGAGCGTATGGTGCCCGTCACCCCCGGTGCCGCAAACGTCGATCGCGTCGTCGGGTGCGCTGATGGGGATCAGGCGCGCCCGCAAGGCCCGCGCAGCCCCCGCGATTTCGTCAGCTGTTTCGCCGCGGGCTGAAAGGGCCACGAGGAAGGTTTCGATCTCCGCTTCCGAAGGCGCGCCGTCCAGCAGCGTGCCGAAGGCGGCCTCGGCCTCGGCTTCGGTCAGGGGCGTGGTGACTTTGGGGAGCGTGCTCATGCGCTCATCCTCGCGGGCAGCACCGGCTGCATCCCGCACATACGGACGAAGTTGGCGAGCAGGGCATGGCCGTGCTCGGTGGCGATGCTTTCGGGGTGGAATTGCACCGAATGGATCGGCAGGCTCGCATGGCGGAAGCCCATGACGCTCGGATAATCGCTGCCCGGCGTTTCGGCATGGGCATTGGCGACGAGCGCGGGGGGAATGTCCACCACCTCGAGGCTGTGATAGCGCGTGGCGATGAAAGGCGAGGGCAGGCCTGCAAACAGGCCCGTCCCGTCATGCGTGACGGGCGAGGTCTTGCCGTGCATCAAGCCGCCGCGCTGCACTGTCCCGCCGAAATGCTGGCCGATCGCCTGATGACCCAGACACACGCCCATCAAGGGCTTGCCAGCGTCGGCACAGGCGGCGACCAGATCGAGGCTGATCCCGGCCTCGTTCGGCGTGCAGGGGCCAGGCGATATGAGAAACCCCGCAGCATTGGTTCGCAATGCCTCGGCGGCAGTCAGCGCATCATTGCGCTCCACGCGCACCTCGGCCCCCAATTCCATCAGGTAATGGACCAGGTTGAAGGTGAAGCTGTCGTAATTGTCGATGACGAGGATCATTCCGGCTTTGCCCCTTCGATTTTCGTCACCACGATGATCGGCCCGACGCGGCCCTTGTCCATGCGCCCTGCCGCCGGGTCCCACAGGCTCGACACCTGTCCGTCAAGATAAAGCGCGTTGCTCACCTTGACCTCGTCACGGAAATAGCGCGCGATCTGCCCGAAGCTGACTGGCGCATCGGAAATGACGAAATGTGCTTTCCCCGATGCGTCGACACCCACACCGTTGCGCACCGCGCGTGAAGGGCCGTTGTCCTGAATGTCCGGGTGCAATTTACCGTCCACCACCAGCAGCGGGCCGGACTGGGTGCCGAACCTGGGGCGATCGCCGACGGTTTTGAAGAAGGTGTTGCTGCCCAGCACTTGCCATTTGGCGCCGCTACCGAAGAACACCCCGTTGGGCTTCATGTAGAAATTGCCGTCTCCGTCCGCCCGGTTCAGTTCAGCGAGGCGCTCGCCGTTCTCGACGTAGTACCCGATCGCCATCAGATCATCGCCGAACATCCCGCCATTCATGGCAAAGGCAATCGTGGCTGGGTCGACACTCGCCGCGAAGGCCGACAGCGAGGCGAATGGCTGCCTGTCGGCCCCAAGGTTGGCCATCGCGATGCGGTGCTGGGCCGGATCGGCGATACAGTGGGTAAGCGGCACGTCCTCGAACGTCACCCTCTTGCAGGCCGAAGGGCCGACCGCTTGCGAGGGGGTGGGCGAGGGGCTGGGGCCATCGGCAATGGCGGTGCCATCAAGGCTGACTCGCGTGACCGGTTCGCCCGCCGGGGCTTCGGTACAGGCGGCGAGCATCAGCGGAAGGGCAAGTGCGGCAAGCGCGCGTTTCATTGCCCATACCCCGGCTCACTTGCCACCCGCACAGCCTCGCGCGCCGCGGCGATGAGGGCTCCTGCCTTGGCGCGGCATTCGGCGAGTTCGTAATCGGGGTCGCTGTCGGCGACGATCCCTGCACCCGCCTGCACGTGCATCACCCCGTCCTTCACCACCGCGGTGCGCAGGACGATGCAGGAATCGAGGCTGCCGTCGGGCGCGAAGTATCCCACGCCACCGGCATAGGCCCCGCGTGTTTCGGGCTCGAGTTCGGCAATGATTTCGCACGCCCGGATCTTGGGGGCGCCTGAGACGGTTCCTGCCGGGAAGCCCGCGAACAGCGCGTCCAGTGCGTCTTTCGATGGATCGAGCCGTCCCACCACATTGCTGACAATGTGCATGACGTGGCTGTAGCGTTCGATGGTGAAACTGCCGGTGACTTCCACTGTCCCCGCCGCTGCCACCCGGCCCACGTCGTTGCGCCCCAGATCGAGCAGCATCAGGTGCTCGGCGCGCTCCTTGGGATCGGCGAGCAGGCTGGCTTCGTTGGCGTCGTCCTCCTCGCGCGTTTTGCCGCGCGGGCGGGTTCCGGCGATGGGGCGGATGGTCACTTCGTCGTCACGCACCCGCACCAGAATCTCCGGCGAGGAACCAACCAGCGCAAAACCGGGCAGATCGAGGAAGTAGAGGAAGGGGGAGGGGTTCACCCGCCGCAAGGCGCGGTAGAGCGCCAAGGGGGGGAGCGTGAAAGGGCAGGTGAACCGCTGGGCCAGCACCACCTGAAAGATGTCACCTGCAAGGATGTAGTCCTTGGCGCGCAGGGCCATTGCCTTGTAATCGTCCGGCGCGATGACCGGAGCAAGATCGGGCAGAGCATCCGGAACGGCGGCGCCATCGCCGGCAGGCATCGCTCGGCCAAGCTGGCTCAGCGTCTCATCGATCCGCTCGCCTGCGCGGGCAACGGCGGCTGCCGGGTCGCTTGCTTCCCAGATTGGCGCAATGGCGAACAACGCATTGGTCAGCCCGTCGAACACAAGGATCACCGTGGGCCGCACAAACAGCATATCGGGCAGATCCAGCGCGCTATCGGGCGCACGCGGCAGGGTTTCGACAAGGCCGATGGTTTCGTAGCCGAGATAGCCGACCAGACAGGCGAGCGCAGGCGGCAGGCCTTCGGGCATCGGGTCGATCCGGCAGGCCGCCGCAAGGTCGCGCAGTTCGCCCAGCGCATCACCCGCCAGCGGCGCAAAGGCATCGCGGTCAAGCTGCCAGTTGCGGTTGACGGCGGCTGCGTTGCCCTTGGCGCGGAACACCAGATCGGGGTCGAGGCCGAGCAGGCTGTAGCGCCCGCGCACCTCGCCGCCCTCGACGCTCTCCAGCAGAAAATCGCCGCGCCCCGGGACGATCAGCCGCCGCGCCGCACCGACCGGCGTGTCGCTGTCGGCGATGATCCGGCGCCACACCAGCGCGGGCTTTCCCGCCGCCAGGTTGGCAGCGGCAGCCGCGGCGTTTTCGGGCAGTCCGGTTACGACATGCGTTGCGGTCACGAAACGATCAGGCCCGTTGTCACTGTTCGCCGGCGAGCTGCTTGCGAACCGCCGTGATCGCCGCATCATTGCGGGTCACGCCCAGTTCCTTGCGCATTCCGGCGGTCACCTGCGCACGGTATTCCTCCGTGAGCGACTGGGCGAGCTGCTGACGGGTCTGGGTCACCAGTTCCTTTTCCGATTCGAGCGGCAGGGTGCTGATGTCGTCAAGGCTGACAACGTACCAGCCGAGATTGCGCGGGCCTTCAAGCGGCTTGACCGTACCCTTGGCCATGCTGAACATCAGCACCAGCGGCGGCGGCACGTTTCCGGCCCGACTGGCAAGCAGCTGGCGCCGTTCGAGGTCGATCACCTCGCGCTCGAAGCCGGGCTTGTTTTCAGCGGCCATCGCGGCAGCCAGCGGCGTTCCGGCGCGCACCTTGGCAGCGATCCGATTGGCGGCAGCCTTGGCGAGCTTGGCGCCTTCCGAACGCTTCCAGCCATCGATGGCACCCGCGCGAACCTGTGCGAGCGGCGGCGCCGATGCTTCTTCGATCCGGGCAACTTCGAAAACGACGAAATCCTGCGCTGAAACCTGCGCCAGTTGCGGCTCGCTTTCCTCCATCTGGAAGGCGGTCTGGAGCACTGCGGCCAGCTGCGGCACGATCTGCACCTCCGGCCGTCCGAAAGCGCGTCCATCGGCGAGCAGGGCAGGGGTTGTCTCGATCTTGAGGCCATAGGCCTTGGCGACTTCGGCCAGCGCCGTTCCGCCATCGATTTCGGCTTCGATTTCAGCGGTCAGATCGCCGATCGCCGCTGCACGCTTTTCGGTGGTCAGCGCCGCAGTGATTTCCGGGGTTGCCTGCTCCAGCGTGCGGGCGGGGGTGCGCTCGATCCGGTCGACCCGCGCGACATACCAGCCAAGCGTGCCCTGCGCCGGATCGACGATGCCGCCCTGAGCGGCCTTGAAGGCGTTCTGGGCAAAGGCAAAGCTGGTCGCCCCGGACATTGCTTCGCGGTCGCGCAGGTCGGAGGTGGAAGCGGTGAACCCGGCCTCTCGCGCGGCGGCTTCAAGCGAGGCTCCGGAACGGATCCGGGCAACAAGGGCCTTGGCGGCATCCTCGGTCGGCACCACGAAGCTTGTGACCGCTCGCCGCTCGCTTGCGGCGAACTTGGTGGCATCACGCTTGAAGCGGGCGGCGATTTCGGCTGCGGTCGGCGTGGCATCGACCTTGAGCGTGTCCTCGCCGAACACCGCAAAGCGCAAGGTGCGCCGTTCAGGGCGAATGAACTGGGTGCGGTTGTCCTTGTACCAGGCCGTCAACTGTGCCTCGGTCGGATCGCCAGCAGGTGCGAAAGCCGCGCTCGGGATCAGCGCGATTTCGCCCTTGCGCTTTTCCAGCACCAACGAGGCATATTGGCGGGCCACCTTTTCGGGTAGCTGCGGCGCGGCGATGGCCGGCCGCAGCAACTGGGCATCGATCAGCCCGTCGGCCAGGTCGCGGCGGAAGGTCGTATCGGTCAGCCCGCGTTGACGGAGGGCTGCCAGATAGGCCTGTTCGTCGAAACCGCCGGTCAGACCCTGAAACACCGGGATCTGGAGAATTTCGCTGTTCACCAGGTTCTCGCCTGCGCGCAGGCCATAACGCGATCCATATTGGCCCACGGCATAGCGATCGATCAGTTGTCGGATCACCTCGTCGAGCCCGCCTTCGGTGACGAATTCGGGCATGGTGATGGTCGGGTTGCGTTCACGCACCTGATCGAGCGCCGTGTTGGCAGCAACCGAAAGGTCGGAAACCGGGATCGTGGCATCTCCGACCACGGCCATGCGATCGGTGTTGGCAACGCCGCCGAAGGTGGAACCGGTAATGTCCGATGCGGCAAAGGCCAGCGCCATCAGCCCGAGAAAGGCAAGCACGATCGGCAGGCCGATCTTCGACTCGAAAAAACGGCGGAAGAAGGAAATCATGTCGGTACGGTCCCACCCGATGCTGGCTGATGGCGGGACGGGCTGCGTCCCATGCGCGCCGCACAAGGCCGCGGCGCCGGTGCGCTTTATAGGCCATGCGACCGCGCGGCAACAGGTGAGCGATGGTTTTGACTAGTGCGCCTTCCTCCGCTAGCGGACGCGGCCCCGGCGCATTACAGCAAAACACAGAATCAAGGTCGCCGGTCGCAACCCTCTCATATTTCTAGATTGCAGGACACACCCATGACCCGCCGACCCTATATTGTCGGAAACTGGAAGATGCATGGCACCCGCGCGATGCTGTCCGAAGCGCGTGCGATTGACCGTGCCGCCCAGCGCCACATGAAGGTCGAGGTGGCGCTCGCGCCGCCCTACACGCTGATTCACCCGATCCACCGCGAGGCCGAACAGATCGCCGTTGGTGCGCAGGATTGCCATCACGAGGATGGCGGCGCGCATACCGGCGATATCTCGGCGGCGATGATCGCCGATGCGGGCGCCAAGTTCGTCATCCTCGGCCATTCCGAGCGGCGGCAGAACCATGGCGAAACCGATGCGCGGGTGCGGGCCAAGGCGCAGAGCGCGCTGGCCGCGGGCCTCAGGATCATCATGTGTTGCGGAGAAAGCGCGGAAACGCGTGCTTCGGGTAAGGCGGTGGCGTTTGTTCGTCGCCAGCTCAAGGCCTCGCTGCCCATTGCCGAAGACATGCCCGCCGATATCGCTGACCGGCTGACAGTGGCCTATGAACCGATCTGGGCGATCGGCACCGGAAATGCTGCCACCACTGATGATATTGCCGAGATGCACGGCGCCATCCGCGCGCTGCTGATCGAGCTCTTCGGCGCCGAGCAGGGTGCAGAGGTGCGCATCCTCTACGGCGGTTCCGTCAAGCCCGAAAACGCTGCTGCAATCTTTGCCGTGCCTGATGTGGGCGGCGCGCTGGTTGGCGGGGCGAGCCTGACAGCCGACAGCTTCATGGGTATCGCGCTGGCTGCGAGCGAGCCGTTCGACCCCTGACCCTTGCGCTCGCGCCCTTGTGCGGGCTTGCCGCAAGCCGCCTGCGCGCCTACATGACGCGCCAGCACTGCAACCGGGCGATGATCGCCCTTGGCCACGAGTAGAATTCATGTCCCTGTTCATCTTCCTCACCGTGATCCAGGCCTTGGTGGCCGCCGCGCTGGTCGGCGTCGTGCTGATGCAGCGTTCCGAGGGTGGGGGGCTTGGCATCGGCGGCAATCCCGGTGGCGCCTTTGGTGCCCGCGGCGCGGCCGATTTCCTGTCGCGTTCGACGAAGTGGCTGGCGGTGGCATTCGTGGCGCTATCGATCGTGCTGGCCGGGCTGGCCGTGCGCGAAAGCCGGGTTGGCGGCGTGACGACGACGCTGGAGCGAGGCGCTGCCGCACCGGGTGGGCCTGATCTGCTGGCTGATCCTACGCCGGCGCCTGCCGCGCCTGCCGCTCCTCCGGCAGAGCAGGATCCGCTCGCCGAATAAGCGTGTGCCGCTGCGGCGGCATGGCCCCGAATAACGCGATTGTGGATGGTGTGCCTGCACGCACCGCAAATCGCTTGCCCCGAATCCCTCCTGCTCGTTAAGGCCCGACTCCCATGGCGCGGTTCATTTTTATCACCGGCGGCGTGGTCTCCTCGCTCGGCAAAGGTCTCATGGCGGCATCGCTCGCTGCGCTGCTTCAGGCGCGCGGCTACAAGGTCCGCATTCGCAAGTTCGATCCCTATCTCAACGTCGATCCGGGCACGATGAGCCCGTATCAGCACGGCGAGGTCTATGTGACCGACGACGGGGCCGAGACCGACCTTGACCTTGGCCATTACGAACGCTTCACCGGCGTGTCCTCGCGTCAGAGCGACAACATCACCTCCGGGCGCATCTACCGCGATATCATCGCCAAGGAACGCCGCGGCGACTATCTGGGTGCGACGGTGCAGGTCATCCCGCACGTGACCGACGCGATCAAGGAATTCGCCCTTGCCGATCAGGGCGACCACGATTTCATCCTGTGCGAGATCGGCGGGACAGTGGGCGACATCGAATCGCTGCCCTTCATGGAAGCGATCCGCCAGCTAAGAAACGAGCTTGAACCGTTCCAGACGGTCAGCGTCCATGTCACGCTGGTGCCTTACATCAAGGCGGCGGGCGAGCTGAAGACCAAGCCCACGCAGCATTCTGTGCGCGAGCTGGCCAGTCTGGGTATCAAACCCGACATTCTGCTGTGCCGGGCCGAGCATCCGATTCCCGAAAGCGACCGCCGCAAGATCGCGCAGTTCTGCAATGTGCGGACGCAAGCTGTAATTCAGGCGCTCGATGCGCCGTCGATCTATTCTGTCCCGCAACAATATCACGCTGAAGGGCTCGATGCAGAAGTGCTGCGTGCCTTCGGTATCACCGACGCGCCCGAGCCCGATCTGTCGGCGTGGGAAGATGTGACCGATCGTCACTTCAACCCCGAAGGCGAGGTCACGATTGCGGTGGTCGGCAAGTATGTCGGCTTGCAGGATGCCTACAAGAGCCTCAACGAGGCGCTGGTGCATGGCGGTCTCGCCAACCGCGTCAAGGTCAACATCAAGTGGATCGACGCCGAGATTTTCGAATCGGATGATGATTCCGCGATCGTCTCGGCGCTTGAACCGATGCACGGCATTCTTGTCCCCGGCGGCTTTGGCGAGCGCGGCAGCGAGGGCAAGATTTCGGCGGTGCGCTTTGCGCGCGAGCGCGGGGTGCCGTTCTTTGGCATCTGCCTCGGGATGCAGATGGCCTGTATCGAGGGCGCGCGGGCGGCGGGGTTCGAACAGGCCTCATCAACCGAATTCGGTCCGACAGATACGCCCGTGGTTGGCATCATCACCGAATGGATGACGAAGGAAGGTCTGGAACAGCGCAAGGAGGGCGGTGATCTTGGCGGCACGATGCGGCTTGGAGCCTATCCGGCAAAGCTGAGCCCGAACAGCCATGCCTCGCGCATCTATGGCGGCGCCGAGGTGATTTCGGAACGCCACCGGCATCGTTACGAGGTCAACAGCGCCTTTATCGAACCGCTCGAAAGGCAGGGCCTTATCTTTGCCGGCATGAGCCCTGACGGATTGCTGCCCGAAATCGTCGAGCGGCCCGATCATCCATGGTTTGTCGGTGTGCAGTTCCACCCTGAACTGAAGTCGCGCCCGTTTGATCCGCATCCGTTGTTTGCAGGCTTCATCGCGGCGGCGCTGGAGCAATCGCGGCTTGTCTAGATTGTGCCAGGTTTGGATCGTGGCAACTTTTTAGTCTGGCGTTTTGGGGGTCCTTGGGCCGCCCTTAACTATTTAACCTGTTGTAAATTGAACGCTGCAATCCTTTGTTTCGTAAGCCGGACTTTGGGTGATGCAAACTTGCAAGAATGCAAGTTTAGCCTTGCGCGTTCTTACGAATCCGCATTAGATAGCGGCGTAGCTTTAAAGGTTTGAAGGAACTTCGGCCTATCGGTTTGGCCTGATGACAGCCACACCAACTGGTGGCGTCAGCGGGTCCAGCGAAGTTCACTTGCAGGCTTGCATGGTCTTGTCCGTCTTCTGCGACCCGGACGGATAGGGCCATGCCGGGCGACGAAAGTCGCGGGGGCGGATCGCAAGATCCGCCCCCTTTTCATTCGGGATTTATGTTCGGGAAAGCCGGATCAGGCCGCGCTGGCGGTGTCTTCGCCGCCGCCGGTCGGCACAGCCGTCAGCGTCGCAGTGCCGCCGATTGCGATCTTGCGCGGCTTCATCGCATCGGGAACTTCGCGCACCAGATCAATGATCAGCAGACCATCAGCAAGGTCGGCGCGCTCCACCCGCACGAAATCTGCGAGTTCAAAACGGCGTTCAAAGCCGCGGTTGGCGATTCCGACATGGATCAGCTCGGCGCCCTCATCGGCTTCCTCCCGCTTGCGGCCCTGCACGACGAGCAGGTTCTGCTGCGCGGTGATGTCGATGTCCTGCGGGCGAAAACCCGCCACGGCCAGCGTGATGCGGTAATTGTCCTCGCCGCGGCGCGAGATGTTGAAAGGCGGATAATTGTCGCCAGCATTCAGGCGCGCCTGATTTTCGAGCAGGTCGAACAGGCGATCAAAGCCCACAGTGGAGCGGCGATAGGGAGTGAAATCGAAACGCGACATAGTGGCAAATCCTCTTGCATGAGCAATTTGGGTCTGATGCGGGCCTGCCGGTTGCAGCACCCGCCTTGCCGCCGTTGCTGTTTCCCGGGGCTGGCGAAACGCGGCGGCACTGCTTATCTGGTTCGGCAACCGGAGCTTTCAAGAGTTTTTGGCAAGAGAGACACAAATGGCCGCCCCGCACATCGACATCTACACCAAGTTCGGCTGCCCCTTCTGCGTGCGCGCCAAGCGGCTGCTGACGCAGAAAGGTGCCGAGTTCACCGAGCATGACATCACCATGGGCGGCCCCAAGCGCGAGGAAATGCTCGCCCGCGCGCCGAACGCGATGACGGTGCCGCAGATCTTCATCGGCGATGTGCATGTCGGCGGCTCGGACGATCTTGCCGCGCTGGAGGCTGCGGGCAAGCTTGACGCGTTGCTGGCGGGATGAGGACCACGATCGGCGTCTTGCAGATGACCTCGGGCATTGATCCCGAGGCCAATCTTGCGGTCATCGAAGATGCGGCGAAGCAATGCGCCAAGCGCGGCGCACTGGTGCTGTTTACCCCGGAAATGGCTTTGCTGCTCGACCGCGACCGCTCCCGCGCGCGCCAGTGGATTGAAAGCCCGGCGCCCGCTGCAATGATCGAGCAGATATCGGTGATCGCGGCCAAGCAGCATCTCGATATCGTGATCGGCTCGATGCCCGTGGCGACGGGAAGCGGCATGTGGGCCAACCGCGCGCATTACTTTCACCCCGATCTTGGCGAGCCTGTCACCTACGACAAGATCCACATGTTCGATGTCGATCTCGCCAGCGGAGAAAGCTGGCGGGAGAGCAACGCCTATGAGCCGGGCAGAGAGGTCATGACGGTGGAGCGCACCCCGCTCGGGCGGCTTGGCCTCACGATCTGCTATGACTTGCGGTTCCCCGCGCTGTTCGAGGAATTGGGCAACCGCCGCTGTGATTGCATCGCGGTCCCCGCAGCCTTCACCAAGCCCACCGGCGCTGCGCATTGGCACGTGATGCTCCGCGCCCGCGCGATCGAGGCGCAGGCCTTCGTTATCGCCGCTGCGCAAGTGGGTCGCCACGCGGACGGGCGCGAGACCTACGGTCACTCCCTTGTGGTCGATCCGTGGGGTGAGGTGTTGCTCGACATGGGGGGCGAGGCGCCGGGGCTGGGTTTCTGCGAAATCGACCTTCGCCGTATCAATGAAGTGCGCGCGCAGGTGCCGGCCCTTGCCAACCGCCGCGCCATTCCCAAATCCTGATACGCCATGATTGTCTACGACCTTGCCTGCCAAGAAGGCCACCGCTTTGAAGGGTGGTTCGGTTCCTCTGCCGATTTCGACGACCAGCGCGCGCGCGGATTGCTCGCCTGCCCGCATTGCGGGTCGGATACGGTGGCAAAGGCACCGATGGCACCCGCGGTGCCGGCCAAGGGCAATTCCCGGAAGGAGGTGCTCCCGCCCGAAGCGCCCCGACCCATGGCGAACACCACCATGCCGCCCGAGATGCAAAAGGCTCTGGCGGCGCTGGCCAAGGCGCAGGCCGAGGCGCTCAAGAATTCGACCTGGGTCGGTGACAAGTTCGCCGAGGAAACTCGCAAGATGCACTATGGCGAGCGTGACGAGGCCCCGATCCACGGTCAGGCCAGCCTTGCGGAGGCCAAGGCACTGATCGAGGAAGGCGTGCCGGTCGCGCCCCTGCCATTCCCGGTCGCGCCGCCCGAAAAGTTGAATTGAAAGGTGATCCCCGGGTGCTATGAAGCCGCTCGGGACCCCGTAGCTCAGCAGGATAGAGCATCAGATTCCTAATCTGAGGGCCGCGCGTTCGAATCGCGCCGGGGTCACCATTACGAAGGCCGTGTCCGCCAGCGCCGCTCGGCGAGGAAGGACAGGCCAAGCACGCCGCCTGACATCGCCAGCAGCAGAGCGCAGGTGCCGGCCCATCCGGCCCAGCCAAAGATCGCCGTTCCCGCCGCGCTTCCGATGGCGCCGCCCACGAACATCGCGACGATATAGGAAGTGGTCAGGCGGGTGCGGATTTCCGGCGCGAGGGTGAACAACGTCATCCGGCCGGTCACGTCGATTGTCGGCCCGACCATGTTGACCAGAAACAGCGGCACCACGATGGCCCAGATGCTGAAACCCAGCGGATAGAGCAATGCGATGCCCGCCAGTTGAACGCAGGCCGCCGCTAGCCGAGCCTTGCGCGGGCCGATACGGTCAGCCCACCGCCCGAGGCGCGGTGTGGTGACGATGCTAACCATCGCAATCGCCGCAAGATAGCCGACATCATCGGTGCCATATCCCAGCGCTGGGCTTGTCAGGTGCAGTGCCAGCGCAAGCCAGGTCGCCGTGAAACAGGCAAAGTTCAGCCCCTGAATAGCAGCGGAAATCCGCATGTCGGGATGCTTTGCTGCAAGGGTGAATACGGACGCGATCAGTGCGCGATAACGCGCCTGCGGTTGCTTGGCGGTTGTCTCACTGCGCATCGCGAAGGGCAGAACCGCGGTAATCCCAGCCATCAGTACCAGAGCGCAGACATAGACCATGTGCCAATCGGCGCGTTCGGCAATGATCCCGGCACCAACGCGGGCGACCAGAATGCCGAAGATTACCGCCGCAGTAAGCTGCGCCGTGACCTGTCCGAGCCGTTCTGGCGCGACACGTTTCGAGGCAAAAGCGGGGATCAGATAGGGCGCGATGGTGACGAAACCGAGCAATGTCGAGGCAGCGGTGAACAGCCTGAAATCCTGCGCCATCACCATGCCCCCAAGACACAGGGTCTGGCCCGCGACAAGAATCAGGCACAGGCGTTTGTTGGAATAGAAATCACCCAGCGGCAGCAGCAGCAGGATGCCCAGCGCCAGAGCCAGCTGGTTCAGGGCCGGCACCAGCCCGATCTCCGCCTCGCCGACCCCGAAGCCTCTGGCCACCTCGCCGATGATCGGGTGGATATAATAGGCATTGGCCGTCACCACAGCGATGGTCAGCGCCAGCGCCCATTCCTGCGCGCGGGTGAGGTGGGCCGGGGAAGGGGCGGGGTCAGCCATGGCTCGTTCGGTAGCAGATCGAAACGGGATTGCCAGACCTCGCGTCTTTCGCGAAAGCACCCAAATTGGTCAGGTGGACTTGCGAAGCGCGAGCAGGCAAGCCCGCCGCCAATCAGAGGAGAGCTTTGCGTGTCGATGTCCGCCCATGAACCTGAGGAACTGGCCGAAATTCGCCGTGCGGTGCGGTCATTGTGCGAAGGTTTCCCCGGAGAATACTGGCGCGCCAAGGATGCGGTGCGCGAATATCCGGCCGAGTTTGTCGATGCCTTGACCAAGGCGGGCTTCCTCGCGGCGCTGATCCCCACCGAGCACGGTGGCAGTGGCCTCAGCCTTCAGGCGGCCTGCGTGATCATGGAGGAAATTCAGGCGAGCGGATGCAATGGATCCAGCGCTCACGCGCAGATGTACATCATGAATACCTTGCTGCGTTACGGATCCGAGGAACAGAAGGCGCATTACTTGCCGCGCATCGCCAGCGGGGAGTTGCGACTGCAGGCCTTCGGTGTCTCGGAACCCACCAGCGGCACCGATACGCTGAGCCTCAAGACCCGCGCTGTCAGGGACGGCGATAATTACGTCATTAACGGTCAGAAAATCTGGACCAGCCGCGCCGAACATTCCGATCTCATGCTCCTGCTCGCCCGCACCACTCCGCGCGAGGAGGCGGCAAGCAAGACCGAGGGGCTGTCGATCTTCCTCGTCGACATGCAGGCGGCCTTGCAGAACGGTATGACTGTCAAGCCGATCCGCACGATGATGAACCACTCCAGCTGCGAGGTGTTCTTCGATGATCTGCGCATCCCTGCCTCCGCACTGGTGGGCGAGGAGGGGAAGGGCTTCCGCTACATCCTGTCGGGCATGAACGCCGAGCGCATCTTGATCGCGGCCGAATGCATCGGGGACGCCAAGTGGTTCATCGAGAAGGCTACCGGCTATGCCAGGGATCGCCGTGTGTTCGCGCGGCCCATCGGCCAGAATCAGGGCGTCCAGTTCCCGATCGCACGCTGTTATGCCCAGATGCGCGCCGCCGAGTTGATGGTCCATCACGCCGCGCGGGTTTACGACGAAGGCGGCAATCCCGGTGAGGAGGCCAACATGGCCAAGCTGCTTGCCTCGGAAGCGAGCTGGGCGGCTGCTGACATGTGCTTGCAGACCTTCGGCGGCTTCGGTTTTGCCGAGGAATATGACGTCGAGCGGAAATTCCGCGAAGCGCGGCTTTACACCGTCGCGCCGATCTCGACCAATCTGATCCTGTCCTATCTCGCCGAACACGTGCTGGGGCTGCCGCGCAGCTATTGATCTGGCGTTTGCCAAGGATATCTACGCGGTGCAGCGCTTAGTTCTTGCAGCATCGCGCCAAGTGTGATTCTGTGATGCGGTGGTGAAGGGGGCAATTCCTGCAATGCGCAGACCGGGATCGGAAAACAGGCTGAAACGGTTCGCGGCGCTCGGCGCGTTGCTGATGCTGGGCGGTTTTGCCGTTGCCGGGCCGACTGGTCTGTTCGCATGGAGCGAGAATCTCGAAGCGCTCGAACAACGCAATATCGAGATCGCTGATCTTACCCAGAAGCGCGACGCCCTGCGCAACCGCGTTCAACTGCTTGATCCCGATGCCGCCGATCCTGATCTCGCCAGCGAATTGGTGCGCGACCAGCTTGGCGTGATGCGGGAGGACGAGGTCGTCATCACGCTTGACGACGAGTAATTCCTCGGGACAGTCGAATCGTTCTGATTTCGTATGCGTGTTCGGTTTTCTGCAACGCCTTGCCGTTGCGTCAACCCTGCTAGCCCGCCTATAGAGCAAGGCGTTGGACGGCGCTTCTCCTCCCCATGAGCGCGCCAGATGGAGGGATCTGATCTTGGCCAAAAAGCCCGCAAAAGCCGTCGCCGCGCCCGCGGACGACAGCGATTTCATCCTGCATTCGCTGCAGGACGCCTTCGAGGCAAACAAGCGTTACGCCGCTTCGGAAGCGGAGATGCTCGAATTCTACCGCCAGATGCTGCTGATCCGGCGGTTCGAGGAAAAGGCGGGCCAGCTCTACGGCCTCGGACTGATCGGCGGGTTCTGCCACCTCTATATCGGGCAGGAAGCGGTCGCCATCGGGCTGCAATCGGCGCTCGACAATGATCGGGACTCGGTCATCACCGGCTATCGCGATCACGGCCACATGCTCGCCTACGGGATCGATCCCAAGGTCATCATGGCCGAACTGACGGGGCGCGAATCCGGCATTTCGCGCGGCAAGGGCGGGTCGATGCACATGTTCTCGACCGAGCATAAGTTCTACGGCGGCCACGGCATCGTCGGCGCGCAGGTGGCGCTGGGCGGCGGCCTTGCGCTGGCGCACCAGTACAACAATGACGGCGGCCTGTGCCTTGCCTATTTCGGTGACGGCGCGGCGAACCAGGGCCAGGTTTACGAGACCTTCAACATGGCCGCCCTGTGGAACCTGCCGATCGTCTTCGTGGTCGAGGACAACCAATACGCAATGGGCACCGCGACCAAGCGGTCTTCGGCTGAAACCCGCTTCTATCGCCGCGGCACCGCGTTCCGCATTCCGGGGATGGAAGTGAACGGCATGGACGTGCTCGAAGTGCGCGCCGCTGCCGAAGTCGCCTTCGCCCACGTGCGCGCAGGCAAGGGCCCGGTATTGATGGAGTGCAACACCTATCGCTACCGCGGCCATTCGATGTCCGACCCCGCAAAGTATCGCACCCGCGAGGAAGTGCAGGAACAGCGCGACCACCACGATCCGATCGAAGGCCTCAAGAAGACCTTGATCGAAGCCGGCAAGACCGAGGATGAATTGAAAGCGATCGACAAGGCGATCCGCGCCGAAGTGGCAGCAGCGGCCGATTTTGCGGAAACCTCGCCCGAGCCGGAGGCCAGCGAACTCTACACCGATGTTCTGGTGGGGGAGTATTGAGCCATGGGAATCGAACTGAAGATGCCGGCGCTCTCGCCCACCATGGAGCAGGGCACGCTCGCCAAGTGGCTCAAGGCCGAAGGCGACCGGATCGAACCGGGCGACATCATCGCCGAGATCGAGACCGACAAGGCGACGATGGAATTCGAGGCGATCGACGAAGGCGTGCTTGAGAAGATCCTCGTGCCCGCCGGGACGGAAGATGTCGCCGTCGGCGCGGTTATCGCGCTGATCGCCGGGGAAGGGGAGGCCGCCGCGCCAGCGCCTGCCGCTGCGCCTGAACCTGCTCCCGCACCTTCGCCCGCGCCAGCCCCGAAAACGGAAAAGCCTGCCCCCGTGGCCGCTGCTGCCGATCCCGCCATTCCAGCGGGTACTGCAGTCGTCAGCACCACAGTGCGAGAAGCGCTGCGTGATGGCATGGCCGAAGAAATGCGCCGCGATCCGCGCGTGTTCGTGATGGGCGAGGAAGTCGCCGAATATCAGGGCGCCTACAAGGTCACGCAGGGCCTGCTCGACGAATTCGGCCCCAAGCGCGTGATCGACACCCCGATCACCGAATACGGCTTTGCCGGGATCGGCACGGGCGCGGCGATGGGCGGCCTGCGTCCGATCGTCGAGTTCATGACCTTCAACTTCGCGATGCAGGCGATTGACCACATCATCAACTCTGCCGCCAAGACCAATTACATGTCAGGCGGCCAGATGCGTTGTCCGGTAGTCTTCCGCGGCCCCAATGGTGCAGCCAGCCGCGTCGGCGCACAGCACAGCCAGAACTTCGGGCCGTGGTATGCCAGCGTCCCGGGTCTGATCGTGATCGCACCCTATGATGCGGCCGATGCCAAGGGGCTGATGAAGGCGGCGATCCGCTGCGAAGACCCGGTCGTCTTCCTCGAAAACGAACTGGTCTATGGCCGCAGCTTCGATGTGCCGGATGTCGAGGACTATGTCCTGCCCATTGGCAAGGCGCGGATCATGCGTGAAGGCAAGGACGTGACCATCGTCAGCTATTCGATCGGCGTCGGCATGGCGTTGGAAGCAGCGGCGACGCTGGCGGATGAGGGGATCGATGCCGAAGTGATCGACCTTCGCACTCTGCGCCCGCTCGACAAGGAGACGGTGCTGAAAAGCCTTGCCAAGACCAACCGCCTGATCGTGGCAGAAGAAGGCTGGCCCACGTGCTCGATTGCGAGCGAAATCATCGCGATCTGCATGGAGGAGGGCTTCGACCACCTCGATGCACCGGTGCTGCGGGTGTGCAACGAAGACGTACCGCTACCCTATGCCGCCAATCTCGAAAAGCTCGCGCTCATCGATGCCGCCCGCATCGCCGAGGCGGCGCGCAAGGTCTGCTACAAGTAACCCTTGGGGCCGTCCGGTCTGTGGTCAGGCCGGACGGGCTGCCGAGAAGGTTCCGCAACTTGCTACCGGGCCGCCGGTGTACATTCCATTCTGGCCCGGCCCACCGGTGAGGTCGCGGTTGTCACGGATGTTGAAGGCGGCCGTGTAGGTGATTTCCTGGCCGTCGAACAATTCGAAGGGCGTGATCGCCTCGTAGTCATAGGAAACCTCGACAAAGATCACCGCGGTGCCTGGTGCAGCGGTGATCAGTCGTCCGGTTTCGCCCATGCCGGGGAAACTTGTCCCGGTCGCACCGGCGCCTTCAAGGCCATAGGATGAGGTGTGGTTCTTCGCGCCGCGGCAGCGTTGCCAGGCGATCCACTGGCCCCCGCTACTGTTGCGTTGCAGGCTCGAGATGATAATCCGCCCCTTATCGAAAATCCCGATCCCTTCGCCGAGCTTTTCGGCCCCGATCAGCGTTTCGGCGATGTCGCGCTCGAACACGCGCTTTTGAATGATGACTTCGGCCTCACCCACGCGCGAGGCATTGTCTGCCACCTGCATCGCGATCTGGCTGACGCGCAGATGAGTGATGACGATCGCTGCGGTTTCGCTGCCGAGCATTCCCACACCGAGCACCAGAGGCGCAGCAAAGGCGAACTCGGTCAGCGCTAGGCCTGACTCATTGGAGGCCAGAAGACGGGCGAAGCGGCGTCCGAGCGAGCGGAGCGGGCGGAATCGGGCGTGTGTCATCAGCAATCCCTGATGGTTGCGTTGCGGTCTTGTTCGTCGAAAGGCTGGTTGCGCAGCACGCTCGACGCCTTGACGGTGACATCCTTGGGCAGACCGGCGAGCGAGAACATCGGGAACATCCGCGGATAGGTCACGATGGCGGTGTAGAGCACCGCATCGCGCGCGCCGCCGATCCCGCCCTTGCCACGATTGGAGTCCCACTGGCCGTTGTCGTTGTCGTCGACATATCGTTCGCCGGCATCGCACACCTGATCCCCGTTGCCGCCGAGGACTTCTTCCGGCTCGCCGATGTCAGCGAAGTCGAAGTGGGACAGCTTCTCGAACTCGATCTTCGCACCGGGTGGCACCACGGCCCTGACCTGGGCGCGGACGTTTTCATCGATAGCTTCCTGCTGGCTCCCGGCATTTTCGAGCGTCAGGTCGCGCGCGGCCTTCTGCATCGCGCCGCTCACCATCGAGCTGGTGTACTGGGTGTGCGCCACGTCGAACACGCCCATGATCATGAGGATCAGCACCGGCCCGACAAAGGCGAACTCGACCAAAGTCATTCCCTCGTCATCCTTGAGGATGCGGCGCAGGAGTGAACGGTGTGAGGTGAGAGGACGGATCATGACGTAAGCCTCAGTGCTGCGATCTTCTGGGCGATTTCCTGGAAGGCCTCGTTCAGCGCGGTGGTGCTGCTGGCCTCGTAGGCACGTCCCGGGCTGGCGCAGTTTCTAAGGTTCTGCGTGATCGAGGTGCCGAAAGCGACAACCCAGACCGTGATGCCTTCCTGTTTGGCAGCGTTGCACATCGCCTGCAGGCGGGCGGCACGGCGGTTCACTTCGGTGCCATTGTCGCCATTGCCGGTGACGCGGCGATCCCACCATTCGATACCCTGCGGCGTGTAGTTCTCGACGTTGCTGACCGGCACACCATCGGTCATGAACACGATGTGGCGGGCAATCGCATCGCCATTGGGAGCGGTGGAATTCTCCGAAGCGAAGATGCCACGCGGCGAGATCAGGCGTGCGCCCCAGACCATGCCGATGTCGTGATAGGTCTGCCCGGTGGCGACGAGGCCATTGACATAGGATTGCAGGTCCGTGCGGCTGATCTCGGCCAGCTTGCGCGCGGCGCGCGGGCAGGTGAAGCCGGGACGCGACTGCGAGGCATTGGTATCCTCCCAGTCTCTGGTCCGCGAGCCTCCGCTGTCGCGCCGCTCCC
This sequence comes from Porphyrobacter sp. HT-58-2, assembly GCF_002952215.1. Classification (NCBI taxonomy): domain Bacteria; kingdom Pseudomonadati; phylum Pseudomonadota; class Alphaproteobacteria; order Sphingomonadales; family Erythrobacteraceae; genus Porphyrobacter; species Porphyrobacter sp. HT-58-2. Next base: position 2,378,804 of record NZ_CP022600.1, on the reverse strand, counting down.
ACACCGCGCTATGCAATGCCGGTTTCCACTTCTGTGCTTCGTTCTGCGGCACCAGGTTGATGTCGAGATCGAAGGCGTTGGCGGGGATGGGGCTGTAATTGCCGGTGGTGTCCATGAACACCGGCTCCTCGATGCACCCGGTCCAGGTCTGGGTGATCATCGCCCCGTTGGTGCCAAGCGGCAGCTGGATGGTGTTGTTGGAGTAGATGGTCGACAGATCGACCGTCTCCCAGCCCGGCGGGCTGCCTGCGGGATTGTTCACATCGCACGGCGTTGAATCATTGGTGTCGACGGGACAATAACGCCAGTCGATGAACTGCGGGGTCACGTCCGCGGCGGTCGCAAGGCGCGTCCGGCGGAACGTACCGAAGCAGCCAGCCCGGTTGTTGGAATTGCCGCCCGACCATTGGCCGAGGACATATTGGGTCGGACCGAAGACTTCCCATCGGAATCCGCCGACGTCATAAGATCCGCCAGGCAATGTGTTCCAGCAAAAGTTCTCTGCTTGTGATCGCGCCGAAGATCCGCTGTTGCGGAAGCGGTAGTGATCGACATTGTTCGACCCGAAGTTGCTGGTCGAACGCGGCAGCCAGCCGGATTGCTGAACCGATTCCTCGGGAATTGGATCGCCGACATTGAGATTCGGATAGGGCGCTGGCGCAAAACGCGCCACGCGCGACTGATAGGTATGTTCATCAGCCATGTATTCGCGCGGGATCAGGAACCCGACATTGACCTGCTGCGAATAGGGCACGAAACCATAGCGCACCTGGGCGCTGTCGGAGGTGGCGTCTTCCACAGTATCGTAGAAATTCATCACCGCGCTGCGCAGGCCGACGATCTTCGAGCCCGAGCCGGAATTGCACTGATTGCCATTGGGGCATTCCGACATCGACCCGGTAACGTCGAGCACGAACATGATGTCGGTGTTCGAGATGTTGATTTCGGCCGAACAGCTGACCGAGATCGCAAAATTCTTGTAACCGAACGCGCCCATGATGCTGGTCGGCAGCGTGCCGCTGGCCGAGCCGAATACCTTGCCGTCACCGTCGCTCGTGAAATTGCGGGTCAGGCTCTGGGTGCCGAACATTTCGTCGCGGAAGTTCTGGTCGAAGAAATTCAGACCGATTGTGCGGTGTGCGGTGGTGAAGGTATCGTCAGTCATCGCGCGGCGCGCGGCGAGCGCGCCGGCATCGCAGGCCGCCTGCATCCGTGAGGCAGTCATGTAATAGCGGCTTGCATCGATGCCGCCGCCTACCATCGCCATCAACGGCACCATCGCCGCCGCTGCGATTGCGAGTGTGTTCGCGGTCCTGTCGTGCAGAATCCCGCGCATGAAGCCTTTTTCAGACCGGTTTTCTTGCCCCATCGGATCGGTGCCTTTCCCCTGAAACCCGGGCCAGTGCGGCGCGGGCATTCCAGATGCATCCTCGGGCCTTAATCCGGTTGGGTAAGCGGTTTGCGAAAGAGCATGGTTAGCAAATCCCTAAAGCGTCTTATCGCGGCGCATTGGCGACGAGGCGTGCCAGCGAGGGACACTTGGCTTGCCAAGCCTGCAAGTGCTTGGCTAGGCGCTTGGCCCGTGACCACCTATCCTCTCGACACTCTGCCTCCCGAGGCTGAACTCGCGCTTGCGTGGAGCAGCCAAAAGGTTCGCGGCCCGTTAAGCATAGCTCTTCAACTTGATCGTCGGCTCGCGCGGATTGTGGGGCGCACCACCGAGCCCATGCTGGGCCAGATGCGGCTTGCCTGGTGGCGCGAGGCGCTGGCCAAGCCGCTGCCAGAACGCCCGCGCGGCGATCAGGTGCTGGACGCAGTCGGCCGGCATTGGGCCGGACAAGAGGCGGCACTGATCACGATGGTGGACGCCTGGGAGATGCTCGTTACCACGCAGCACCTCGGGTCGGCTGAGGTAAAGGCCTTCGGCACGCAGCGCGGGGCATTCTTTGCGTCGCTTGCGGGCGACGAGGCAGCTGGCGGCACAGACCGGATTGCTGCCGCAGCGTTCCGCTGGGCCGTGGCCGATGCTGCTGTCGCCGTGTCCGACCCTGACGAGCGTAAATTGCTGATCGATGCAGGGCTGGCGCGCAGTGACCGACGCGGCCCAATGCCGAAAGCCCTGCGCGGGCTGGCGGTGCTCGATGCGCTGGCCATACGCGCTTTGCGCCGGGGAGGGCGCCCGCTCATGGAGGGGCGCGGTGCGCCGCTGGTTGCACTTCGCGGCGCTATCTTTCTGAGCTGATTGAGTATAATCCCCTAGCCGTTACTGGCAAGGAGGGGGCAGACCTTTGCGACAGGCAGTGCTGGGAGTGGTTGCGGGCCTCGTTTTGGCAGGGGTCGGTGTTTTCTGGTGGCAGGGCCGGGCGGCGATCGAAAGCAGCGCACCGCCTCCACCGCCGCTTGAACCGCTTTCGGATCCTGATGCCCTGCCGTCTGCCGATCCCGGCAGCATGACCGGCCCTGCGCCGCCCGAGCTGAGCGAATTGTCGCGCGAGGAGCAGCGCTTCTTCCGCTATGACCGCAATCGTGACCGGGTAATCACTCGTGACGAGATGCTCGCCAGCAGGACCGAAGCCTTCCGCAAGCTCGACAAGGATGGCAACAACCTGCTGACCTTCGAGGAGTGGGCAGTGGCTACAGTCGACCGCTTCGAGGGGGCCGACAAGGACGGCGATGGTCGGCTTACCCCGCGCGAATTCGCGACCACTGCGCCCAAGCCTGCGGTCAAGAAGCCCGCCTGCAAGTGCTAACCGGCTAGGCGGGCAGGGCCTCGCGCATCTCGCTGATCCAGCGGGCGAGGTCAGCCTTGGCGCGGGAGGTATAGGCCTCCTTGCGGATCTTCTTGCCGACATCGTGAAGCGGCGGGAACAGGCCGAAATTGACGTTCATGGGCTGGAAGGTCTCGGCTTCTGCATCGCCGGTGATGTGGGAGAGCAGCGCGCCCAGCGCCGTGGTGGCGGGCAGGGGTTGCCAGTTGCGCCCGGCGAACTCGGCGGCCGTCATCATCCCCGCGACAAGCCCGATCGCCGCGCTTTCGACATAGCCCTCGCACCCCGTCACCTGCCCGGCAAAGCGGATATGCGGCGCGGCCTTCAGGCGCAGCTGGCGGTCAAGCACTTGCGGAGAATTGAGAAAGGTATTGCGGTGCAGCCCGCCCAGGCGTGCGAATTCGGCATTCTCGAGCCCCGGAATGGTGCGGAACAGCTCGATCTGCGCTGCATATTTCAGCTTGGTCTGGAAGCCGACCATGTTCCACAGCGTGCCGAGCTTGTTGTCCTGCCGCAGCTGGACGACGGCATAGGGCCAGCGACCTTGCGGAAACTCCGGCGTCACGTCGAAGGGGTTGTCCAGCCCCACGCCCTTCATCGGGCCATAGCGCAGCGTCTCGACACCGCGCTCAGCCATCACTTCGATCGGCATGCAGCCGTCGAAATAGGGCGTGTCCTTTTCCCACTGCTTGAACTCGGTCTTCTCGCCCTCGATCAGGCCCTTGTGGAAGGCGAGATACTGTTCTTGCGTCAGCGGGCAGTTGATATAGTCACCGCCTTCGTTGCTGGCCTTGGTGCGCTTGTTCCAGCGCGACTGGATCCAGACCTTGCTCATGTCGATCGAATCGTAATGGACGATAGGCGCAATGGCATCGAAGAAGGCGAGCCGTTCACTGCCGGTGGCCCGCACAATGCTTGCCGCCAGCGCCTCGGCGGTCAGCGGTCCGGTGGCGACGATGGTGAGGCCCGCTTCGGGCAGCACGTCTACCCTTTCGCGCATGATGGTGATGTTAGGATGCTGGGAGAGCGCCTTATCGACTTCGGCGGAGAACACGTCCCGGTCGACCGCCATCGCGCTTCCGGCAGGCACGCGCGCTACATGGCCTGCGCGCATCACCAGACTGTCGAGCGCGCGCATTTCATGATGCAGCAGGCCAACCGCGTTCTTGTTATCGTCGTCGGAACGGAACGAGTTGGAGCACACCAGCTCGGCAAGGCCGTCGGTCTGGTGCGCCGGCGTCATGTCGCCTGATCCGCGCATTTCTGACAAGCGCACTTTGACCCCGCGCTGCGCGAGTTGCCACGCGGCCTCGCTCCCGGCGAGTCCGCCACCAATGATGTGCACATCGTGCATAGTCGCTTTTGCGGTCATGGCGGGGCAGGTAATTGCGTGTTAGCTCCGCCGCAAGTCCTGAGGGGACAGCAAGACGGGAAGGCGAGGATGGCAAAAGGCGCGCTGATCGAACAAAGGCCATGGCTGCTGGCAAGCATTGTGGCGGCGACAGCTTATTACTTCCTGCGCGACAATCCGGTCGGCGAGGGCACCTGGGGGCTGCTCGCCAAGGGCGCTTCGGTCGGCCTGCTGGCGCTTTATGTCTGGTTGCGCGTGCCAAACGGCCGCCGTGCACCGGACGGCGTTCTGCTGGCCATTGCGCTGTTGCTGGCCTCGGCAGGGGACGTCGCGATCGAGCTCGACTTCATCACTGGCGGCGCTTTCTTCGCCGCTGCTCATGTGGTCGCGGTTGGCCTCTATCTCAGAAATCTGCACCATCGCCCATCGCCGACGCAAAAGCTGTTCGGCCTTGCGCTGCTGATCGCCACGCCATTGGCAAGCTATCTGCTTAGCGGCGCATTGCAGGTCGCGATCTATGGCGCCTTTCTGGGTGCGATGGCCTCAGCTGCATGGATGAGCCACTATCCCCGCTACCGCGTCGGCACCGGGGCGGTGCTGTTCGTGCTGAGCGACTGGCTGATCTTTTCGCGGATGGGGCCTGTCGACCTGACCCCGCTGCCAGATCTGTTGATCTGGCCACTCTACTATGCGGGGCAGGTCATGATTGCGACCGGTATCGTGCAGTGTCTGCGGGGCGAACAACCCGTCAGGTGACGGGCGGCTCTGCGGTGTTGCCGGACAGTTCGGCGGCAATCGCTTCCTCGGCGGCGTTTTCAGGCTCCTCGGTTTCGTCGATGAGTGCTGCACCGACGATGTGCTCGTCCTTGGCGACATCGAAGATGCGGATCCCCGAGGAACCACGTCCGGAGACGCTGAAGCCCTTGAGATTCTCGAACCCGCCCTCGATCAGATGGCGGAAATCAATGCCCAGGCGGATCAGCTTGGCCTGATCGGTCACCAGCATCAGCTGCGAGCCGTGCTTTACGGGGAAGCTGGCGACCACCGGGCCGTTGCGCTCAGGATTGCTGTCGGGCGTGCCGATATTGGTGATGCCCTGACCGCCACGCGAGGTGGTGCGGTACTCATAGGCGGACGAAATCTTGCCGTAGCCATTGGCGGTGATGGTGAGGATGAACTCTTCACCCTCCGCCATCGCCGTCACCTGCTCAGCGGGCAGCGTTGCTTCGGCGTCGTTGTTCTTCCACGCTGCCGCGCGCAGGTATGCCTCCCGCGTTTCCATGTCGGCGGTCAGCGGATCGAGCACGGCCATGCTCACGACCTTGCCCCCTTTCTTGAGGCTCATGCCGCGCACCCCAATGCCGGTGCGGCTCTTGGTTTCGCGCGCGTCGGTGGCGGCGAAACGGATCGCCTTGCCGCTGTCGGAGGCTAGGAAGATTTCCTGGTCCTCGGTCAGCAGTTGCACCCCGATCAGCCGGTCGCCCGAACCCTCGACAAAGCCCATCGCGTATTTTCCCGCAGTCGGGATATTGGCGAAGGCGTCCATCGAATTGCGGCGCACCATGCCCTGCTCGGTGGCGAAGACGATGTTGAGGTTCGACCAGCTGGCTTCGTCCTCGGGCAGGGGAAGCACGTTGGTCACGCGCTCGTCTTCGCCCAATGGCAGCAGATTGACCATCGGGCGGCCCTTGGTGGAGGGGCCGCCTTCGGGCAGCTTCCACACCTTCATCCGGTAGACGCGGCCCGTGTTGGTGAAGAACAGGACGGGGTTGTGGGTGGAGGTGACGAACAGCTCGACGACCGCATCCTCGTCCTTGGTCGCCATGCCGCTACGGCCCTTGCCGCCGCGACCCTGCGCGCGGAACGTGTCCAAGGCGGTGCGCTTGATGTAGCCGCCGTGGGTGACGGTGACGACCATCTCCTCGCGCTCGATCAGGTCTTCGTCTTCGAGACCATCCCACGCCGGCGCGATTTCCGAGACGCGCGGGGTGGCGTAGGTGGCGCGGATTTCTTCCAGTTCAGTCCGCATCACGCCGTAGAGCTTCACCCGGTCGGCCAGGATCGAGAGATATTCCTCGATCGCCGCGGCGAGGCCCTTTAATTCGTCACCGATTTCGTCGCGGCCGAGCGCGGTCAGGCGGTGCAGGCGCAGTTCGAGTATCGCCTTCACTTGCCGTTCGGACAAACGATATGTCCCGCCGCTCTCGTCATCCGAAGGGTCGATGGCTTCAACAAGGCGGATATACTGCGCAATGTCGCCGATCGGCCATTCCTTGGCGAGCAGGCGCGCGCGCGCTTCGGCGGGGTTCGCGGCCGAGCGGATCATCGCCACGACTTCATCGAGGTTCGACACTGCGACAACCAGGCCCAACAAGAGGTGCGCCCGCTCGCGCGCCTTGTTCAGTTCGTACTTGGTCCGGCGGGTGATCACTTCCTCGCGGAAAGTGATGAAGCTCTGCACGATGTCGCGCAGAGTCAGCACTTCCGGTCGCCCGCCCCGGATCGCCAGCATATTGGCGGGGAAGGACGATTGGGCGGGGGTGTGCCGCCAGATCTGGTTGAGTACGACTTCCGCCGTGGCGTCGCGCTTGAGGTCGATCACCACGCGCACGCCCTCGCGCGAGCTCTCGTCGCGGATATCGGAAATGCCCTCGATCCGCTTGTCCTTGGCCGCCTCGGCGATCTTTTCGACGAGGTTCGACTTGCCAACTTGATAGGGGATTGAGGTGAAGACGATGCTTACCCGGTCGTTGCGGCCGGTCTCGATCTCGTGCCGGCAGCGCATCAGGATCGACCCGCGCCCGGTGGTATAGGCCTGCCGCGCACCGTGGGTGCCGAGGATCAGCGGGGCGGTGGGGAAATCGGGGCCGGGGATGAACTGGATCAGTTCTTCCGAGGTGATGTGCGGGTTGTCGATGAAGGCCAGACAGCCGTTGATCACTTCGCCCAGATTGTGCGGCGGCACGTTGGTTGCCATGCCAACCGCGATCCCGCCCGCACCGTTGACCAAGAGGTTCGGGAAGCGCGCCGGCAGAACCGTCGGCTCTTGACGCGAGCCGTCATAGTTGTCGGTGAAGTCGACCGTGTCCTTGTCAAGATCGTCGAGCAGGCTGTTCGCCACTCGCGCCAGCCGCGCTTCGGTATAGCGCATCGAGGCTGGCGGATCGGGGTCCATCGAGCCGAAGTTGCCCTGACCATCGATCAGCGGCACCCGCATCGACCACGGCTGCGTCATTCGCGCCAGCGCGTCATAGATCGCGGCGTCGCCGTGCGGGTGGTAGTTACCCATTACGTCGCCGACGATCTTGGCGCTCTTGCGATAGGGCTTGCCGGCGACGAAGCCGCCTTCCTGGCTGGCGAACAGGATGCGGCGGTGCACCGGCTTCAACCCGTCGCGCACATCGGGCAGCGCGCGGCTGACGATGACGCTCATCGCATAATCGAGATAGCTCGACTTCATCTCGTCGACGATGTCGATGCGGTCGAAGCCGCCCATCGGCGAAGGGGGAGGGGAATCGATGATGTCGGTGTCGTCGCTCAAGGCTTTGGGCCGTTTCTACTAGTGTTGGTTTGCCGCTTGGGCAGAGTGCGGTCGTGATCGACCGCTCATGCACCCCATCTAGGCCCGCCCAGGCAATTTCGCCACCTTGACGCGTGAACAGGGCGCGAACAACGCGTCTTTTTCCACATTTGCGGGAGCGATCTGCTCAACCCGCCGGAATTGCCTCGGTTGGCATTCAAAGGCCGTTCAGCACGCCTCGCCTAGCGGGAATTGCAAATCCGCCGCAAGCCGTCCAAAGGTTCCGGCACAAATCCAAGGACACCCCGCCGGGTTGGCGGGGGACTGCGCAATTACTGGAGGATGCAGTGACTCATTATTCTTCGCCCCGCCATTCGGTCAGCCTTGCGCGCCAGTTCGCTCTGGCGCTGGCGCTTGCGGGCGGCACCGCGGTGCTGGCAGTTCCCGGCATGACCGATGCGGCCTTTGCCCAGAAAAAGAAGAAGGATGACAAGAAGGACGCAGGCAAGCCGGTCTATTCGAAGGAATTCGTTGAGGCCTATAAGCCGATCGAAGAAGCGATGAAGGGCGGAGCGCCTGATTTCGTCGCGCTCAAGCCGCTGATCCTGGCTCTTGCGCCGCTCTCGATTTCGCCGGACGAGCAGATTGCAGCCGGTGGGCTGCTGTTCAACACCGGCGTCACTACAGAGGACCAAGTAGTTCAACTGCAGGGCGTCGAAATGATGCTTAACAGCGGGAAGATTGCTCCGGCAGAGGTTGGCCGCTTCCAGGTCGTTGCGTTCCAGGTCGCCAGCAATCTTGAGCAGTATGACAGGGCGCGCGCTCATCTCCAGAAGGCGATTGATCTGGGTTACCTCGGTACGAACATGAAGCCGGGCGATCTGGAGATGAACATGGCCGAGACGTACTTCTCCGAAGAACGCTTTCAGGAAGGCCTGCAGTATTTGATGGACTCCATCTCCCAGCGCAAGGCGCAGGGAGGGGTCATCGACGAACGTTGGTACCGGCGCGGATTTTCGGTTGCCTACAGCAACGAGGTCGTGCCGCAGGTCTATGACTATCTGGCGGCATGGGTGGTCGATTTCCCGACCGAGCAGAACTGGCGTGACGCGGTCAATGCAACGCGCAACCTCAACGAATTCGAGCCACAGGCAATGCTGGATCTGCTGCGCCTCGGCCGCCGGGTAGACATGTTGCAGAACAATATGGACTACATCCTTTACATCGAATCTGCTGATGCGCGCCGTCTGCCGATGGAAGTGAAGACCGTGATCGAAGAGGCCCGCGCCAAGGGTCTGGTTCCCAAGGGTTCTGATACCTTCGTGGACGAGCAGATGGGGATTGCCACTGGTCGCATTGCGGCCGATCGGGCTGAATTGCCGACGCTTGAGCGTGACGCCAATGCCAGCACGACCAATTTCCGACTTGTGGTGGGTGCGGCCGATGCATTCCTCAACTATGGCGACTACGCCAAGGCAGCTGCATTCTACGAAAAGGCCCTCGGGATCGCCGGGGTTGACCGCAATCTTGTGCTGACCCGACTGGGGATCGCTCAGGTCTTGGCTGGCGATATGGCTGCTGCGCGCGAAAATTTCGCCAAGGTAGAAGGCGTTCGCGCATCGATTGCCAAGCTGTGGAGCGCCTATGCAACGCAGAAGGCCGCTCCCGCAGCGGCACCGATGGCGGCACCTGCCGAGATGGCTGGCGACTGATCCAGCCCTGCAATGTCGGTTTCATCAGAGCGCCGGACGGTTCGTCCGGCGCTCTTTTTTTGAGGGACAGTGCTGGATTTGCAACCCCGAGCGCGCTTGCGAGACCGGCGCGGGGCGCCTAAATGGCTCGTCATGAACGACCTCGCCAGCACGCCGCAGCCGTCCATCGACCGTGAACCGGGGCAAGAACGGCCCGCCCGCCAGCGCAAGCCCGACTGGATCCGCGTGCGCGCGCCGGTGAGCGAGGGCTATCATGAAACGCGCAAGCTGATGCGCGAATTGAACCTCAATACGGTGTGCGAAGAAGCGGCCTGCCCGAACATTGGGGAGTGCTGGACGAAAAAGCACGCGACGGTGATGATCCTTGGGGACGTCTGCACGCGCGCCTGCGCCTTCTGCAACGTCAAGACCGGGATGCCGCGCGCGGTTGATCCGATGGAGCCGGAGAATACGGCCATCGCGGCGGCCAAGATGGGCCTCGAACATATCGTCATCACCAGCGTTGACCGGGACGATCTGCCCGATGGCGGGGCGATGCAATTCGTCAAGGTGATCGAGGCGCTGCGCCGCAATACGCCGAACACGACGATCGAGATTCTGACGCCCGACTTCCGCGGCAAGATGCGCCGCGCGGTCGAAATGATCTGCGAAGCGGGGCCGGATGTCTATAACCACAACCTTGAAACCGTGCCGCGGCTTTACCCCACGATCCGGCCGGGCGCGCGCTATTATGCCTCGCTGCGGCTGCTGGAGGAGGTCAAGGCCCACAACCCGCTGATCTTCACCAAGTCGGGCATCATGCTGGGGCTGGGCGAACAGCGTCTGGAAGTGCATCAGGTGATGGACGACATGCGTTCAGCCGAGGTCGATTTCATCACCATGGGGCAATATCTCCAGCCTACGCCGAAGCATGCGAAGGTCGAGGAATTCGTCACGCCCAAGGCCTTTGCCGCCTATGGTGCGATTGCGCGGGCCAAGGGCTTCCTTCAGGTCGCGTCCTCGCCGCTCACCCGTTCCAGCTACCACGCGGGTGACGATTTCGCGAAAATGCGCGCCGCGCGGGAGGAAAAGCTGTCACGGGAGCGGGCACGCGGCTGATGCCCGGCATTCGCGAAACCCGCCGCCTGCCTTACAGCGCCGAGCAGATGTTCGATCTGGTGGCGGACGTTGGCCGCTATGGCGAGTTTTTGCCCTGGGTGATCGCTACCCGGGTGCGGTCCAACAGCGAAACCGAAATGGTCGCTGACATGGTGGTGGGCTTCAAGGCGATCCGCGAAAGCTTCACCTCGCGTGTTAAGAAGGACCGGCCGCGCGAGATTGCGGTGCATTACATCGACGGGCCGCTTTCCGATCTCGACAATGTCTGGACCTTCCGTGAAGTGGACGCGTCCACTTGCGAGATCGATTTCCTCGTCGAGTTCACCTTCAAGAACCGCCTGTTCGAAAAGATCGCGGGGCAGTATTTCGACAAGGCCTTCCGCAAGATGGTCGAAGCCTTCGAAGCGCGGGCCGCGCAGCTTTACGGCCGTAGCAGTTCCAGCGCGCAAAGCGTGGCCTGACGGCGGATTTCAGCCCGACCGCCGGGGCCATCCCCACCGTCGAAGAACCTGAGTTCGCCTTCAGGCTCGCCCCCGGCATCACGCGTCACGCGGGCAAACACCACGGTCCCGACGGGTTTCAGGGTTGTGCCGCCACCTGGCCCTGCCACGCCGCTGATCGCCACGGCGACATCGGCCTTCGAGCGATCCAGCGCGCCCTTTGCCATCGCCCAGGCACAGGCGATCGAGACCGCACCAAAGGTCTCAATGATGTCGCTGGCGACGCCCAGCATCTCCATCTTCGCTTCATTCGAATAGGTCACGAAGCCGCGATCGAGAACGGCGGAGGAGCCTGCGATTTCCGTCAGCGCCCCCGCAACAAGGCCGCCGGTGCAGCTTTCTGCGACCGTGACCTTGCGGCCAGCGGCAATGTTCTCGGCCACAACCCTTTCGGCCAGTGCGGCAATGTCGTCAGGAAGCAGAGAGTTGGTCATGAAAGGGGTTACTTCTTCTTTGCCGTGCCAGCGGCCGCAGCGGGACAGAGCGGCGGATTCTTCAGATCGGCCATTTCAGCGATGAAGGCGACCAGCCCGCCGATATTGTCCGCCGGAAGCGGGCTCAGCAGCTCCGCACCGCGCTCGATCTTGTTGCAGGTATCGCCCTTGATCTCCTGCGCGATCATCTGACCCACGAGCGCGTCGACAAACGGCCTCAATGCTTCGGGCGGCATGGTCGAGAGCATCGCGCTCATGTCCATGCCCGACGCCGACGAAGCCTCACCATCCTTGGCCACGAAGGTTTTCAGCATGCGAAACGCGCCCGGCCAAGCGGCGTCCTGCCGGGCCCGGAACTTTGCGGCGAAATCGTCGCCGCGTGTCGCCATGAAGCCGTCCCGCGAGAAGCGGTTCGCACAGGCCGTGCGGCTCGCATCATAGGCGATCGGCATCGCGTAGACGATGGTATCGGCCAGATCGGCGGCGTCGACACAGGCCTGTTGTTGTGCCTGCCCCGCCTGCGCACTGGCGAGGGCGGCAAAAGCAAGAGAGGATGCCAAAAGGGGCTTTGTCATGCTGAGGTTCCTTCGGGGGCAAGGGTGACAAGAACGATGGCCTGCGCAGCGATGCCCTCGCCGCGGCCGGTAAAGCCGAGCTTTTCGGTGGTGGTCGCCTTGATGCTGACCGCGCCTTGATCAAGGCTCATCAGCCTTGCGACCTCAGCGCGCATCGCGGGGCGGTGGGGGCCGATTTTGGGTGCCTCGCAAATCAAGGTAAGGTCGACATTGGCGATGGTGTAACCGGCCTTGCGGGCCAGTCCCACCGCATGCTCCAGAAACTGCCCCGAACGCGCCCCGCGCCATTGCGGGTCGCTGGGCGGGAAGTGCGTGCCAATATCGCCTTCGCCGACCGCGCCCAGCACCGCATCGGTGATTGCGTGCAGCGCGACATCGGCATCAGAGTGGCCCGCGAGCCCCATGTCATGCGGGATATGTACGCCGCCAAGCCAAAGTTCTTCACCCGGCTCCAGTCGATGGACATCGAAACCCTGTCCGATGCGGAAGGACGGTGTTGTCATGGCTGGGGCGAAATCCTCGGCAAAGGTGATCTTCTTCAGGCGTTCATCGCCCTGAACCAGCGCGACTGAACCATTGCTTGCCATCAGCACTTGTGCGTCGTCGCCCGCATCTGGCGCCCCGGTCCATGCGCGATGCGCGGCGAGAATGGCATCGAACCGGAAGGCCTGTGGGGTCTGGACGTGGCGCAGTGCCTCGCGATCCGCCTTGCCCGTCATCGTGCCGTCGGCACCCGCAACCGCAAGGCTGTCGACCACCGGGAGGACGGGAATCGCGCCGGGATGGACATCCAGCATCTCGATCAGGCGCGTTGTTACATACGGTGGCACATCCGGGCGGGCTGCATCGTGGATCAGCACGCGGGTGTGAGACCTGCCAACCATCGCCTCGAGTGCATTGTGGACCGATTCCTGCCGCGTTTCACCGCCGGTCACGAGGCGGTAGCGATCCAGTCCGCTAAGCGCGGCGGTGGCGACCGCATCCGCTCCGGCGGGTATCGCCACCACGACCTCGCTTGCGCCATGCTCCAGCAATGCCTCGACAGAGTGACGGACCAGCGGAGCGCCGTTCCATTGGCGGAACTGCTTTGGCGTCTCGCCGCCAGCACGCAGGCCCTTGCCAGCAGCGACTACTATCGCGGCAAACGGGGGAAGGGCGGCAGAACTGTCCATCGGGGCGTTCGCTTAAGGTCTGGACGGGCTTTCGGCAATCCACTATGCGCCTGCCCAATTATTAGGCAACTTCCATGACAAAGCTTCCAACTCCTCCGGCGCTGAAGCCGATTGCCATCGGCCCGGTTACGGTTGCCGAGCCGGTCGTGCTCGCACCCATGACGGGCGTCACCGACATGCCGTTTCGCACGCTGGTGCGACGCTACGGCTCGGGCCTCAACGTCACCGAGATGGTGGCGAGCGAAGCGGCTATCCGCGAAACCCGCGTCAGCACCCAGAAGACCGCGTGGGACCGGATCGAGGAACCCGTCTCGATGCAGCTGGTCGGCTGTGATCCCGCCAGCATGGCCGAGGCAGCGAAGATTCAGGAAGGCAACGGCGCGGCAATCATCGACATCAATTTCGGCTGTCCCGTGCGCAAGGTCGTTGGCCAGTTCGCCGGCTCCGCGCTGATGCGCGAGGTGCCGCTGGCGGTGCGGCTGATGGAAGCGACCGTCAAGGCGGTGAAGGTGCCGGTCACCGTCAAGATGCGCATGGGCTGGTGCCATGACAGCCTCAACGCCCCCGAAATGGCCCGGATCGCCGAGGATCTCGGGGTGCAGATGGTCACCGTCCACGGCCGCACCCGCAACCAGATGTACAAGGGGAATGCCGACTGGGCGTTCGTCCGCAAGGTCAAGGATGCGGTGAATATCCCGGTCATCGTCAACGGCGATATCTGCGGGGTCGAAGATGCCGCGAAGGCGCTCGAACAATCGGGCGCGGACGGGGTGATGATCGGGCGCGGTGCCTACGGCAAGCCGTGGCTGCTGGGGCAGGTGATGCACTGGTGGCGCACCGGCGAGGCGCTGCCGACGCCGGCCATGGACGAGCAATACGCCGTATTGGTCGAGCATTATAACCGGATGCTCGATCACTATGGCCGCGAGACCGGCGTGAAGATGGCCCGCAAGCATCTGGGCTGGTACACCAAGGGTCTCCACGGATCGGCCGAATTCCGCAACATGGCCAACTTTATTGACGATCCCGATCAGGTGCTGGGCGAGATTGCGCGCTTTTACGAGCCGTTCCTGTTGCAGAAGGCGGCCTGAGGCGTGGCCAGCGCCCTTGATGCGAAGGGAGAAGGCGGCGCAGACCTCCTGCCTGATGCGCGAGCGCAAATCGGAGGGATGATCTTTGCTGTCTTGCTGGTGGATGCCGATGGTCGGATTGCAGAGGTAAACCACGCCGCTGAAAGCCTGCTTGGCACCAGTGCCAACCGGTTGATCGGGATGCCTCTGGCCGACAGGATCGGCCCGATCGACACGCGCGTCGAGGCGCGGCTCGAAGCAGCGGACGAGGCCCTGGTGGCGCGCGACCTCGCGATCACCGCAGGCGAGACCGAAATGCGCGTCAACATGACAGTCTCCCCGCTCGGCAATTTCCCCGGTTGGCGCGTCGTTACCCTTTCGGAAATCGGCCATGACGATCCGGTCCACCAGCAGGGCGGCGAGGCAATGCTGAGCGCGCCGGCGGTGCTCGCACACGAGATCAAGAACCCGCTCGCAGCGATCCGCGGGGCTGGGCAGTTGGCTCTGCGAAAGCTGCCCGATGCCGACAAGAAACTCGCGCGGATGATCACCGATGAGGTTGATCGCATTGCTCGCCTCATCGACCGGATGCAGCAGCTCGGCAGCACGCGCCCCGGGCCGGTCGAGCCCTGCAATCCGCATGAAGCCATTCGTGCGGCCGTTGCCACCATGCGAGCGGCCGGAACCGACCAAATCGCGGTTGAAATCCGTGAGGAATTCGATCCGTCCCTGCCGCCGGTGCTGGCCAACCGCGATGCGTTGGAGCAGGTGCTGATCAACCTCATATCGAATGCGCGCGATGCTGCCTTGGGTGAGGGCGGGGAGGGGCTGATCATTGTCCAGACCCGCTTCGTCAGCGGACTAGCCTTCAGTGCCATACGCAATGGGCGCGCGGTTCCCTTGTCGATCGAAATTTCTGTTTCCGACAATGGACCGGGCATTGATCCGGCGCTGCGCGATCATGTGTTTGAACCCTTTGTCTCGTCAAAGCCTGCAGGGCAGGGGCTGGGGTTGCCGCTGGTGCGCAAGCTGGTGCGCGACATGAACGGCAATATCAGCCACGAACGTGATGCTCGCGCCGGCCTTACCCACTTCCGCCTGCACCTGCCGCAGGCTCACAGCGAGGCATAGCCTGTGGCCAGCAACGCTTCAGATCCCATCCTGCTGGTTGAGGATGATGCCGCCATCGCCACGGTGATCATCGCCGCGCTGGAGGACGAAGGCTATGCCATTGCGCATTGCACAAGCATCGCCGCACGCGACCGTCAGCTTGCCAGCCGCCGCTTTGCGGTGATGCTGACCGATGTCATCCTTGAAGACGGTGATGGTCTTGCCAGTCTTTCGGCGGTGCGCGAACGTGCGCCGGACATGCCGGTGATTGTGCTTTCGGCGCAGAACACGCTCGATACCGCCGTGCGCGCGAGCGAGAGCGAGGCTTTCGAATACTTTCCCAAGCCTTTCGATCTTGATGAGCTTCTTCATGCTGTCCGGCAGGCTGCAGGCACGCGTCCCACCGCTGCCGAGGACATTCACGGCGCGATGCCCGGGACTGAAGGTGAATCGATGCCGCTCGTTGGGCGCAGTCCCGCGATGCAGGGCGTCTACCGCATGATCACGCGGGTGCTGCGCAATGATCTTACGGTGCTGATCACCGGGGAAAGCGGCACCGGCAAGGAACTGGTGGCAGAAGCCATTCACGAATTGGGCAATCGTCGCACCGGGCCGTTTGTCGCGGTCAACACCGCAGCAATCCCTGCCGACCTCGTCGAAAGCGAGCTGTTCGGACACGAAAAGGGCGCCTTCACGGGGGCTATCGCGCAAGCGATCGGCAAGTTTGAACAGGCGAATGGCGGGACGCTGTTCCTCGACGAGATCGGCGATATGCCGGCCGAGGCGCAGACCCGGTTGCTGCGCGCGCTGCAATCGGGACGTATCCGGCGCGTTGGTGGGCGACAGGAGATCGCGGTCAATGTCCGTATCATCGCCGCCACCAACCGCGATCTCTCTCCGATGATCGCGGCCGGCACTTTTCGTGAGGATCTTTATTATCGCCTCAATGTGGTGCCTATCGAATTGCCGCCGCTGCGGGAGCGCCGGGAGGATATCGCGGCTCTGGCGCAGCACTTTCTGATCAAGGCGGCTGAAGAGGGCTTGCCCCGCCGTCAACTGGCTCCCGATGCAATCGAGCAGCTTGAGGCACGCAACTGGCGCGGCAATGTCCGTGAATTGCGCAATGTGGTCTACCGCCTCGCGTTGATGGCGCGCGAGGAGCGGATCGATGCGGCGAGCGTGACCGACATAATCGGTTCTGAAGTCACGCTCTCCGCAGTCCAGCAGGGCGATTCACGAGGCGGCTTTGCTGCGGCGTTGGCAGGCTGGCTGGCCGCGGAAAATCCACCACCCGGAGCCCTGTATCACCGCGCCCTTGCTGCGTTTGAAAAGCCGTTGATCGAATATGCGCTGGGACGAACCGGCGGCAATCAGCTCCGCGCGGCACAGCTGCTCGGGATCAACCGCAACACTCTCCGCAAGCGGATTGGAGAGCTTGGACTGGAGCCGGATCGCTTCTCCGCGTCCTGAGCTTGCATGATGGCGCTCCCAAAGGGCGTTCCATCAGATTGGCCTTGCAAATTTGCCACACCATTGTTGTAAAGCGGCAACGATGGAGCAGTCCTCACCTCGCGCGGTGCATTCCGCTGGCTGGCAGCCGCCGCGCTGGTGGCGGCGCTTCATGGTTGCTGCGCGCCGGGCCAATATCTTTCTCTGGCTCGAGCTTGCCTCCATTCTTGCACTGGTGGCCGCGGTCGCGCTGACATGGTCATCTTACAGCCGCACCGGGAAAACTGACGACCTGCTGCCGACGATGCAGGTTTCGGTGTTGCTGATGGCGACCTTGGTGCCGGCCATGGCTTTGCTGGTGCTGATCGGTCGGCGCCTTGCGCTGCGCCGGGCCGCCGGAAGCACCGCGCGGTTGCACGTGCGCCTTGTATTCTTCTTCTCGATGATTGCTGCTCTGCCGACGCTGCTGGTTGCAGGCTTCGCCGCATTTCTGTTCCAGAGCGGGGTCGATTTCTGGTTCTCCGACGAATCGCGCGGGCTGATGGAGAACGCCAACGCGTTGGCGCAGAGCTACTACGATGCCAATCAGCGCAACGTTGAACAGAACACCATCGCCATGGCGACCGACATGCGGGAAACGCTTGCACGCGTGCCGATTACCGATCCCGATTTCCCCGATTTCTATGCCTATCAGGCGCAAGGGCGCGAGATTTCCGAAAGCGCCATCCTTCAGCGTATGGTGGATGGCTCGTTCCGGACTGCCGCCGCTCTCAACCTGACACAGGACAACAGCCCGCTCGAATTCAGCCGCGACGCCTTGCCCAAGCTTGATCGCGGCGAATTCGCAGTGGTGGTCGGCAGCCCGGAGCGGATCGAGGCCCTGGCACCGATCGACTCCCAATCCGGGATCTATCTCTACAACGCGCGCACGACTGAAGAGACGATGTTCAACTCGTGGTCGCGTGCGCAATCCATCGTCACCGCCTATGATCGCCTGACCGGCAGCGCCCGCACGCTGCAGCTGCAGTTCAACATCGCGCTGGTGGCCGTAAGCTTGCTGCTGGTAGGCCTCGCGATCTGGTTCGCTCTGCGCTTTGCCGACAGGCAAGTGGAGCCGCTGACCGATCTTGTCGGCGCGGCCCGCAAGGTTGGGCAGGGCAATTTCGCCCTGCGGCTCGAAGGGCGCACCG
Organism: Porphyrobacter sp. HT-58-2; assembly: GCF_002952215.1. NCBI lineage: Bacteria > Pseudomonadati > Pseudomonadota > Alphaproteobacteria > Sphingomonadales > Erythrobacteraceae > Porphyrobacter > Porphyrobacter sp. HT-58-2. The sequence goes on along the minus strand of NZ_CP022600.1, from coordinate 2,360,855 downwards.
GGGCTGACGAGATCGGCCTGCTGAACCGCGCGTTCAACCGCATGACAGCGCAGCTGGAAAAGCAGACCCAGGCCCTTGTCAGCGCCAATCGACAGATTGATGATCGCCGCGCCTTTACCGAAGCCGTGCTGGAATCGGTTACGGCGGGCGTTGTCTCGGTTGATGACGCCGGACGGGTAACGCTGATGAACTCCTCGGCACAGGCTTTGCTCGCGCCGCAGCACCATGCCGAAGGCGAAAGCAGTCCTATCGGCCAGTCGCTCGAAGCGCTCTCTCCCGAGATTGCCCGAATGGTCAACGAGGGCAAGGAGCGCGCGATCGTGACCCATGCCGAGGGTGCCGACCTCCTGACCCTCGCGGTGAAGGTCGCGCCGGGTACTTCTGGCCACGTGATCACCTTTGAGGACATCACGCGCCAACTGCTCGATCAGCGGCAGGCTGCCTGGTCTGACGTTGCGCGCAGGATTGCGCACGAGATCAAGAACCCGCTCACTCCGATCCAACTGGCGACCGAACGGTTGAAGCGCCGCTATCGTACGCAGGTGGGCGATGAAGACCGTGATCTGTTCGACGATCTCACCAACACCATTGTCCGGCAGGTCGGCGATCTCAGGAAGATGGTCGACGAATTCTCATCCTTTGCCCGCCTGCCCAAGCCGGTATTCCGTGACGAGGATGCGCTCGATCTCGTTCGGCAGTCGGTGTTCCTGCAAGAGGTTGCCCATTCGGGCATCGCATTCAGCGTCACCTCTGCCCAGTTGATTGATCGTGAAGTGCGCTGCGACCGCCATCAGTTCGGTCAGGCGATGACCAATGTGCTCAAGAACGCGGTGGAGGCCGTCGAGGCTCGCGCTGCCGAGGCCAAGGGCGCTTATGCTGGCGAGATCGCGGTCACGATGCGCGACGCGGGAGAAGCGATCATCGTCACGATCGAGGACAACGGCATCGGCCTTCCGGCAGACCGCGAGCGTATCACTGAACCCTATGTCACCACCCGCGAGAAAGGCACCGGGCTTGGCCTCGCCATCGTCAACAAGATTGTCGACGAACATGGCGGCGACATGAGCTTTGCCAGCACCGTCAGTGGCGGCACCCGCGTGACCTTGCGCTTTGCACGCAACCCCTTGCCCGTTGAAGGCGCTGGCCTGTGACCGCGCTTTTGCTGACCTGTGATCCAACCGCCGAAGGACTGTGCCGATGGCTCTTGAAATCCTGATCGTCGATGACGAACGCGACATCCGCGAACTGGTGGCCGGCGTGCTGGGCGATGAAGGCTATGCCTGCCGTACAGCAGCCGACAGCACCGAAGCGCTGGCCGCTATCGACGAGCGTCGCCCCAGTCTGGTGCTGCTCGATGTGTGGCTGCACGGAAGCCAGATGGACGGGCTTGAACTGCTCGATGCTATCAAGCTGCGCGAACCCAATCTGCCGGTGATCATCTTTTCCGGTCACGGCAATATCGACACTGCCGTGGCGGCGGTCGGGCGCGGCGCGATGGATTTCATCGAAAAGCCGTTCGAAGCCGAACGCCTGCTGCTGCTGGTTGAACGCGCGACCGAGACCGAGCGGCTACGCCGAGAGAATTCGCGTCTGCGCGAAGGCAGCTGGGGTAGCGCCGAATTCACCGGCAATTCGCCCGCCATCAACGCCGTGCGCGCGACCTTGAAGCGCGTCGCAAGCACCGGCAGCCGCGTCCTGATTTCCGGGCCTCCGGGGGCGGGCAAGAGGTCGCCGCACGCCTGCTCCATGCCTGGAGCGCACGGGCCGACGGTGCCTTTGTTCTGGTCAACTCCGCGCGGATTACCCCCGAACGGTTCGAACAGGAACTGTTCGGCGAGGAAGCCAATGGCAAGCAGGTGCGCCCGGGCCTGCTCGAACTGGCGGATGGTGGCACGCTGTATCTCGACGAGATCGCGGATATGCCCCTTTCTACCCAGGCGCGCATTCTGCGAGTACTGACCGATCAGAGTTTCGTGCGGGTCGGAGGTACGCGCCAGATTGGCGTGGATGTGCGCGTTGTTTCCTCCACCACCCGCGATCTCAATGTCGAAATGGCGGAAAAGCGGTTCCGCGAAGACCTGTTCTACCGCCTCAATGTGGTGCCTGTTGCGATACCCTCGCTTGCCCAGCGGCGCGAGGATATCCCCACCTTGGCGGAGCACTTCTTCACCCGCTATTCGAATGATCAGGGCTTGTCCCCGCCCGAGATTTCAGCCGAAGCGATGGCCGCGTTGCAGGCCTATGATTGGCCCGGCAATGTCCGCCAGCTGAGAAACGTGGTTGAGCGTACGATCATCATGACCCCGCGCGAAAAGCTCGGCACGGTTGAACCTGACATGCTGCCGCCCGAAATTGTCGGTGGACAGATCGGGCTTGCGAGCGACAGTCTCTCCTCGATCATGGGGGTGCCTCTGCGTGAGGCGCGGGAAAGCTTTGAACGGGAATACCTCTCTATCCAGATTCGCCGATTTTCGGGCAATATCTCGAAGACAGCGAGCTTCATCGGAATGGAGCGATCAGCCCTGCACCGCAAACTCAAGCTGCTGGGCATGGCAGATCGCCGGGATGACGATAGCTGACAAGGGCCTGCCTTGTCGGACAATTTCGGCAAATCAAGCCTTGTCGGAAGCGGGTCCAATCGCCATGATGTGAGGCGAAGGGCTGCCGATCGGTGGATCGTGCGGTGGCCCGACAATCGCGGACCGCAAAACCGGCCGCCAAGAACAGGAGCCAAGACCATGTCCAGCGGGCGAACGCTCTCTCCCCGGCCTGTTGCCAAACCTGCCGCGTCCAGCGAACCGCGCGGAAACGACAATGCGGGCGGTTCCGCCCGTCAAGGCAGCCTTCAGGACGCCTTTCTCAATCTCCTGCGCAAGAACAAGATTCCCGTGACCATGTTTCTGGTCAAGGGTGTGAAGTTGCAGGGAATTGTGACCTGGTTCGACAATTTCTCGATCCTGTTGCGCCGTGATGGACAATCGCAACTGGTCTACAAGCACGCTATCAGCACGATCATGCCGGGGCAGTCGCTTGACCCCGGGCAATTCGGTAGCCAGCCCGGAGGCCGCAAGCAAAAGCAGTTGCAGGACGTTTTCCTGAGCCGCGTTGCTGAAGCCAATGTCCAGGTGACCATGTTCCTCGTGAACGGCGTAATGCTGCAGGGGCGCATTGCTGCTTATGATTTGTTCTGCATGCTGCTTGAGCGCGATGGCGCGGTGCAGCTTGCCTACAAGCACGCTGTCTCCACAATTCAGCCAGCATCGCCGGTCGACTTGAGTGTCGATGATGGTGATGGCGAAGACGACGGGGCAAACGACTGAGCTTCGACAGCGATCTTCAGGACGAAGTCACCCGCGGTGCGCGGGCCCTGGTGCTGTGTCCGGATGTCCGTGCGCTGCGCTACGATCTCGATTCGGCTGAAAGGCTGGCGGAGGCAGAAGGGCTGGCATTGGCGATCGGCGTTGTCATCGCCCACTCGGCCGTTCTGCCTGTCCGCCAGATGCAGCCAAACACGCTGTTCGGTTCGGGCCAGGTTGAGAATATCGCGGTCTGGTGCGCGCAGCACGAGGCGGAACTGGTCATCGTTGATGGCGCGCTGACCCCGATTCAGCAGCGCAATCTCGAAGACCGGCTGAAGCGCAAGGTCATTGACCGCACCGGCCTCATCCTCGAAATCTTCGGCGAGCGCGCTGCTACGGCGGAAGGGAGGCTACAGGTCGAACTCGCCCATCTCGATTACCAGCAAAGCCGCCTTGTGCGCAGCTGGACGCACCTTGAACGCCAGCGTGGCGGCTTCGGTTTTCTCGGTGGTCCGGGCGAAACCCAGATCGAGGCCGACCGGCGAATGATCCGGCAGCGCATGGGACGACTGCGCAAGGAGTTGGAGCAGGTCAGGAAAACCCGTGCTCTGCACCGGGAGAGGCGGGGCAGGGCGCCCTGGCCGGTTGTGGCGCTCGTCGGCTATACCAATGCCGGGAAGTCCACTCTATTTAATCGGCTGACCGGTGCTGAAGTGATGGCCGAGGACTTGCTGTTCGCCACGCTTGACCCGACCATGCGCGCAATAAGCCTGCCGGGGGTTGAAAAGGCGATCTTGTCTGACACTGTGGGTTTTATCTCCGATCTTCCGACGCAGCTTGTCGCGGCCTTTCGTGCGACACTTGAAGAAGTGACCGCTGCTGATGTGATTTGCCACGTGCGTGACATGGCCAATGCCAGCCACGCGGCGCAGAAGAAGCAGGTTCTCGACGTGCTGGCCGATCTTGGCGTGGTCGATCCCGAAACGGGAGCCAGCGCCATTCCGATCCTGGAAGTCTGGAACAAGTGTGACCTTATGGACTCCGAAGGTCTTGCCGAATTGCGGGATGCAGCGGAAGGGCAAGGGGCGGTGGTGCTGTCTGCGGCGACGGGTGAGGGGGTGGAACTGCTCGAAGACGAGCTCGCCCGCCTGCTTACGGGGACAGCCCGTGAAGTCAGCTTCCTGTTGCCGGTGAGTGACGGTCGCCGGATCGCGTGGCTTCACGCGCATGGCGAAGTGCTTGCCGAAGAGGAGGCAGGAGAGAATGCTGAAGGGCCACTGCGCCGATTGACGGTGCGGCTCAATCCCAAGGAGTTGGGACAGTTTGCCAGTCTTGTCTGATGGTTGTCAGGCCTTCTTGACCTGTTGCCAAAGCTCTTCCTGCTGATCGAGCGACAGGGTGGCGAAGCGTTCTTGCCCGGCCAATCCCTCCATCGCGCGGAACCGACGTTCAAACTTGGCATTGGCGGCGCGCAGGGCCTCTTCGGCGCTGATCCCGTGGGCGCGGACGAAATTGACCGCAGCGAATAGCAGATCGCCTGCTTCCTCGAGCCGTTCTTCGTCTGAAGATGCGGTCTTAAGTTCCTCGATTTCCTCGGTGATCTTAGCTTGCGAGCCGGAAGGATCTGGCCAGTCGAAACCTGTACGCGCGGCGCGCTTCTGGAGCTTCTCGGCACGCATCAGCGCCGGTAAAGCAAGCGCTACACCGTCAAGCGCACTGGTGACGCCCTTCGCTGCCCGTTCGCATTCCTTGAGCTCTTCCCATCGCTTTTCGTCCATGGTGCCGCCAGCAGCTCCGAAAATGTGGGGATGGCGAGCTTCCATCTTGGCGCTGATGGCATCGGCGACATCTGCGAAACAGAACTGTCCAGCTTCCTCGGCCATCCGGCCATGGAAAACGACCTGAAGCAGCAGATCGCCGAGTTCCTCCTTAAGGTCTTCCATGTCTCCGCGTGCAATGGCGTCGGCGACTTCGTAGGCTTCTTCAATGGTGTACGGCGCGATTGTTGTGAAATCCTGCGCGAGATCCCATTCGCATCCTGCTGATGGATCTCGCAAACGGGCCATGATGGCGATCAGCCGGTCAATGGGGGGAGTATCGCTCATGACCATCCTTGAGATTGATAATATATATTATGTTAAATTTAGATCAGATTGGAGGTTGTTCCCTGCACAACCATGAACCATTCCACAATCACATAGAGGCCGAGGAAAATGGCGACCCAAACGAGCGCCATCTTCAACATCTGACCCCACCCAAGCCGGTGCGACGCCAGCGCGCTACCGACCAGGACAAGCCAGGCAGCGCTTGTAACAAGCGGCAAAAGCAGATCCGAGCTCATGCGATGATCTCCAGCCCATCATAACCGACGGTCACGAAATCCGGCACCTCGTTGCACAGCGACTGGTAATCCATGCTCTTGTCCAGATGGCTCAACACGACGCGGTCGGCCTTGCACCTTTTGCCGAGCTCGATCGCCATGCCAAGGTGTGCATGCGTCGGATGTGGTTCGCGACGCAAACAATCGCTCACGAGAATGTCGACCCGGTAAAAGAGATCGACCATCTCATCGGAAATCGCACTGAAATCGGTAGCATACCCGATGCTCTTTCCATCCGCTTCGAAGCGGAAGGCAGTGGTCTCCCCCGGCCCATGCTCCATCTGGCACCAGTCCACACCGAAGCCTGCAATCATGCGCAACCGATCAAGCGTGTCGATCGTGCAGATCGTTGGATAACCATCCTGTCCGGCAAAAACATAGCCGAACCGCTGGCGCAGTCTCCGCACCGTCTCGCTAGCGGCAAACCCGGGTATCGGGCCGGCTCGGCCATAGCGCAATACGCGCAAATCATCGATACCGTGACAGTGATCGGCGTGATCATGCGTCCAGAAAACGGCGTCGATGCTGTCGATCCGGTTCGCGAGCAGCTGCGCGCGGCAATCGGACGAGGTATCGACCAGCAACCGTCGTCCTTCATCACTCTCGATCAGGATCGACACCCGCGTACGCCGGTTCCGCGGCTCCGAAGGGTCACAATCGCCCCAGTCCCCCGTGCCATCCGGCCCGCCCAGTCGCGGCACCCCGGTCGAGGTGCCCGATCCGAGCATTACCAGCTTCACAGGCTTGCCTTCTTGAAAAGATTGAAGAAATTTTCGGTGGTGATCTGCCGCAAATGCTCCACATCCGATCCGCGAAGACCTGCTACGAAAGCAGCTGTGTCGGCGACATAGGCCGGCTCGCACACCCTGCCCCGATGCGGCACGGGTGCAAGGAAGGGACTGTCTGTCTCGACCAGCAGCTTGTCATCAGGGATCACTCTTGCAACCTCCTGCAAGTCTTTGGCATTCTTGAATGTCACGATTCCCGAAAGCGAGATCGTCAGCCCCAGCGCCAGCACCTTTTCGGCGAAATCGGCCGAAGCGGTAAAGCAGTGGATCAAGGCGGGAAAGGCGCCTGCCTCCATTTCCTCGGCGAGGATTGCGTGGGTGTCTTCCTCGGCATCGCGGGTGTGGATGATCAGCGGCAGCTGCGTTTCGCGCGCCACGTCGATATGCATGCGAAACAGGGACTTCTGGGCCTCTCTGTCCGACTTGTCGTAATAGTAGTCGAGCCCGGTTTCGCCGATCGCGATCACCTTGGGGTGGTGCGTGGCTTCGAGCAAAGCGGCGCGGCCCAAGTCCTGATGCCCGTCGGCTTCGTGTGGATGGATGCCGACACTGGCGAAGACATCGGGTTCGCGCGCGGCAGTGCCGACAACCTGATCCCATTCGCTCTGACGGGTCGAGATATTGAGGAAGGCCCCCACCCCTGCCGCCCGCGCGCGTTCCAGAACGCCCTCACGGTCTTCGACCAAGCCCTTGTATTCCAGATGACAATGGCTATCGACCAGCATCACGCGGCCTCGTCAGCGGGCAGTTCAAGCCGGGGGAATAGCGGGGTCGGCGGGGCGATGGTGAAGCCGCTGGCGACGAGGCGCTGAAACCAGTCCATGTCGCCCAGCGCCGCGAACCCGCGCCCTTCCGCTGGAATGCCGAGCTGGTCGAGCAGGGCTGCGGCCTTCTCCGGCACCACGGGCTGGATTGCGATAGCAAGATCGCGCAGCGCCGTGAACAGCGTCTGAAGCACCGCCTTCATCCGCTGCGGATCGGACTTCTTGAGCCCCCAGGGCGCCTGCTCATCGACATACTGGTTGCAGGCATAGACCGCGCGCATCCACGCTTCGATGCCGCTCGAGAAGGAAAGTGCCTCGAATTCGCGCGGCAGTTCCGCCGCGCAGGCAGTCCTGACCGTCGCCAGCAAGGCGGTGTCGGCCTCGGCCTTTTCAAACGCCTCCAGTTTCCCGTCCATATTCTTTGCGATCATCGACAGGGTGCGCTGCGCGAGATTGCCGAAGCTGTTGGCCAGCTCAGCATTGGCACGCAAAACAATGGCTTCGGGCGAATAGCTACCATCCTGTCCGAAGGCGACCTCGCGCATCAGGAAGTAGCGAAGCGCATCCACCCCGAATTGCTCTGCCAGCGCGAGAGGATCGGTGACATTGCCGAGCGACTTCGATTCCTTCTGCCCGCGATTGAGCAGGAAGCCGTGGCCGAACACCTTTTTGGGCAGGGGCAGCTTGGCGCTCATCAGGAAGGCCGGCCAGTAGATCGTGTGGAAGCGCACGATGTCCTTGCCGATGAGGTGCAGGCTGGCGGGCCAGAAATCGCCCATGTCGTCCGGATAACCCAGCCCCGTCAGATAGTTGGTGAGCGCGTCGACCCACACATACATGACGTGGTTCTCGCTCCCCGGAACCTTCACCCCCCAGTCGAAAGAGGTGCGGCTGACCGAGAGATCGCGCAGGCCCTGTTCGACAAAGGCGATCATCTCGTTGCGGCGGCTTGCCGGTTCGAGGAAGCCCGGAGACTTCAGCAATTCAAGCAGTTGGCCTTCATACTTCGATAGCCGGAAGAACCAGCTTTCCTCTACCGTCCATTCGACTGGAGTGCCTTGCGGGGACAGCTTTGCCCCGCCCTCGCCTTCCACGAGTTCGCTCTCGTCGTAATAGGCCTCGTCACGGACCGAGTACCAGCCTTCGTAGCGATCGAGATAAAGGTCGCCAGCAGCCTCCATCGCCCGCCAGATGGCCTGACTGGCGCGGTGGTGATCAGGCTCGGAGGTGCGGATAAAACGGTCATAGGACACATTCAATGTGTCGCACATCGCACGGAAATAGCCGGACATTTCGTCTGCCAATTCGCGCGCGGTGCGGCCCTGTTCCTCGGCTTTCCGCGCCATCTTGAGGCCGTGCTCGTCGGTGCCGGTCTGAAACCGTACGCGGCGGCCCTGAAGTCGCTGGAAACGGGCGATCACGTCAGCCGCGATGGCTTCATAGGCATGGCCGATATGGGGCTTGCCGTTAGGGTAGCTGATCGCCGTGGTGATGTAGAAGGGGGAGGTGTCGGGGTCAGACATGGGGGCTGTCGCTAGCGGTCGCTGCGCCGACAAGCAAGGTGCCGATCTCGAATGGGAACATTCCGGCATCGAAATTGGCGGTGGGCGCCTCGGCGGCAAGACTGACGAGAGCGGCATGGGTGTCGATCAAACGTATCCGACGCGCCGGATCATCGGATGCACGTGCCGCGCGCGCGACGAGCGCCTGCGCAAGATCAAGCACTGCTTGAATGCGCTCGCGATCGGCGCGCTGCCCGATCAGACGGGTGAGTTCACCGCGCTCGGTCATGCCGTTGTCACCGCTTTCGATCAGCGCCGCGATTAGCTTGGCGATGGGGGCGAGATCCTGCTCGGCAAAGCGCATCGCTGCGCCAAAGGAGCCATCGGCGGCAGCAATGGCCTCAGGGTCGGGAACCGCGCCCTCATCTGCCAGCATTGCGGAAAGCTGGCTGTCGGTCAGCACCGGAAAGCGCAGGGTGCGACAGCGCGACCGGATTGTGGGCAGAAGTCGTGCGGGGCGGTGCGTGACAAGCAGGAAGAATGTGCCTGCGGGCGGCTCTTCCAGACTCTTGAGCAGCGCGTTGGCAGCGGGTTTTTCCATGTCATCGGCGGGGTCAATGATAATCGCGCGCCTGCTCCCCAACGTCGGACGGGTGACGAGGCGTCGTTGCATCGCGCGGATCTGCCTGATGCGGATCGAGCGCGCGCGTTCGAAGGGTTTGCCCTCGGCCTGCGCTTTCTCTGCCTTTTCGTCCTTGGGGCCATAGGTCATGGTGATGATATCGGGATGCTCGCCCAGCGGTTGCTGCACGCCGGGTTCGGCCACCAATTCGCGCGCGGCAGCGAGAGCGAAGTCGCGCTTGCCGAGGCCGCTCTTGCCCGCCAGCAGCCATGCGTGATGCATCCGCTCGCCCGCCAGTGCATCACGCCATGCGCGCCAGGCTTCCGCGTGGTTGGGCCAATCGGTCATGGCAGAAGGTCTGCAATGGCAGTGAGGATCCGGGCCTGTATTTCCTCAGGCGAACCGACAGCGTCGATCCGTGCGAAGCCTGCCGCATCGGCCTCGGCCATGGCACGAAAGGCTGCCGCGACAGCACGGTGGTAGGCCGCAGGGCGGCCTTCGATTGCGTCCGCTTCGGCGCCGCGCACAACAAGACGTTCGGCCAGTGCAGCTTCGTCTGCTTCGAGCAGGATCACCCGGTCGGGGCGTAGACCGTCGCTGCCAAAGGCGTGCAACGCGGCAATGGCATGATCGCCAAGATTGCCTGCCCCACCCTGATAGGCGCGGCTCGAATCGACGAAGCGGTCACAGATCACCCAATCGCCGCGCGCAAGTGCCGGGCGGATCAGGTGTGCGACATGATCGGCTCGTGCCGCGGCGAACAGCAGCGCTTCGGCTTGTGGCGGCCAACCTTCACCCGGTGGATTAAGCAATAGATTGCGGATCGCCTCGGCCCCCGGCGTGCCGCCCGGTTCGCGCGTGACGACAACCGTAAGCCCGCGCGCCCGCAAGGTCTCTGCCAGCAGCCGGGCCTGGGTGGACTTGCCTGCCCCTTCCCCGCCCTCGAAGGCGATGAAGCGTCCGCACATCCCGCTCATGAGAACACCGCGGCGATAGCGTTCACGATCCGGTCGATTGGCCCTGCAATTGCCACATCCTCGGCGGCGTAAAGCGGTATGCGTGCAGGGGCAACGCCCGTCGCCGTAACTTCGAGCTTGGCGACCTCCTGTCCGGCCCTGATCGGAGCGCGTAGTGGGCCGTCATAGCGCAGCGTTGCGGTGAGATCGCCCTTGTTCCCGCGTGGCAGGCTGATCGCAAGCGGCCCGGCTGCCTTTAGCCCCACACGGCGGGCAGCCCCATCCTGCACCCGCGCTCTTGCCACAACCGCGTCATTGGCGAACAGCGTCCTTCGCTCGAAGGCGGAAAAGCCCCATTCCATATAGGCCCGTGCGAGCCGTGCCCGCAGCCTGCCGTTCTCTACCCCGGCGAGCACCAGCACCAGCCGCTGTCCGTTACGCTGCGCTGTGCCGAGATAGGAGAAGCCTGCCTCGTTGGTGAAACCGGTCTTGATACCGTCGGCTCCTGCTACGCGGCCGATCAGTGGATCATGATTGACCTGTGCTATGCCCTTGTAGTCGAACCCGGAACGACCGATGTAATAACCGAACTTGTCGGGATGCCGCGTAAGCATCGCCCGGGCGAGGCGCACCAGATCATTGGCGGTGGTGAAGGTGCGGCCTTCGTCGGGCCAGCCGTTGGGTGTGCCGAAATGGCTGCCGGTCATGCCCAGCGCCATTGCGGTCGCGTTCATTTCGTCAACCCATGCCGCGACCGACCCAGCCTGCCCTTCGGCCAGCACCGCCGCCCCGTCATTGGCAGACACATTGGCGATACCCAGCAGCAGGTCATCGACCCGGACCTGTTCGCCCACATCAAGAAACATTGTCGAACCCTTGCGCCGCCACTCGCGCGCGACCACCGGGCTCATGGCATAAACCTGTGCCGGGTCGAGCCGCCCTGACTCGATCAGTTCGAAGGCCAGATAAAGGGTCATTACCTTGGTCACCGAGGCTGGCATGAAGCGTCGATCGGGCGCGCGCGCGTGCAAGACCTGCCCGCTCCCCAGATTAACCAGCAAAGCCACAGGTGCCTCTGCCGCGGCCGGTACTGCCGGGATCACCTCCGCTTTGTCCCGCACCAGCGCGTGTACAGCAGCCGAGTTCAACGCGGTCAGAAGGGCAAAGATGGCCAGGAAGGCAGGCGCAAGGCGATTGGAAATGGAAGACATCACGGGGCTGGCTATACCTGCCACCCATGCGCTTTGGAAAGGCGGCGAGGCCCTCAGTTCACGATTTCGTCTGCCAGCAGGCCGACACTCATCGCATAATAGCTCGAGCAGTTATATTCGAGAATCGCGCGGTAATTGCCGGTCAGCAACCATGCAGGGGTTCCCGGGCCATCGGGCTGGAAAAATGACACCATCACGTCGTCGGCCAGGCCGCGCTGAGCAACCACGCCGAGCGCGCGCCATTCGGCCACGGTCATCCAGCGGCTGAGGCGTTCGTGCACGCGCGGGCATTGCGGCGCTACCAGACGGGTTCGGTAGGCCGATGGATCGAAGCCGGCAGGCACAGTGGCGCGCACGCCCCACGGCTGCCCAGAGCGCCATCCTGCATCGCGGAAATAATTCGCGATTGAAGCGAAGGTATCGGCGCGGTTGCTGAAGATATCTGCCTTCCCGTCGCCGTCACCATCGGTCGCCAGACGCAGGTAGACGCTGGGGAGGAACTGGGGATTGCCGAAAGCCCCAGCATAGGATCCGACCAGCTGATCGCGTTGAAAGCCCTTGTCCGCGATCTTCATCAGCGCGACGAATTCGCCTGCGAACAGCTCGCGCCGACGTCCTTCCCAGGCCAGTGTGGCCAGACTGCGGGCAAGGTCGAAGTTGCCCTTGACCCGGCCATAACTGGTTTCATGGCCGAAGATCGCGACGATGATCGGCCCCGGTACACCATACTCATTCTCGATCCGGGCGAGCAGATCGCGGTGCTGGGCATATACCGAACGCCCGCCACCGATCCTGGCAGGATTGACATGGCTGGCGACATAATCCGCCATCGGGGGGTAACCACTTGTGGTGGCGGTGCCAGGCTGGTTCTGATCGAGCCGTATTACCGCTGGATTGGGGGTGAGGCCCGCGGTCATGCGCGCAATGGTGTTTTGCGATACGCCTTCACCTTGCGCTCTTGCCTTGAGGAGCTCGAGATAGGCGTCGAAGGGGATGTCATCCGTGCTCGCTTGAGCAGTGGCGGGCGCCGCAGTGGGCGATGCTCCGATGACCGAGGCGATGGCAAGGCCGAGGGCAGCGAAAGGAAGCAGTCGGGGAATCATGCGACAAGGGATGTCACACATTGCCTGAATTCCCAACAACCGAACTGGGGATGACTTCGGCGCCAACACTGGCTAGGGGCGATTCACGGACAGGTGGCCGAGTGGTTTAAGGCAGCGGTCTTGAAAACCGCCGTAGGTGCAAGCCTACCGTGGGTTCGAATCCCACCCTGTCCGCCAAGTCTGTCGTGCTCAAGCAACAGCTTTTACCAACCATGCCTTGCAACTCAGCATCACCCCTTCACCCTCGCGGTAGTGGCGGGTGAATACCTTGCCGAGATCGGCGCGCGCGGTGGCCAACACATCTTCACCCTGCTGCAAGAGGATGCGGCCTGCGGCCATCGAGGCGAGGACGAAGTCAGTCGCCTCGGCAGGCGTCGCACCGGGGCCACCGACGGCTTGCTCGCCGGTATAGCCAGCCGCTTCCATGCCGGAAAAGCCAGCTTTGGTCAGAATGTCCTCAAGGTAGCCGAGATCCTCGAAGGCGAAGGGTCCCGGTGCACGCGGCACGGCTGGAGGCACTTCGACATGAGCACGCACCACACTCATCACCTCCATCATCCACGCATTGTCGCGCGGGTGCGCCCAGACCGCAAGATCGATCCGGGCGCTGGGGGTGAGCATCGTCTTGAGATTCGCAAAAGCCGCGACGGGATCGGGGAAGAACATCGAGCCAAAGCGCGAAAACAGGCGGTCAAAGGGCGGTTCATCGAGCGTCGCGGTGGCGGCATCGGCACAGACGAAGCGCGCCGGGCTACCTGAGGCGGCGGCGCGTTCCTCGGCCCTGGCGATCAGCATCGGTGCGACATCGAGGCCGAGGGCCGCACCGGTTGCCCCTGCAGCCTCAGCGATAGCAAGGGTTGTCGCCCCGCCCCCGCAGCCCAGATCGAGCACGCGCTCGCCCGGCTGATAATCCGCCTGTGCCAGCAGCGCCGTACCGATGGGCGCGATCATGCCCTCGAACCGGTCGAGGCTGGCGAGCCAGCGCGCGCCCATCTCGCCGGCCCAATCCTCGCCCTTCAGGGCTTCGGGTGCGTTCTCGCCCATCAGAAATGCAGCGCCCGGCCATAGGCGTCGAGGACGCTTTCATGCATCATCTCCGACAGCGTCGGGTGCGGGAAGACGGTCTGCATCAGCTCCGCCTCGGTGGTCTCGAGCGTCTTGCCGACGGTGTAGCCCTGAATGAGCTCCGTGACTTCCGCGCCGACCATGTGCGCGCCGAGCAACTCGCCGGTCTTCGCGTCGAACACGGTCTTGATGAAGCCTTCGGCCTCGCCCAGCGCAATCGCCTTGCCGTTGCCGATGAAGGGAAAATTGCCGACGCGCACTTCGTAGCCTGCTTCCTTGGCTTTGGCCTCGGTGAGGCCGACGCTGGCGACCTGCGGGTGGCAATAGGTGCAGCCCGGAATGTTGTTGCGGTTGAGCGGGTGCGGGTGGACTTCGGTGTTGCCCATTTCCTTGGCTATGGCCTCGGCGCAGGTGACGCCCTCGTGACTTGCCTTGTGCGCCAGCCACGGCCCCGGCGTGCAGTCGCCGATCGCCCACAGGCCCTTCGACTTGGTGCGGCCATAGGGATCGATCTGGATGAACCCGCGGTCCATCTCGGCAAGGCCCTCAAGTCCGATATTCTCGGTATTGGGGACGATGCCGATGGCGACGATCACATGGCTGAAGTCGCTGGTCGTCGACTTGCCTGCCTTGTCCTTGATGGTTGCGGTGATGCCGCTGCCTGTAACCTTGATCGCCTCGACGCCCGCGCCGGTCATGATCGTGATGCCCTGCTTCTTGAGGCTCTTTTCGAGGAAGCTCGAAACATCCGCATCCTCCACCGGCACGATCCGGTCGAGCATTTCGACCACTGTCACCTCGGTGCCGAGATCGTTGTAGAAGCTGGCGAATTCGATCCCGATCGCGCCCGATCCGATCACCAGCAGCTTGGTGGGCAGTTCGGCGGGGGTCATGGCGTGGCGATAGGTCCACACGCGCTTGCCGTCGGCGGGCGCAAACGGCAGGTCGCGGGCGCGCGCGCCGGTGGCGACGATGATGTGCTTGGCGGTGAGGGCTTCCTCGCCCTTGTCGCCCTTTACGGTGAGGCTGTTCGCGCCGGTCAGACGCCCCTCGCCCATGTGGACGGTGATCTTGTTCTTCTTCATCAGGTGGCCGATGCCCTGATTGAGCTGCTTGGCCACCCCGCGGCTGCGTTTGACGATAGCGCCGAGGTCCGCCTCGATCTGGCCTGCGACCTTCAAGCCGTAATCGCCCGCGTGCTGCATGTAGTGGAAGATCTCCGCCGAGCGCAGCATCGCCTTGGTCGGAATGCATCCCCAGTTGAGGCAGATGCCGCCGAGGTTCTCGCGTTCCACAATCGCGGTCTTGAGGCCCAGCTGCGCGCAGCGGATTGCCGCGACATATCCGCCGGGGCCGGAGCCAAGCACGATCACGTCATATTCAGTAGCCATTGTCAGTCATCCTTGGGGAGGAGAAGTGTGGAACTGCTGGCGAGTGGGCGCGGGCGGCCATACTCGCCGATCAGAACGAATTTGAAGGTGCCGCGCGCCACGGTTTGCGTGGCCTCGCCATTGCGCTCGCGTGCGATGGCTTCTGCGCCGATGGTCAATGAGGTGGTGCCGGTGGCGAGGACGTCGCAATAGGCGCTGAGTTCATCCCCCACCGCCATCGCGCCCGGAAAGGCGAAGTCGGTGGCGGAGACGACCACCGCCTTGCCCTGCCCCGCGCGGCTCGCAAGGGAGCCCGCGCCCAGCGCCATCTGCGCCATCAACCACCCGCCGAACACTCCGCCATAGGGGTTGGTGTCGGCGGGCATGGCGGTCGCCCGAATTGTCAGTTCGCCCGCGGGCATGGGGCTAGACCACCAGCCCCATCGGGTTCTCCACGAGGTTCTTCAGCGCCTCCATCAGCTGCGCCCCGTCAGCGCCATCGATCGCGCGGTGATCGAAGCTGCCGGTGGCGCTCATGACGGTGGCGGGGACGATCTGGCCGTCCTCGACCCACGGGCGCTGCTCGCCCGCGCCCACGGCGAGGATCATCGCCTGCGGCGGGTTGATCACCGCGTCGAACTGCTTGGTGCCGAACATGCCGAGGTTCGAAAGGCTCGCCGTGCCGCCCTGGAATTCGTGCGGTTGCAGCTTGCCGTCCTTGGCCTTGTTCGCGAGCGCCTTCATCTCGGTGCTGATTTCCGCGAGGCCCTTGCGCCCGGCATCGCGGATTATCGGGGTGATGAGGCCCGAGGGCGCGGCCACCGCGACCGAGATATCCTGCCGGGTGAATTGCAGCAGCGTGTCACCCTGGAAGCTGACATTGCACTTGGGCACGCGCTGGAGCGCGCGGGCGAGCGCCTTGATCAGCAGATCATTGACCGACAGCTTCACGCCGTCCGCCTCAAGCGACTTGTTCAATTCGCCGCGCAGCTTGAGCAGGGCATCGAGGCGGATATCGACCGTGAGGTAGATGTGCGGGATGGTCTGCTTGGCCTCGGTCAACCGGCGGGCGATGACCTTGCGGACATTGTTGAGCTTCTGGACTTCGTAAGGTGCATCGAGATCGCCGCCGAGGGTTGGCACTGCGACCGGTGCTGGCGGGGCGGCAGGTGTCGCCGCGGGAGCTTGGGACGCGGCGGCTGCGGGGGTGAAATTCTCCACGTCGTCCTTGACGATCCGCCCATTGGGGCCGGTGCCTTTCACCAGCGCCAGGTCGATCCCCCTGTCAGCCGCGATCCGCTTGGCCAGCGGCGAGGCGATGATGCGCTCGCCCGATGCGGCGGGAGCAGCTGCGGGAGCCGGTGCGGGCGTCGCAGGCGCAGCGACCGGCGCGCCGCCGCTCTTCGCAATTGCGCCCTCGACATCTTCCTTGGTGATCTTGCCCTTGGGGCCGGTGCCGGTGAGGCTTGAAAGGTCGATGCCGTTAACTTCGGCAAGCTTGCGCGCGGTCGGCGTGGCGGCGGGGCCTTCCACCGCAGCTGCTTCGGCGGCAGGTGCTGGCGCAGGAGCCGCTTCCTCGCCCTCCACCGCAAGCCGCGCGATCACCGCGCCGACCTTTACGCCCTCGGAGCCTTCTTCGATCAGGATTTCCGCGATCACGCCTTCATCAACCGCCTCGAACTCCATCGTCGCCTTGTCGGTCTCGATCTCGGCCATCACGTCGCCCGAGGAAACCGTGTCGCCGACCTTGACCAGCCAGCGCGCCAGCGAGCCCTCTTCCATGGTGGGCGACAGTGCCGGCATCTTGATGTCGATGGCCATGATCCGTTGTAACTCCCAAGTTCGATCCTTGGCCCGTCTCTGGCCAATTCCCTAGCGTCGGGCAAGAGGCCAGAGCGCAGGGACTTGCCAATCCATACGAATGCATTGATACCCTCGCTCTCAACGGGGCCGACACTTATGCGCACATTTCTGGTCATCATCGACGAGAGCGAGGAGGCGACGGCTGCCTTGCGCTATGCGGCCCGCCGGGCAGCTGCGGTGGGCGGTGCCGTCCATCTTTTGGCGCTGGTCCCGCAGCAGAACTTCAGCGCCTTCGGGGCGGTGCAGGCTACCATCGAGGCCGAAGCGCGCGACCGGGCCGAGATGCTGGCGCATGGGGTGGCCGGCAATCTGCTGGCCGAAAGCGGCATCATGCCGACGATTTCGGTCAAGATCGGTCAGGGCCAGAAAATCGTCAGCGAGTTCCTCGCCGATCATCCCGAGGTTGCAGCGCTTGTGCTGGGCGCCGCCAAGGGTTCTGCGCCCGGCCCGCTTGTGACACATTTCTCCGCCGCTGCCGGAAGCCTGCCCTGCCCCCTCTACATTGTGCCTGCCAACTACGACGAGGCCGCCAGCGCGCACTGACCGGGCGCTATTTCCTGCGTCCCTGATGGCGGATATTGCCCGGCCGCCCGCGCTTGCCGACCATGAACTTGCCCGCTTTTTTCGGCCCGCGCTGGCGATCATCGGGGCGATTGCCGCGTGGCTCGATGGCGCGCGCGTCGGCATCGGGCAGCACGAACTTCAAAGCACCGGTGAGCGGGTTGGCCTCGGCGAGCTTAAGCTTAAGCCGGTCACCGCTGGCATAGGTCGTCCCGCTGTCCGAACCGACCAGTGCCTGCGCCGCCTCGTCATGGCGGAAATATTCGCCCCCCAGCGTCGAGATCGGCACCAGCCCGTCCCCGCCAAGGCCGACGATGGTGGCAAAGAAGCCGAAGGCCTGCACCCCGGTGATGCGCGTGTCGAACACCTCGCCCACGCGGCCCGAGAGCCAGGCCGCGACATAGCGATCAATCGTATCACGTTCTGCTTCCATCGCGCGCCGCTCGGTCTGGCTGATCGCGTCGCTGACCTGCTGCAAGCTGGCGCGGTCGCGATCCGACAGGCCGCTGGTGGGCGGGATCGATCCTGGCGGGGCGGGCTGCTCCAGCTTGTAGGCATCCACCAGCGCGCGGTGCACCAACAGATCGGAATAGCGGCGGATCGGCGAGGTGAAGTGCGCATAGCTGCCCAGCGACAGGCCGAAATGCCCGGCATTGGCGGGGCCATAATAGGCCTGCGTCTGGCTGCGCAGCACGGCTTCCATCACCAGCGCCTTTTCCGCCTCGTCCGAAATGTCCTTGAGCATACGGTTGAAGAGGCCCGGCGTTACCACCTGGCCTAATGCGAGCTTCTTGCCCATCGTGGCGAGGTAATCGCGCAGCGCGATCAGTTTCTCGCGGCTCGGCGGTTCGTGGATGCGGTAGACGACCGGCGCGGTCTTGGCTTCCAGCGCCTTGGCCGCGGCAACATTGGCGGCGATCATGAAATCCTCGACCACCCGGTGCGCATCGAGCCGCTCGCGAATGGCGATCTCGGCGATGCGGCCCTCGGCGTCCAGCACCACGCGGCGTTCGGGCAGTTCGAGTTCGAGCGGATCGCGGGCGTGACGCGCAGCCGCGAGCGCCTTCCATGCGGCCCAGAGATTGGCGAGAATCTTCCCCACATCACCGTTCGTGTCGAGCCCTTCGGCAGGCTCAGGGCAGGCTGCCGACATTCTGTCGTCAGTCGAGACACCTTCGGCGGCATCTTCCTCAGGGCCTCTCGACTTCGCTCGAGGCGAACGGGCTTCCCCGTCGATGATCGCCTGCGCGTCCTCGTAAGCGATGTTATGCGCGATCCGCACCAGCGCACGGGTGAAGCGGAAAGAGCTGACCTTCCCGTCGGCATTGATGTGCAGGTGGCAGGCCATCGCCGCGCGGTCCTCGCCTTCCTTCAGCGAGCACACGTCGGCGCTGAGCACCTCGGGCAGCATCGGCACCACGCGGTCGGGGAAATAGACCGAATTGCCGCGCTTCCTCGCCTCGCGGTCGAGCGCGGAGCCGGGGCGGACGTAGAAGCTGACGTCAGCAATGGCGACCAGCGCGTTGAACCCGCCCTGCCCGTCGGGTTCGGCCCAGATCGCGTCATCGTGATCGCGCGCGTCAGCCGGGTCGATGGCAAGGATGGGCAGATGGCGCAGGTCTTCGCGGGCCTTGTCCGAGAGCTTGAGCTTGGCCGCGCGCGGGGCTTCCTCCAGCACCTCCTCCGGGAAGATGTGCGGGATGCCGTGCTTGGCAATCGCGATCATGCTGAACGAGCGCGGGGCGAGCGGATCGCCCACCACCTCCACGACCTTGACCCCTGCCCGTTCGGAGCGCCCGACGCGCTCGGCGATCACGAGCTGGCCTTCCTCGGCAGAACCGACATCGGCAATCGGCGCGGACTGGCGCACGCGCTTGTCGACCGGCGCGAGCCATGCCTTGCCGGTCTTGTCGATTGCGACAATGCCCATCAGCCCTTCGGTGCGCGAGGGCAGCTTCTTCATCACGTGCGCACGCCAGCCATCCGGCGTTTCCTCGGTGCGCGCCAGCACGCGGTCGCCGCGCTTCAGAGCGGGCGGGCGTTTGACACCGGGCTTTGGTCGGGGTTCGCGGATCGTCAGGCGGGGCGGCTTTCCGGGCGCTTCGGGGTCCCAGTTGTCCGGCTCGGCGATCAGCTCGCCATCATCCACGTCAACGATCTTCAGCGTCGTAACCTTTGGCACCCCGCCCATGCGGTGGAAGGCGCTCTTCTTGCCGTCGATCAGGCCGTCCTCAGCCATGTCCTTGAGCAGGGCCTTCAGTTTGATCTTCTCCTGCCCCTTCAGCCCGAAGGCCTTGGCAATCTCGCGCTTGCCGGCGGGAATGTCGGAGGACTGGATGAAGTCGAGCACCTGTTGAGGGCTCGGCATGCCTTGTGGGAGCTTGGGCTTGCCCTTCATGCTGCACCTGCCGTGGCACAGCTTGACAAACTTGACACCCTGTCAAGCGAGGCGATTGCGAATTTCTGCATCATTACCATGGGTTTAGGCCAGACTTCCTGTGCTTGACGGACAGGGAAGACGGGCCTTGTTTAGGGGTTTCGGGCGCGGTCATTGCCTCCCTATCGCACGAATCAGGGGCGTAGGAAATTTTCCGGGGTCAGTCCTTCGCCACCGGCTCGAATGCTCCGCCGGGGACGGCGCTCGACACGGGGGAGCAATACTTGCCCGCGCAGGCCGCGACGCCGAACATCCAGTCATCGCCGCGCAGCTTCTTCACATGGGTCAGAACCCGTTCCTGCGCTGCCGCCGCATCATTGGCCGAGGCCGCCCCGTCGAGATAGACCAGCGTCACATCACCGCCCCACGCCGGTTCGTCGGTGGCGCGTGTAACGACCGAATAGACCCCCGCCCCGGCGACCGCGTTCCACTTGATTTCCGTGTCGGTCCGCACTGCTGCGTCCACCGTCACCCTGGGCGGCATCGGCGCGCGGGCGAGTGCGTCGAGCGCGCGCACGTTCAGCTTCGTCACCCCGGCGAGATAGGCGAAGTCCATCTCCTCGATGGTGTCGCCGTAGAACACTCCGTCTTCGGTGCGCAGGTCCTGATGCTGGTGATCGTAATCCTCGACCCCGACCGAGAAGCGGATCGCGGGATAGCCCTTCTGGAGGAACGGCACCTGATCCCCGCCCCGGCCCATGCGGTCGGTGCGCCAGATCTGGCGGACCTGCATTTCATCAGGGTGCTTCCCTGCCAATCCCGCGACCCAGCGCGAGAGGTTGCGCGAGGGCGTGTCGTTCTCGCCGCCAAAGCGGGTTTGCGCGGCCCGAAGCCGGTCGGTCAGGTCGGCGCGCGGGCCTTCGGAGAAGACGCGCACGATCTTGGGCTCGCAATAGCCATCCTTGCCGCATGAATTGCCGACAATGTCGTTGTTGAGCACCGCCTTGACGGTGAAGCCTTGGCGCTCGGCCCAGTCGGCAAGGATGCGTCCGCCGAACAGGCCCTGCTCCTCGCCCGAAAGCAGGGCGTAGATGATGGTGGATGGGTACTTTTCGCCGCTCAGCACCCGCGCCGCCTCGATCACCAGTGCGGTGCCGGAGCCATCGTCATTCGCGCCGGGTGCGTCAGAGGTGAAGTCGAGCGCGTCGGACACGCGGCTGTCGATATGGCCCTGCACGATCACGACTTCGTTGGGTCGCTCGCTGCCGCGCTGGATCGCGACCGCGTTGCGCACCAGCGTTGCCGTCGGGATACGGCGACCGTCAGGCTGGATGACCTCGCCCACGGGCAGGACTTCGAGGCAATCGCCGCACTTGGCGCCGATGCGCTTGAACTCGGCCAGCCCCCAATCGACCGCCGCGCCGATGCCGCGCTTGGGGTCGGTCTGCGAGGACAGGGTGTGGCGCGTGCCGAAGCTGACGAGCTTTTCGACATCGCCCTTAAGGCGTTCCTCGGAGACCTGTTGGGCAGGGTGGGTCTGGGCGGTGAGCGGAGCTGCGGCAAGGGCGGCGAGCAAAAGAGCGCGTTTGATCATGCGCTCTGTCTGCCCGTCCGCCTCTCGTGAGGCAAGCCTAGTACGCGCGCGCTACCAGAATGCGCTCGACTGCCGGTTCGCCGGTGAAGATGCAGGAACCTTCCGCCGGCGCAGCGCCGCGCGGCACGTTGCGGATGGTGAGCTTCACCGCCTTCAGCTTCTCGACCACGGCTTCGAGTGCGGCTCCGGTCGGCTTGGCCCATTCGACTTCGACCCAGCCCGGATATTTGCCGCCGTTCTCGAAGTGATCGACGACCGCCTGCCAGTCGGTGACACCGCGGGTGATGTTGGCATCGCGGCGGGCCTTGGCTTCCTCGTAAAGCGCCGACTGGATCGCCTCGAGCAACGAAGGTGCCTGCGAAGAAAAGCCTTCGCGGCTGAGGAACTGGAAGGCGGGCTTGCCATTCTCGGCATTCCACAGCTTGTCGCGGCGCAGCATCGCAACCTTGCCCTCTGCCATGTCGCGCGGGCCGACTTCGACGATGATCGGCGCGCCCTTGCGCACCCAGTCCCAGCGCTTGGCGGCGGCCTTGCCGGGCTTCACATCAAGCAGCATGCGGATCCGCTCGCCAAAGGCAGTCAGCGGCAGCTTGGCGAACATGTCGACGATTTCCTGACAATATTCGATCAGTTCGGCATCTTCCGGTGCCTCGCGCAGCATCGGGATGATGACGATCTGGTGCGGCGCGATGGCGGGCGGCACGCGCAAGCCGTCGTCGTCGCCGTGGGTCATGATCACCCCGCCGATCAGGCGCGTCGAAACGCCCCAGCTGGTGGTGTGGCAATATTGCTGGCTGCCCTCGCGGTCCTGATACTGGATGCCGGCGGCATGGGCGAAATTGGTGCCGAGGTAGTGGCTGGTGCCGGCCTGCAGCGCCTTGCCGTCCTGCATCATCGCCTCGATCGACCAGGTCTCGACCGCGCCGGGGAAGCGTTCGTTCTCCGGCTTCTCGCCAGCGATCACCGGCAGCGCGAGGTCTTCCTCGGCGCAGGCGCGGTACATTTCGAGCGCGCGGTGGGTTTCGGCGAGCGCATCCTCGCGGTTTTCGTGCGCGGTGTGGCCCTCCTGCCAGAGGAATTCGCTGGTGCGCAGGAACATCCGGGTGCGCATCTCCCAGCGCACCACATTGGCCCACTGGTTGGTGAGCAGCGGCAGATCGCGCCACGATTGCACCCAGCGCGCCATGGCATCGCCGATGATCGTTTCCGAGGTCGGGCGGACGACCAGCGGTTCTTCCAGCTTCGCTTCGGGATCGGGGATCAGCCCGCCCTTCCCGTCCGCAATCAGGCGGTGATGGGTGACGACCGCCATTTCCTTGGCAAAGCCTTCGACGTGTTCCGCCTCGCGGGTGAAATTGGCGAGCGGGATGAACAGCGGGAAGTAGCAGTTCTGCACACCCGCCGCCTTGATCCGGTCGTCCATCAGGCGCTGGATGCGCTCCCAGATGCCATAGCCCCACGGCTTGATCACCATGCAGCCGCGCACCCCCGATTCCTCGGCGAGGTCGGCGGCGCTGATGACTTCCTGATACCACTTGGCGAAGTCGTCTTCGCGCTTGATGGTGAGCGCGTGGCGGATCTGAGACACTGCGGGACTTCCTGACTGAATCGGGTGCGAAAACGCGCGCCGCTTCGCGCTATTTGCCCAGTTCGTCCAGCTTCTTTTGCATCGCGGCCATCTGTTCGCGCAGCGCGGCAAGTTCGTCCTTGCTATCGGTAGCCGGAGCAGAGGGCTTTGCCTTGCCCATGCCCGGCATGAACACGTCGGCCGCTGCCCGCATCATTGCCATGTTGGTTTCATGGATCGCGGCGAACGGCGTCGCGCTGATGCCCTTTTCGAAGGCCTCGCGGATCTTCGACTGATTGTCGCGGAAGTTGGCCATGCTGGCTTCAAGATAGGACGGCATCAGCGCCTGCATCGAATTGCCGTACATCCCGATCAGCTGGCGCAGGAAGCTGACCGGGAGCATCTGCTGCCCGCCATTGGCCTCTTCATCCATGATGATCTGGGTCAGGATTGAATGCGTGATGTCATCGCCGGTCTTGGCGTCGAGCACTTGAAATTCGATATTTTCGCGCACCATTTTCGCGAGGTCTTCCAGCGTGATATAGCTGGAGGACGCGGTGTTGTAGAGGCGCCGGTTGGCGTATTTCTTGATTATGATCGCATCGCCCGCTTGGCCCGATGCCGCTTTTGCCCTTCCGACCATTTCTCTCTCGACCTTTGTGTTTGGCCCCCGTCGTTCCACTTAGCACCTGCACACATTGCGGTGCAACAAGAACTCCCGGATTAGTTAACACCCCCGTAACCTTCTGCCGATCACCGTCAGCATTTCATAAGCGGAAAGCGTGCTTTGCTGCGCAGTGTCATTGATGTCCCATGGCACCTGCAGCCAGTCGCCAGCGGCAAGGTCAGGGGCGTTGGACAGGTCAACCACCACCATGTCCATCGACACCTTCCCGAGCAGCGGCAGGCGCCTTCCGTCATGGTAAAACGCATTGCCGGGGCCACGGCTGCGCAGGAAACCATCAGCATAGCCGATCGACACTGTGGCAACCGGCATCGCGCTGGTTGCGGTGAACGTCGCGTTATAGCCGACGCTTTCGCCTGCCGAAAGCTTGCGCGTCTGCAGAATCATGGCCTCAACCTGTGCCACCGAACGGATAACACCAGCCAGTTCAGGCCGGGGAATGCCGCCGTAAAGCGCAAGGCCGGGGCGGGTGAGATCGAAGGTAAAGGTCTCGCCTAGGCCAATCCCGGCACTGTTGGCCAGACTGGCGCGGCGGTGCGCAATGCGCGCAGCGACAGCGCGAAATGCATCAAGCTGGCGCAGGTTCATCGGGCTGTCTTCATCCGCCGATGCAAGGTGGCTCAGCAGAATGTCGACATCGAGGGCGCTGATCCGGCTGTCCCCCACCTCGTCCGGAGCAAGCCCGAGGCGGTTGATTCCGGTGTCGATCATCAGATGGCAGCGCCCCCCGCCGTTCGCTCGCCAGCGTTCCGCCTGTTCGAGCGAGCAGATCACCGGCACCGCGCCGGTCGCTCTGGCATAGGCGCAGTCGGCCTCGGTCGATACACCATGCAGCACGGCAATTTCACCACCCCGCACATACGGCATGACCGGCGCAACCTCGCCCCAGTGCGCAACGAAGAAGGTCTCGCACCCGGCGTCGCGCAATGCCGGTACACAGGTCTCAACGCCCAGACCGTAACAGTCCGCCTTGACCGCGGCACCGGCGCGCCCGCGCCCTGACAGCGCATCGAGTGCGCGCCAGTTTGCGGCAAGCGCGGCTGTGTCGACCGCCAGCCGCAAGGTTGGCGGCGGCAGTTCAGGGTCAATCATCGGCGAAGTCTTTCGGTGGCCCTGACGGCAAACCCCACCAGGCCACTACAAGCCCGAAGGCGACCACCGCCCAAGTATACCACAGGCCCGAATAGATATCCCCCGTGCTGGCCACGATCACGCCTGCAATCAGCGGCAGGAACCCGCCGAGATAGCCCGCGCCGATATGATAGGGGATCGACATGGAGGAATAGCGGATGCGCGGCGGAAACATCTCTGACAGCAGCGCCGCGACCGAACCGTAAGTCAGCGCCGAAAGCATCCCCAGCGCCAGCAGCACGCCGACGATACCGATGACATTGGCGAGCGGCGGCTCCTGCTTGCTGAAATCAAAGCCGTATTCTCCCAAAGCCGCATGAATGCCGGTCTTGCGCGCGCCTCCGTCGGCGAACCAGACCGGATCAATGGCCACCTCGTTGCCGCCCACGGTCAGGCTCAGGGCTTCGGCCTCTATGAGGGTATAGGTCACACCCGAGGCGGTCAGGGTTTCGAGCAGTTTGCCGCAATCGGTCTGTTCGCGCTGGAACATCTCGGCAAAGGGATCGGTCTGGCAGGCTGGGCCGCTCACCACCACTGGATGACGTTCCGCCGCAGCGGCGAGGCCGGGATTGGCAAAGCTGCCCATCGCCCAGAACAGCGGGAACAGCAGCGCCAGCGTCAAGGCGGCGCCGATAATGATCGGCTTCTTGCGACCGACACGATCAGACCATTTGCCGATCAGGACATAGAAACTCATCGCGATCAGACCGGAAATCAGCAGAACCAGTTCCACAGTCAGATCGGCCACGTGCATCGGCCCGCGCAGAAAGCTCATCGCCGAGAAGAACCCGGTGTACCAGATCGTCGTCAGGATGCCGGTAATCCCGAACAGCGCGACGAACAGCCGCTTGGGATTGCCGGGATAGGTCATGCTTTCGATGAAGGGATTGCCGGAGGTCTCGCCTGCTGCCTTCATCGCCTGAAAGACGGGGCTTTCAGACAGCTTCAACCGCATCCACAGCGAGATCAGCAGCAGAATGATCGACAGCAGAAACGGCACACGCCAGCCCCACGCCGCAAAGGCATCGGCGGGGATCAGCGCGCGGCAGGCCAGCACGACGATAATCGAAAGCACAAATCCGCCCGCGACGCTCGCCTGGATGAAGCTGGTGTAGAATCCGCGCTTTTCGGGCGGTGCGTGCTCGGCAACATAAATCGCCGCCCCGCCATATTCGCCGCCAAGCGCCAGTCCCTGTATCACGCGCAGCAGAATGACGATGATGGGCGCGGCCATGCCGATGGTATCGACAGTCGGGATCAGGCCGACCCCGGCGGTCGCTATGCCCATCAGGGTAACGGTGACAAGGAAGGTATATTTTCGCCCCAGCTTGTCGCCCAGAAAGCCGAACAGCACCGCGCCCAGCGGACGGAAGGCGAAACCGACGGCAAAGGTCGACCACACCAGCAGCAGGCCGAGCGTTTCATTGTCCGTGGCGTAGAAGGCATCCTTGAGGATGTAGGCAAGCGTGCCGTAGATGAAGAAATCATACCATTCGAAGATGGTGCCGGCGGATGATGCGCCGATGACCAGCTGGATTTCCTTGTCTGACGGCTCGCGGTCTGCGAGCGCCTGCGCCTCTGCCATGTGCTTTTTATCCCCTTGGCCCCGAAGGGCGACCTCTCGGTGTTTTCCTAGCCTCAGGCCGTGCCGCTTGAAAGCGCCCGCGCGGCCGCATTCCACGGCAATAGTAGCGCCCCGTGACGGCCGGGGTGAAGCAGCGCCGGGGCCAGCGCGTCAAGGCCAGGCCAGTCGGGCAGGTCGCCCTCGCCCGCCAGCCATGCAGCAAGGCCGTCTGCAGTCTGCCTCAGCCTGGCCGGTTCCGCGCCGTGGGCTGCCTGCGCAAGCAGCGCCGCCGAAGCCTGTCCGACCGCGCAGGCGCTGACCTGCATTCCGATCTGCGCAATCCGCCCGTCGTCACCCAGCGCGAGGCCGAGTGTGATAACGCTACCGCAGCTGCGCGAACGTGCTTCGGCCTGCAGGGGCAAGCTCTCGTCGAAAGGGAAAGCAGCCAGTTGCGTTGCGAGCGCCAGAAGTTGCGGCGAATAAAGCCTCACTGCACCCGCTTTGTTGGTGGTGTTCACTTCGCGAACTTGGCCGCCGCGGCCTCTCGACGGTCGCTCTCTCGGCGAAGCTGGTCGCGCCTTGCGCCGATCGCGGGGAGAAGCTGCCGCGAAAAGGCATCGGCCGCCGGATAGGTGCGCGCCGTGGTGATCCAGTTCGGTCGGCCCTTGTAGCCCCAGCTGTCATCGAACCCGGTCACCAGCAGGGCAAAGGCGAAGATCGCAATCAGTGCGCCCTTGACCGCACCAAAACCAAAACCCAGAACGCGGTCGATCGGGCCGAGGATCGCCCCCTCGGATGCGCCGCTGGCGTTGCCGATGATGACCTTCATCGCGGCGTAGGGGATCAGCAGCAGCAGGGCGATTGCCAGGAGCGAGACTGCCGGTTCGGCCGTGTAGACCATGCGCAGTCCCTTGATCAGCCAGGGGTGCATGAAATGCACGGCGAAGGCCGCCATCACCCAGGACGCCAGACTCAGCACCTCCTGCACGAGCCCGCGCATGAAGCCGCCGATTGCAGCGACGCCGACAATGATGGCGATGATGATATCGAGACCGGCCATGTCCGGCAGGATTATGCGCTGCCCATCACCTGGTCAACGACGTTCGCAAGTGCGGCAAGCCCGCGATAATCGGCACCCTTGTCACCGGAGGCCGCTCCTGCCGGGCCATAGCATCGGGCAAAGCCCAGCTTGGCCGCTTCACGCAGGCGCAAGGGCGCATGGGCGACAGGTCGAATCTCGCCGGCCAGACTGACCTCGCCAAACCATGCCGTCTTGTCGGGTAGCGGCCGGTCGGCAAGGGCGGAAACCAGAGCGGCGGCGACCGCGAGATCGGCGGCCGGATCCGTCAGGCGATAGCCGCCGGCGATGTTGAGGTAGACCTCGGCGGAGGAAAAGTTCAGCCCGCAGCGCGATTCGAGCACCGCCAGCAGCATCGCCAGACGCCCGGAATCCCAGCCAACCACCGCCCGGCGCGGGGTCGCGCCCGATTGCAGGCGCACGATCAGCGCCTGAATCTCGACCAGCACCGGGCGCGTGCCTTCCAGCGCGGGAAACACCGCGCTCCCCGCCAGCGGCGTCTCGCGGCCAGACAGGAACAGCAGCGAGGGGTTGGCGACCTCCTCCAGCCCCTCGGTCGCCATGGCGAAGACGCCGATCTCGTCCACCGCGCCAAAGCGGTTCTTGAGCGCGCGCAGAATACGGTACTGGTGCGAACGCTCGCCCTCGAAGCTCATCACCACGTCGACCATGTGCTCGAGCACGCGCGGCCCCGCGATGGTGCCGTCCTTGGTGACGTGGCCAACCAGCACCAGCGCGCAGCCGCTTTCCTTGGCATAGCGGATCAACTCCAGCGCGCAGCCGCGCACCTGGCTGACGGTGCCGGGCGCGCCCTCAATGGTGTCGGAATGCATCGTCTGGATTGAATCGATTACCAGCAGCGCTGGCGGCGCGCCCTGTCCCAGCGTTGTCAGAATATCACGCACCGAGGTTTCGGACGCGAGCCGGATCGGCGCGTCGGCCACGCCCATTCTGGCCGCGCGCAGCCGCACCTGTCCGGCGGCTTCCTCGCCGCTGACGTAAACCACATCGTTCCCGCCGCGTGCGATTGTCGCTGCGGTTTGAAGCAGCAGGGTCGACTTGCCGATGCCGGGATCGCCGCCCAAGAGCACCGCGCTCCCCGGCACAAGGCCACCGCCCAAAGCGCGGTCAAATTCGGCAAGGCCGGTGGACTTCCTCACCGGCAGCTGCGTGGGGGCATTGAGCGGCTCGAACGCCACTGCCCGCCCGCCGCTCGACAGGTCATGCTTCTGCGAAAAGACGGTCGCCGGTACGTCTTCGACCAGCGTGTTCCACTGCCCGCAATCGGCGCATTGGCCCTGCCAGCGGTAGGATACCGACCCGCATTCCTGACACACGTAACGGCGTTTCGATTTTGCCATGGCCACGCGCCATATCGAGAACAGATGACGAACGCAATTGCATTGCGCATCTCTTCCCCGCTAGACAGGGCAGATGCGGCAGAAGGAACTTCGCCTCGCTCTGGTGTGCTACGGCGGTGTCAGCCTTGCGGTCTACATGCACGGCATCACCAAGGAAGTCTGGCACCTTGCCCGCGCCAGCAGGGCCTTGCACCATCCTGCTGCTGTCCGGCTTGACGGGGCGGCCGAAGCCTATCGCGACTTTCTGGCAGCGATCGAGCGGGATCGCGGCCTCAGGCTAAGGGTGCTGCCCGATATTCTCACCGGGGCGAGTGCCGGGGGGATCAACGCGGTATTCCTGGCTCAGGCCGTGCATGCCGGGCATAGCCTTGAACCGCTCACCGATCTGTGGCTTTCCAATGCCGATGTCTCGGCACTGACCGATCCCAAGGCCGAGCCGATGTGGCGCTTTGCCAAGTTCTGGGCGCAGCCAATCGCGGAATGGTTCTTGCGGCGACCGGGCAATGTGGTGAGCGCGACGGTCTCGCCCGAAACCCGCAAGGAAGTGCGACGCAAGGTCTCGCGCTTTGTGCGTGGACGCTGGTTTGCCCCGCCGTTTTCGGGCAGCCGCTTTTCGGGAATGCTCCACGAAGCCCTGGTCAGAATGGAAGCCGAGGGCGATGGCGAGCCCCTGTTGCCGCCCGGCTATCCGGTCGATCTGATCGTGACTGCCACCGATTTTCGCGGTCACCCGGAAACCTTGCGTCTCAATTCCCCGCTTGAGGTCGAGGAAACCGAACACCGTCTGCCGATCAGGTTCCGCAGCCGGGTAGGCGATGGGGATGCGCTGGGTGACCGGCTCGAACTGGTGCTCGCCGCTCGCGCAACAGCGAGCTTTCCGGGAGCCTTCCCGCCGCTGACCTTGGCCGAGATCGATCAGCTCGCCGCAGCCGAGGGGGAACAGTGGGCAAGCCGGGAGAGCTTCCTTGCACGCACAATGCCGACCCATGTTGCGCGCGGCAGCCTGGACGAGGTGGCGCTGATTGACGGCGCGGTGCTCGTCAATGCGCCCTTCGGCGCCGCGCTTGATGCGCTGCATGGCCGCCCGGCCCAACGCGAAGTCGACCGGCGGTTTGTCTATCTCGACCCGCGCCCCGATGGATCAGGCCCTGCCCCCGGCACGCGCACACGCGACGTCGGTTTCTTCGGCGCGATCTTCGGTTCGCTGTCCACGATCCCGCGCGAACAGCCGATCCGTGACGATCTGGAGCGCATCGCCCAGCAATCGCGTGATGCGGCGCGGCAGAAACGCATCGTCATGGAACTGCAGGGCGACATCGACCGCGCGGTGGAAAAGCTGTTCGGCTACACCTTCCTGCTGGATCGCCCTACCCCGCGGCGCCTTGCGGGGTGGCGGGCCAAGGCACAGCAGGCCGCCGCCGAGCGCGCCGGCTATGCCTTCGGTTCCTATGCCCTCACCAAGTTCGAGGGGATCATCGAACAGCTTGCCACCCTCACCTTGAGAGCTGCCGGGCAATCGCAGGCTGATCCGCTGCCGCTGCAACGCGCGCTGAGGTGCGAGCTGGAAGCGCGAGGGCTTGAGCAGCTGACGGGAAAGCAGGGCGGCGCCCACGCCGAGGCCATCACCTTCTTCCGCGCCCATGACACTGGCTTCCGCATCCGCCGCCTGCAACTGCTCGCGCGCAGATTGTCACGTGACTGGGAGCTTGATCCCGAGATCCCCGAGGATGCGCTCGACCGGGCGCGTGATCGGCTTTACGCCATTCTCGCGCTTTACAACCGCGCGGACGAAGGCGTGCTGCGTTCCGCCCGCTTTGCCGAGCTGGCGCGTGATGGCCTGCGCGCGCCGGGTGCGGTGCTGGATTTCCTCGCAACCCAGCGCCTGCTGCCCGCGACCGATCTTGCCGCCGAGGAAATGCTGATCGACGCGCTGGAGGATATGCCCAAGCTGCTCAAGCGGCGGATGCTGCTGACCTATCTTGGCTTTCCGTTCTATGATGTCGCCACGCTTACGCTGTCACGGCGCGCAGGCTTCGATGAATTCAACCCGGTGAAGATCGACCGCATCTCTCCCGATGACGCCCGTTCGATCCGCGAAGGCGGCACGGCGGCGACCTTGCGCGGGATCGAGTTTTACAATTTCGGCGCCTTTTTCAGCCGTGACTATCGTGAAAATGATTACCTGTGGGGCAGGCTGCACGGGGCTGAGCGGATGATCGACATTATTGCCTCGACCGTGCCGGGCGGCATTGCTGGCGGGACCGTAAGAGCCGCCAAGCGCGCGCTGTTTCTCGCGGTGCTGGAGGAAGAGGAAATCGCGGGGCGTTGTCAGCGCGATCTGATCGACCAGATCCGGCTCGAAGTCGGGGCGCGGATGGGTTAGCGCACCGGCCCGAAAAACAGCAGCATCACCAGCCGTGCATCTTCCGGCGTCGTGCCGAAGCCTGGTGCAGCGTCGTGGAACTGCCAGGGCGAGAACAGCAGCAGCCGGTTGAACCGCGCCGGAATGCGCAGCATGCGCTCCCACTTGGCCGGGCTGGTCGTATCCTTGTTGACCACGTCCTCCACCAGGGCGTTGATATCCGAATAACCGGAGGCAGCGATCCGGGCCGGGTCTTGCGGCACGGCTTCCAGCCCGGTGCGCTTGTGGCGAAAGAAATCGGTGCCGCCAGCCTGCGGTTTGGCGCAATCTTCCGGACGCGAAAGATAAAGGATGCCCGAATAGGCCGCCGGGTCGATATGCACCCCGCTTTTTCCCTTCGCGCCTTTCGTCGTCAGGCGGCAATGGCCATGCTGCGTACCGGGCGCCGGGCCAAGCCTGATGCCAAGCAGGCGCGAGACCGCATCATCGACCGCGGCGGTATCGAGCGCGGTCGAGGAATTCAGCCCCGGAAAATTGCCGTATTGCCGTGCTGGATCATATTCCAGCCCCAGCGCAGCGCGCCGCGCCGCGTAAGGATCGGCGAGAAAGTCGTCGATGATGAGAAGCGAGGGAAGCACCGCTCTAGCCGCCGAACACATCCTTGAGCTTGTCGAAGAAGCCGCGGCTTTCGGGGCATTCATCGCCCGTTTCGGTGGCCTTGAACTCCTCCAGCAGCTCCTTCTGGCGGCGACTAAGCTTGGTCGGGGTTTCAACCACGATTTCCGCGACCAGATCGCCCCGTCCGCGCCCTTGCAGCACCGGCATGCCCGCGCCGCGAATGCGCAATTGCTTGCCCGACTGGATGCCTGCGGGGATCTCAAGCCGGTTGGTTGAGCCGTCGAGATCGGGGATTTCAACGCAGCCGCCAAGTGCTGCCGTAGTGAAGCTGACCGGTACGCGTGTAGCGAGCGTCGTACCTTCACGCTCGAACACCGGATGCGGTTTGACGTGGAGGAAGATATAAAGATCGCCCGCCGGTGCGCCGCGTTGCCCTGCCTCGCCCTTGCCGGATAGGCGGATGCGCGTGCCGGTATCGACGCCAGCGGGGATGTCGACCTTCAAGGTCTGGGCCTTGTCCACCCGGCCCTCGCCCCGGCACGCACGGCAGGGGTTCTCGATCACCGTGCCGCGCCCCGAACAGGTGGGGCAGGGGCGTTCGATCACGAACAGGCCCTGCTTGGCGCGCACCGTGCCCATGCCGTGGCACAGATTGCACTGGCGTTCCGAGGTGCCGGGCGTGGCGCCGGTGCCGTCGCAGGTGTCGCAAACCTGGCTGACCTCGATCTCGATCTCGGTCGACTTGCCGTGGAAGGCCTCTTCGAGGCTCACCTGCATGTCATAGCGCAGATCCGCACCGCGACGGGTCTGCTGGCGCTGAGCGCCGCCGCCGCCAAAGGCACCGCCGAAAATCGTTTCGAAGATGTCGCCGATATCGGCAAAGCCGTCCGCGCCCCGGCCGCCAAAGCCGCCGCCGAACGGCCCGCCTCCCCCGCCCCCGTTCATGCCCTGCGTGAAGGCTTCGTGGCCATAGCGGTCATAGGCCGCGCGCTTTTGCGGGTCCTTGAGGCAATCATAGGCCTCGTTGATCGCCTTGAACTTGGCCTCGCACGTCGCATCGCCCGGATTGCGGTCCGGGTGATATTTCATGGCGAGCTTGCGATAGGCGCTCTTGAGTGTCGCGCCGTCGGCATCGCGCGTGACTTCGAGCGTTTCGTAATAATCAATCTGGGTGCTGGACATGATGCTGACCTAATCCCCGTGGCCAGTCGCCGCTGGTATGCCGGAAAGGGGAACCGGACACACCAGCGACGCTTGGGATGGCATCGGGGCCTCAGCCCTTCTTGTCTTCGTCAACCTCGGAGAACTCAGCGTCGACGACGTCTTCTTCGGGGGCCTGTTCCTCAGACGGAGCATCACCTTCCGGCCCGGCGGCTTGCTGGGCTTCGTAGATCTGCTGACCCATCTTCATCGCCGACTGCGTCAGCGCCTGCGCCTTGGCGTTGATGTCATCGGCATCGCCGCCTTCCAGCGCGGTCTTGACCGCTGCGATGGCTTCCTCGACCTCGGTCTTGGTGGCCGCGTCGATCTTCGCGCCATGCTCCTCAAGCTGCTTTTCGGTCGCGTGAACAAGGCTGTCGGCCTGATTGCGCGCTTCCGCCGCCGCCCGGCGCTTTTTGTCTTCCTCGGCGAATTTCTCGGCGTCCTTCACCATCTGATCGATGTCGGCATCGGAAAGACCGCCCGAGGCCTGGATCTTGATGGTCTGCTCCTTGCCGGTGCCTTTGTCCTTGGCGGCCACCGAGACGATGCCGTTGGCATCGATATCGAAGGTCACCTCGATCTGCGGCACGCCGCGCGGGGCGGGGGGAATCCCGATCAGGTCGAAATTGCCGAGCAGCTTGTTGTCCGCCGCCATCTCGCGCTCGCCCTGATAGACCTTGATCGTCACCGCGTTCTGGTTGTCCTCGGCGGTCGAATAGGTCTGGGTCTTCTTGGTCGGGATGGTGGTGTTGCGATCGATCATGCGGGTGAACACGCCGCCCAGCGTCTCGATGCCGAGCGAGAGCGGGGTCACGTCGAGCAGCAGCACGTCCTTGACGTCACCCTGAAGCACGCCCGCCTGAATCGCCGCGCCCATGGCGACGACTTCATCCGGGTTCACGCCGGTGTGGGGCTTGGCGCCAAAGAACTGCTCCACCACTTCGCGCACCTTGGGCATGCGGGTCATGCCGCCAACGAGGATCACCTCGTCGACCTGATCCTTGGTGATACCGGCATCCTTCAACGCCTTCTTGCACGGCTCAAGCGTGCGCTGGATCAGAGCGTCGACCATCTTTTCAAGGTCGGCGCGGGTGATCGTCTCCACAAGGTGCAGCGGCGTGGTGCTGCCGCCTTCCATGCGCGCGGTGATGAAGGGCAGGTTGATCTCGGTCGTGGCCGCGCTCGACAGTTCGATCTTGGCCTTTTCGGCGGCTTCTTTCAGACGCTGAAGGGCGAGCTTGTCGGTCTTGAGATCCATGTTCTCCTTCTTCTTGAAGGAGTCCGCGAGGAATTCCACGATCGCGTTGTCGAAGTCTTCGCCGCCAAGGAACGTATCGCCGTTGGTCGACTTCACTTCGAACACGCCGTCCCCGATTTCGAGGATCGAGACGTCGAAGGTGCCGCCGCCAAGGTCATAGACGGCGATGGTCTTCCCATCGTCCTTGTCCATGCCATAGGCGAGCGCCGCCGCGGTCGGCTCGTTGATGATGCGCAGCACTTCGAGGCCGGCAATCTGGCCGGCATCCTTGGTCGCCTGACGCTGGGCGTCGTTGAAATAGGCAGGCACGGTGATGACGGCCTGCGTCACGGTTTCGCCAAGATAGCTCTCGGCAGTTTCCTTCATCTTCTGGAGGATGAAAGCCGAGACCTGCGAGGGGCTGTAATCTTCGCCGCCCGCGTTGACCCAGGCATCGCCATTCTTGCCCTTGGTGATCTTGTAGGGGACGAGCTCCATGTCCTTCTTGGTCAGCGGATCATCGAAACGACGACCGATCAGACGCTTGATCGCAAACAGGGTGTTGTCGGGATTGGTCACCGCCTGACGCTTGGCAGGCTGGCCGATAAGGCGCTGGCCATCCTTGGTGAAGGCCACGATCGAAGGCGTGGTGCGCGCGCCTTCGGAATTCTCGATCACTTTCGGCTTCCCGCCGTCCATCACGGCGACGCAGGAATTGGTAGTGCCGAGGTCGATACCGATTACTTTACCCATAGTTACCCCATCCATTAGGACATTGTTGGACACCGCCCTTGTGCGCTCCCCGATTGCAGGCAAAGCGCCTTGGCGGCTCGTTTGTGAGCGCGATATAGGAGCGGTTTCGCTTGGCACAAGAGACGCCGCCGCCTAGATTTGCAGAGCATTCCAGCAGGAGACAATCGCGTGAAATTCAATTCTATTGCCCCATGGGCGGCTATGGCTGCACTTGCTCTGCCCGCACTTGTGGCCTGCGCGCCTGATGCGGAAGCGCCCATTGAGGCAGATGCGGCGAAGGAAGCCACCTCGGAGAGCGCGGGGTTGACCGTCAGCAACCCGCGCGTGGTGCTCGCTCCGGTGTCAGGCAATCCGGCTGCGGTCTATTTCGATCTTTCCTACAGCGGCAGTGCGCCCGTAACCCTTACCGGCGTCGCGGTTGAGGGCGCGGGAATGACCATGATCCACGATTACGCCGAAAGCGCCGGGAAGATGGCGATGACGATGGCCGGGCCGGTCAGCCTTGCCGAGGGAACGCCGGTGACCTTTGCGCCGGGCGGCTTGCACGTGATGGCGATGGATCCCGGCAGCGATTTGAAACCGGGAGCAATGGCAAAGGTTACCTTGACCCTGTCTGACGGCACCACCCAGACGGTCGAAGCGCCGGTGCGTGCCGCCGGAGAAGATCGCTGAACGTGCCGCTGGCCGGGCTGGACGAAAGCGTGCGGGCGGGCAGCCCAATCGCTCCGGTCTGCCCGGTCGGCGGCGAGCGGCCCTTGACGATCGGCGAAATCGCGCTGGCCCGGTCAGTGTTTGGCGATGCGATTGATTATGCGCAGGTCACAGTGAAGCGGCGCAAGTTCTTCCCGCTCCACCCACGGGGTGTGACGATGGCACCAATGGGCCACCTCCACTTTCACCCGCTCGCCGCGCATTACTGCGATGATTTTTCAGATTCGCCCCTCGAGCGTCAGGCGCATTTCATCCACGAGATGGTGCATGTGTGGCAGACGCAGACCCGGGGCCGCTGGTACCTTATCACCCGCCGCCATCCGTTCTGCCGCTATGACTATGCCCTGAAGCCGGGCTGGAGCCTTGCGCAATACGGCATCGAGCAGCAGGCCGAAATCGTGCGCCATGCCTTCCTGATGCGCAACGGCATACAGGTGGCAGGAGCGCCCTTGCTCGCCGCTTACGAAGCGATCCTGCCCTTTCAGGCTTAGTCCGGCTTCTTCGCCACTGCCACCATTGCTGCGCGCAGCAGGCGATCCTTGATCATCCAGCCGGACTGCATCTCCGACACCACCGTGCCGGGTTCGTGATCGGTGGTTGGCACTTCGAGCATCGCCTGATGCTGGTTGGGATCGAGCGGCAGGCCGACCGCAGCAATCCGGGTGATGCCATTGGCGGCAAAGACCTTTTCCAGTTCGCGCTGGGTAGCTTCGAGGCCAAAGACGAGCCCTTTCATGGTGTCATCCTCGCGCAGCGACTGCGGGATGGCATCAATCGCACGCGACAGATTGTCGGCAACGCTCAGGATATCACGGGCAAAGCCGGTCGCGGCATAGGCGCGCGCCTCGTCCTTCTCGCGCTCAAGGCGACGGCGCACATTCTGCGTTTCGGCCTGCGCGTAGAGCACGTCCTGCCTGGCAGCTTCCAGATCGCGGCGAAGCGATTCGAGCGCTTCGGCCATCGCATCTTCGCCCGCAGAGCTTCCGCCCTCGCGCAAGTGTTCCGGGACACCCTTCAATTCGTCTTCAACCGCCTGATCCAGCGGCTTTTCATTCTCGGTCATTTCGGTTTGGCTTTCCATTCAAGCGATGAGCTTGCCCAGCGAACGGGCGGTCAAATCCACCATGGGGACTACGCGGGCGTAATTCAACCGGGTCGGTCCGATCACACCCAGCACGCCCACCACCCGCCCTTCACGATCGCGATAGGGCGAGGCAATGACAGACGATCCGGAGAGTGCGAAAAGCCGGTTCTCGCTGCCGATGAAGATGCGCGTCGCCTCGGCCTCGCGTGCTGAATCGAGCAATTCGGCGACCGACTGCTTGTTCTCGAGATCCTCCAGCAGCATTCGTACCCGCTCGATATCGCCGAGCGCTGTTTCATCCAGCAGGTTCGCAGCCCCCCGCACGATCAGCACGGGCCGCGCGGTGGCATCCTCGCTCCAGACGGCAAGGCCGCGCTCGACCAGATCGCGCGAGGCATCGTCGAGCTGCGACTTGCCGGTCGAAATCTCCGCCCGCATCGCCGCCGCAGCCTCGGCCAGCGTGCGGCCCGCAAGCCTTGCGGTGATGTAGTTCGATGCCCGGTCGAGCGCGCCGGGGTTCAATGCGCCGCCAATGGTGAGCACACGGTTCTCGACCCCGCCATCCTCGCCCACCAGCACCGCCAGCGCCCGCCCCTGCCCGAGATCGACGAGGGAAAACTGCGCGAGCCGCTGTTCGCGTGGGGCGACCAGCACCATCCCCGCTGCGCCTGACAGGTCGGATAGAATCGCGGAGGCTTGCTTCAATGCCGCCTCGACCGGTCCGGCATCGGCCAGACGCGCCTCGATCGCGGCCTGTTCCTCGCGCGTCGGTTCGGCAACGCGCATCATCCCGTCGACGAAAATTCTCAGCCCTGCATCGGTCGGCATTCGCCCGGCGCTCGTATGCGGCGCCGCCAAAAGCCCAGCCATCTCCAGATCGGCCAGCACCGAGCGGATCGAGGCGGGCGAGAGGTTCAGCGTGCCGTCCGCCGCCAGCGTCTTAGAGCCGACCGGCTGCCCGCTCTCGATATATTCCTCGACCACGCGACGGAAAATCTCGCGCGCACGCTGGGTCAGTTCGGTGACGGGAAGCGAGGTCATGGCAGCAATCTTAGTCTTTGCGCTTGCCGCGACAAGTGGGCCGCGCCTAATGGCCCCGCACTCACAAAAGGACACCCCATGCGCCCTTCAGGACGCGCGCCCGATGAAATGCGCGCCATCACGATCGAGACCGGTTTCACCCGCCACGCCGAAGGATCGGTGCTGATTGGCTTCGGCGATACCAAGGTTCTCTGCACTGCCAGTGTCGAAAAAGGCGTGCCGCCGTGGCTGCGCGGCAAGGGTGAAGGCTGGGTGACGGGCGAATATTCGATGCTCCCGCGCGCCACGCACACTCGCGGCGCACGCGAAGCGGCCAAGGGCAAGCAATCGGGCCGCACACAGGAAATCCAGCGGCTTATCGGTCGCTCTTTGCGCGCCGTGGTCGATCTCCAGAAGCTCGGCGAGCGGCAGATCACCTTGGATTGCGACGTGATCCAGGCCGATGGCGGCACGCGCACGGCCGCCATTTCCGGCGCGTGGATTGCGCTGCGGCTTGCGGTGAACGGGTTGATGGCCGCAGGCGACATCAAGCACGATCCGATTTCCGCGCAGGTCGCAGGCATTTCCTGCGGAATCTACAAAGGCACGCCGGTGCTCGACCTTGACTATGACGAGGACTCGAACGCCGAGGCCGACGGTAATTTCGTGCTGCTTTCAGGCGGCAAGATCGCCGAGGTGCAGGCCACCGCCGAGGGCGCGACCTATGACGAGGAAGGCCTGCTGCGCCTGCTGCGCCTTGCCCGCATCGGCGCCGACCGCATCTTCGCGGCGCAAGCGGACGCGGTGAAGTGACCAGAAGGCTCGGCTCCGGCAGCCTCGTGATCGCCACGCATAATGCGGGCAAGCTGAAGGAGATTTCGGCGCTGCTCGATCCCTATGGGGTCAAGTGCATCTCCGCCGGATCACTCGGCCTGCCCGAACCGGCCGAGACCGGCACCACCTTTGCCCAGAACGCGCTGATCAAGGCGCGGGCGGCGGCGGAGGCTTCGGGGCTGGCGGCGCTGGCGGATGACAGTGGGCTGTCCGTGGCGGTGCTCAATGACCGTCCCGGCGTCTACACCGCCGACTGGGCCGAGCGGCAGTGGTTCGAAGGCGCCCCGGGCCGCGACTGGTACATGGCGATGGGCAAGGTCGAAGGGATGCTGGCCGAGAAAGGTGCGGACGTGGACCGCTCCGCTGCGTTCCATTGCGTGCTGGCGCTGGCATGGCCGGACGGGGAATATGCCATTTATGAAGGTGCCTGCCACGGCAGCCTGACATGGCCGCCGCGTGGGCAAATGGGCTTCGGCTATGATCCGGTGTTCGTGCCGACAGGCAGCGCGCTGACCTTTGCCGAAATCGCACCGGAGGAAAAGCACGCCATCAGCCACCGCGCCGATGCTTTTGCAAAGCTCGTGGCCGAGCAATTCCCGCGCTAGGTCAGCGCCGCGCCACGTGCTGTGCCGGGTCGATCGGCGCGCCCCAGATATTGCCCGCCGGCCAGTAGCGGCACACCAGCACCTCCTCGGTCGGCGTATGGGCGAGCGCGCAGCCGACTTCGCGGGTCTGCGGCCAGATGATCTGGGTGTAATGTGCAACATCGCTCCAGCGCCCGGTGCGCGAGACATCGGGGAAGTTGCCGGGGCGGAAGTGGCGTTTTTCGGCAAGGAAGAAGCCGATCTTGGTGGCGGCATCCCAATAGCCCCTGGGGCCGCGCCACAGGTTTTCGCCCTGCCCCTTGCGCTGCTCGGGCGAGGCGTGATCATAAAGGTTGTTGCGGGCAAGGTGCCGCGCCCAGCCCGCCGCATCGCGCGCCAGCCTGTCGCTCCACACCAGCGGCGGCAGGCCGACATCGCCCCGCGCGTCATTATGCGGATCGAGCCAGTCGCGCGGATCGGGGTGGTGGTCAGGCGAGGAGGCTTGCGGCAGCGCGGGCGCGGCTGTCATAAGCAGGGCGAGACAGGCAAGACGGGCAATGATGCTCACGGGCGCGGAACCTTCCTTCGGGCGGGGACTATTTGCGCCAAACGATTAAGCGAGGCTGAAAATTCCAACCGTGGCACGCGCGCTTTACATTCACTGGCCCTTCTGCGCGAAGAAATGCCCCTATTGCGATTTCAACTCGCACGTGCGCGCTGGCGTGGACGTGGCGGCGTGGCAGGCGGCGCTGATTGCCGACATGCGTGCAGAGGCGGAAGTAGCAGGCGGAGAGGCGCTGACTTCGATCTTCTTCGGCGGCGGTACGCCCTCGCTGATGCCCCCTGCCCTTGTCGCCGCACTGCTGGCTGAGGCCGAGCGCCTGTGGGGCTTCGATGAAACAATCGAAATCACCCTCGAAGCCAACCCGTCCTCGGTCGAAGCGGCGAACTTCGCCGCGCTGGCAGGTGCGGGCATCAACCGCGTCTCGCTCGGCGTGCAGTCATTGGACGATGCCGAACTGCGCTTTCTCGGCCGTTTGCACGGCGCAAGCGAGTCGCTGGCCGCGCTGGAGACGGCGCAGGCGCATTTTGCCCGCGTCAGCTTCGACATGATCTACGCCCTGCCCGGCCATACACCCGACCTGTGGGAGCAGCGCCTCACCCGCGCCCTGTCCTTCGGCACGGGGCATATGTCGCTCTACCAGCTCACGATCGAGCCCGGCACGCGCTTTGCCAGCGATGTGCGGCGCGGGCGGTTGGTACCCCTTGACGATGATGAGGCGGCGGAACTGTTCGATATCACGCAGGCATTGACCGATGCGGCGGGCCTTCCCGCCTACGAGACCAGCAACCATGCCCAACCGGGTGAGGAAAGCCGCCACAATCTCTCCTATTGGCGGTACCACGACTACGCGGGTATCGGCCCCGGGGCGCATGGGCGGCGCGGGGGTGTGGCGACAGTGCGGCACAAGAAACCGGAGAACTTTCTCGCTGCCGTGGCGCGGCAGGGTGACGGGATCGTCGAGGCTCGCACCTTGCCAATCGGCGATCAGGCCGCCGAGGCACTGTTGATGGGGCTCAGGCTCACCGAGGGCGTCGATCTGGCCGCGTTTTCGGCCCGGTTTGGCCTGCCCGTCGCAGGACTGGTGGACGAAGCCGCTTTTGCCCGGCTCGTCGCGCTCGGGCTGATGTGGCGGACAGGCGCGCGGATCGGGGTCGCGCCTCCGGGCCGCTCCGTCCTCGATAGCCTGCTGGCCGAAGTCGTCGC
This sequence comes from Porphyrobacter sp. HT-58-2, assembly GCF_002952215.1. Taxonomy (NCBI): domain Bacteria; kingdom Pseudomonadati; phylum Pseudomonadota; class Alphaproteobacteria; order Sphingomonadales; family Erythrobacteraceae; genus Porphyrobacter; species Porphyrobacter sp. HT-58-2. The sequence goes on along the minus strand of NZ_CP022600.1, from coordinate 2,319,840 downwards.
CGATACGCTTGTCGCCGCATGAGCGCGCCCGATCTGATCGCACAATGGCGCGCGCATCTCGCCGACAACCGCCGCCGCTCGCCCCATACGGTGCGTGCCTATGTTGCTGCCGCGCAGAGGCTGGCTGCGGCGAACGGGCTTCAAGACTGGGCTGCCGTGGCCCGCACCGAGGCGCATCATCTGCGCGCCCATCTCGCAGCGCGGCGGGCGGAGGGTCTTGGCAATGCCAGCACCGCGCGCGAGCTGTCGGCGCTCAAGGCCTTCATCGCCTTTGCAAGAACGCAATCGGGTGATCCCGATCCTGTTGCGCCCCGCCTGAAAGGCCCTCGTGTGAAGAAAGGGCTGCCGCGTCCCGTTACCCCGGATGAGGCCGTCAACATCACCGACATTGTCGATAGCCTCGCCGCAGACGACTGGATCGGCGCGCGCGACCGGGCCGTACTGCTTCTGATGTATGGGTCAGGCCTGCGTATCGCCGAGGCGCTGTCGCTGACCGGGCGGGATGCGCTGGTGGGCGAGGTGCTGACCGTAACCGGCAAGGGCGGCAAGCAGCGCGCAGTGCCGGTGCTGCCGATCACCCGCGCCGCGATAGCTGCCTATGTCAAGGCCTGCCCCTTTCCCCTGACCCCTGCCGATCCGCTGTTCCGCGGAACCAAGGGCGGGCCGCTTTCACCGGGGATGGTGCAAAAGGCGATGGCACAGGCGCGGCGCGCACTTGGCCTGCCGGATACCGCAACGCCCCATGCGCTCAGGCACTCCTTTGCCACGCATCTGTTGAGCGCGGGCGCTGACCTGCGTTCGCTTCAGGAACTGCTCGGTCACGCCTCGCTGGGGTCGACCCAGATCTATACCCGTGTCGATACGGCAGCCTTGCTGGAGAATTACCGCAAGGCCCACCCCCGCGGTTAGGACTGCTCGTCGCTCATCGCGGCGGGCTTCCAGGTCACCACGCGATAGAGATAGAGCGCCACCACGCCCGCAATCATCACCACCGCAACCCAGCCGTAATAGTCGTCGAACTGACTGAATTCGTTGCGCAGGATATAGCCGGCCCCGATCAGAACCGCATTCCACACCCCGGTTCCGAGCAGCGTCCACACCAGAAAGCGAAGCTGGCTCATGATTGCCATGCCTGCCGGAAGCGAGATCATCGTGCGCACCTGAGGCAGAAACCGCGCCCAGAAGATGATCGCGCTGTCGAAGCGCTTGAAGACGCCCACAATCTTCTCGACCTCGGCCCAGTCGAGCGTCAACCAGCGGCCCCAGCGGTCGATCAGCGGCTTGAAGCGTTCATAGCCTACCACCCGGCCGATCCAGTACCACACCCAATTGCCCAGCACCGCGCCCAGCGTCCCCGCGCCGACCGCACCGGCAAAACCCAGTCTTCCGTCGGCAACCGCCATCCCGGTGAGCCCCATGATCACTTCGGAAGGGATCGGCGGGAACACGTTTTCGAGGAACATCGCCACTGCGACGCCAAGGTATCCCCAGGCCTCGACCAGATCGATCAGGTATTCGGTCATGAAGTCGCTATCCCAAGCGAGAGAAGAAGTCAGTCGGTAGCGCGGCGTTCGGCCAGACGCCGTTCGATCGCATCCCAGATCAGCCCCGCCGTATCCGAATTGTTGAACCGGTCAATCGCCACGATGCCGGTGGGAGAGGTGACGTTGATCTCGGTCAGCCACTTGCCGCCGATCACGTCGATGCCGACAAAGGTCAGGCCGAGCCGTTTCAGATCCGGGCCGAGCGCGGCGCAGATTTCCGCCTCGCGTTCGGTAAGATCGGTCGCCTGTGCGCTGCCGCCCATCGCGAGGTTGGAGCGGAATTCGCCCTCCCCCGGCACCCGGTTGATCGCGCCGGCAACCTCGCCATCGACCAGCACGATCCGCTTGTCACCCTGTGCAACTTCAGGAAGGAACGGCTGGACCATGTGCGGTTCGGGCCAGGTCTGGTTGAACACCTCGAACAGCGCGGTCAGGTTTTCACCGTTCTCGCCGATGCGGAAAATCGCCTTGCCGCCATTGCCGTGGATCGGCTTGACCACAATCGCGCCGTGCTTTTCCATAAAGCGCCGCACTTCCTCGACCGAGCGGGTAACAAGCGTGGGCGGCATGAAGCGGCGATAGTTCAGCACCATCACCTTTTCGGGGCTGTTGCGGACGTTGGCGGGATCATTGACCACCAGCGTCTCGCGCCTGATCCGCTCCAGCATATGGGTGGCGGTGATATAGCCCATGTGGAACGGCGGGTCCTGCCGCATCAGCACCACATCGACATCCCTGCCCAGATCGAGCCGCACCTGTTCGCCGCGCGTGAAGTGATCGCCCTCGACCCGCTGCACCGTCACCGGAAAAGCGTGCGCGAACAGGCGGTCATCCTCGTCCAGCGTCAGGCTTTCGACATGATATTCGTAGAGCGTATAACCGCGCGCCTGTGCCGCCAGCATCAGCGCGAAGGAACTGTCGCCGGCGATATTGATCCGGTCGATGGGGTCCATCTGGACGGCGATTCTCAGTGACATTCATTCAACTCCGGCATTCAACTCCGGCGGATCAACCAAACGGCATCCAGGCGTTTTCGATGTGGGTCGGTTTGCGGCCCGGTGCAAGCAGGATGACATCGATGCGGATGTCCTCGCCATCAGTGGCATAGTCATGCCACACCATTTCCACCGCCGCTGCGACACGGGCAAGTCGGCGTTCATCGACGGCATCGGCAAGGCTCGCGGAACGGGCGCGCCACTTGACCTCGATGAAGGCGACAAGGCCGCTGCGCTTGGCGATCAGGTCGATCTCGCCCGCTTTGGTCTTCACGCGCTCCGCAACGATCCGCCAGCCGTTCTGGGCCAGAAACATGGCCGCAGCCGCCTCGCCCTCGCGTCCGCGCTGGTCGGCCTCGTGGCGCTGTTCTGGCGTACGCGCGCTCATTCGCCTCTCAGCTCCAGCGCGCGGGTATAGAGCGCAGCGCGATCAATCCCGGTAGCCTTCGCGACGATCCCCGCCGCCTTGCCCGGCCCCGCCTCGGCCAGTGCGGCGCGCAGCATCGCATCAGCATCGAGCGCCGGAGCCTCACTTTCGTCCGGCGGCCCTATCAACAGAACGATCTCGCCCTTGGGGGGATGCGCGGCGTAATGGTCGGCGAGGCTCGCTGCGGTTCCGCTGCGGCACTCCTCGTGCAGCTTCGTGAGCTCGCGCGCAACCGCCACTTCGCGCGTCGGCCACAGCTCGGCAATCGCCCGAAGTGAGCGTTCCAGCCGCGGTGCGGTTTCATAGAACACCAGCGTCGCAGCCACCTGTGCCAGCCCCTCAAGCGTTTCGCGGCGCGCCTTGTCCTTGACCGGAAGAAAGCCTGCAAACAGGAAGCGATCAGACGGCAACCCGGCCATCGCCAGTGCCGAAATCGCCGCGCACGCACCCGGAATGCTCGTTACCATCACGCCTGCCGCGCGCGCCTCGCGCACCAGACGATAACCCGGATCCGAGATCAACGGTGTCCCCGCATCGGACACCAGCACAACCGCACTATGCCTCGCCTCGTCGATGATCCGGGTGCGGGTTTGCGGCGAGGCGTGATCGTCGAGTCGCTGAAGTCGGGCCTTTATCCCGAAATGATTCAAGAGCTTGCCGGTCACCCGCGTATCTTCGCAGGCGATCAGCGCCGCGCCTTGCAGCATCGCGAGCGCGCGCAGGGTAATGTCGCCGAGATTGCCAATCGGGGTCGCCACGATATAGAGACCGGGCTCGGGTGTCCCTACGGGGATGGATGGCAGTTCCATGGGTCTCACGGATCGACCAATGGCGCACGAGTGAGGGGTCGGCAAGAATGAAGCTTCGGATCGGGCCGAATTGGGCCATGTCACTTGCGGGTCTTGCGCAGGCGTTGACGGGACGCAATCTCGCACTGGTAGGTGCGGCAATGCTGGCGGCGGGGTGCCAGGTAATCCCCAAGACCGACGTGGCCCGCACTGCTCCTGTGCCTGCGCCAGAACCGTCGGCGACGGCGCTGCCAACCGACTCCGCCCGCCACCGCATCGCACTGCTGGTTCCGATGAGCGGCGATACCGCCCCGGTCGGACAGGCGATTGCCAATGCCACGACGATGGCGCTGCTCGATACCAGCGCCGATAATCTGCGCATCACCACCTATGATACCTCGGAAGGCATCTCCACCGCTGCGCGCAAGGCGATTGCCGATGGTAACAAGTTGATCCTCGGCCCGCTGATGGCCGATGCCGTGCCAGCTGTGCAGGCTGCCGCGCGCCCGGCCGGTGTTCCGGTGATCGCCTTCTCGAACGATACCAGCGTCGCCAGCGCCGATGTGTTCGTGATTGGCCACAATCCCGAACAATCGATCCGCCGGACGGTTCAGTATGCCCGTGGCAAGGGCGCGGTGCGTTTTGCGGCGCTGCTGCCCGAAGGCGATTACGGCCAGCGGGCAGGCAGTGCGCTCGACAATGCGCTGCGCGACTATGGCGGGGCGGTGGTGCGCCGCGAGAGCTATGCGCGGGGCAATACCTCGATCGTCAGTGCAGCGGCGCGGCTGCGGGCAGCGGGCGGATATGACACGGTTCTGATCGCCGACAGCGCGCGCCTCAGCATCGAGGCTGCGGATGAATTGCAGCGCGGCGCGCAGACCCGGGCGCGCATCCTCGGCACCGAACTGTGGAGCGGCGATGCGGCGCTGACCCGGGCAGGCTCGATCGAGGGTGCGCTGTTTGCGGCGGTTTCCGATCAACGCTTCAAGCGCTTTGCTGACAGCTATGAGGCCCGCTTCGGCGCGCAGCCGTTCCGGGTCGCAACGCTGGGCTATGATGCGGTGCTGCTGACGCTGCGGGTCGCCCGCGACTGGAAGGTTGGCACGCCCTTCCCCAAGAACCAGCTTTACGATCGCGGCGGCTTCCTTGGCGTCGATGGCGCATTCCGATTTGGCCGCAACGGCGTGGTCGAACGGGCATTGGAAGTTCGCGAGATCAAGGGCGGCGATGTGGTTGCGGTCGATCCGGCCCCGACCGGTTTCGGCAAGTGATCAGTCAGCACCCTGGAGTGATTGCGTAAAACCACGCCGGGTGGCTTGTGACGGCGCGCACGGCGGGCCTATAACCCCGCCCATGTCCGATACCACGCCCGACGATCTCTTCGCCAACACCCCCACCTCCAGCGGTGATTACAATGCCTCCGCCATCGAGGTGCTCGAAGGATTGGAGCCGGTGCGCCGCCGCCCGGGGATGTATATCGGCGGGACGGACGACCGCGCCTTTCACCACCTCGCAGCCGAAGTGCTCGACAATGCCATGGACGAGGCCGTGGCAGGCCACGCGACCCGGATCGAGGTCAGGCTGGACGAGGGCAACCGCCTCTCCATCGCCGATAATGGCCGCGGCATTCCGGTTGACGAACACCCCAAGTTCCCCGGCAAGTCGACGCTGGAGGTGATCCTCTCGACGCTCCATTCGGGCGGCAAGTTTTCAGGGAAAGCCTATGCCACCAGCGGCGGTCTGCACGGCGTGGGGATCAGCGTGGTCAACGCGCTGTCGGTTCACACCCGTGTCGAGGTGGCGCGCGACAAGCAGCTTTTCGCGCAGGAATTTTCGAGGGGAGTTACCCAGGGTCCGATCCAGAACCTCGGCCCCACCCCCAACCGGCGCGGCACCACCGTCAGCTTCACGCCCGATCCGGAAATCTTCGGGGATCGCAACTTCAACCCCAAGCGCCTGTTCAAGCTCGCGCGGTCGAAAGCCTACCTGTTCGCGGGCGTGGAAATCCGCTGGAAATGCGCCCCCTCGCTCGCGAGTGAGGAGGTGCCGGCCGAAGCCGTGTTCAAGTTCCCCGGCGGGCTCGCCGATCATTTGGCCGAACAGATCGGCACCCGCGAATGCGTTACCGCCCAGCCCTTTGCCGGAACGCAGGACTTTCCGCAGGCGGACGGCGTCCAGCAAGGCCGGGTCGAATGGGCGATCGCCTGGCCGCTCTATTCGGACGGGGCGACGAGCTGGTATTGCAACACCGTGCCGACCCCCGACGGCGGCACCCACGAACAGGGCCTTCGGACGGCCCTGACGCGCGCCTTGCGGGCGTTCGGCGAGCTGGTCGGCCAGAAAAAGGCCAAGGACATCACCGCCGACGATGTCATGACCGGCGCGGAGGTGATGCTCAGCGTCTTCATCCGCGATCCCCAGTTCCAGTCGCAGACCAAGGACCGCCTCACCTCGCCCGAGGCTGCGCGCCTTGTCGAAAACGCGGTGCGCGATCACTTCGACCATTTCCTCACCGACAATATGGAGCGCGGGAAGGCGCTGCTCGGCGAGGTGATGGAGCGCATGGATGAACGCCTCAAGCGCAAGCAGGAGCGCGAGATCAAGCGCAAGACCGCGACCAACGCCAGAAAGCTGCGTCTGCCGGGCAAGCTCACCGATTGTTCCGGCGAAGGCGGGCGCGAGACGGAGCTGTTCATCGTCGAAGGCGACAGCGCAGGCGGCAGCGCCAAGCAGGCGCGAGACCGCAAATCGCAGGCGATCCTGCCAATCCGCGGCAAGATCCTCAACGTCGCCAGCGCCACCGCCGACAAGATCCGCGCCAACAGCGAAATCGCCGACCTGATCCTCGCCATGGGTTGCGGCACCCGCAAGGACTGCAACGCCGACAATCTGCGCTATGATCGCATCATCATCATGACCGACGCGGACGTTGACGGCGCGCATATCGCGACGCTGCTGATGACCTTTTTCTTCCAGGAAATGCCCGACATCGTCCGGCGCGGCCACCTGTTCCTCGCCCAACCTCCGCTATACCGCCTCACGGCAGGCAAGGAGAGCCGCTACGCCCGTGACGACGCGCACCGGGCCGAGCTGGAAGCGACGGTGTTCAAGGGCAGAAAGGTCGAAGTCGCGCGCTTCAAGGGCCTTGGCGAAATGAACCCGCAGCAATTGCGCGAAACCACCATGGCGCCCGAAAGCCGCAGCCTGATCCGCATCACCCTGCCGCAGGAGTTCGAACAGCGCGCGGGCGTGGCGCGGCTTGTTGACGAGTTGATGGGCCGCAACCCCGAACACCGCTTCAACTTCATCCAGAACCGCGCCGGTGAAGTGGACCGTGACCTTATTGATGCATAGGGCGCTTGCCCTTGCAGTGATGGCGCTGGCTTTGGCGCCGGGTGCCGCTGCGGCGCACGGGCAGATGGCCGCCGTCCCGCAAGCGGCAACCCCGCTGGAGAGCCGCGCCGATCAGGTCGTGGCCCTGCTAAACGGCGAGATCGAGCCTGAAGCGATCTTCACCCCTGCGTTCCGGGCAGCGATCGCTGATACCCAGATCAAGACCCTCAGCGCCAGCTTTACCGCACAGTTCGGGCGGGCGGTTGAGGTTTCGCTGCTGGCCCCACGCGAAGGCACCCCGCGCGGCGCTCGAAATCCGGTTCGAGCGCGGGCTCGCCAAGGGCGGCATCGCGATTTCGCCTTCCGAGGACAACCGCATCAACGAATTGCGCTTCACCTCGATCGACGCCGTGGCGGTGGAGGGTGACACGGCTGAGAAAATCGTCGCCGATCTTGCCGCCCTTCCCGGCACGGTCAATGCGCGCTTCGGCCCGCTGGATGGCGGCGCGCCGGTCATCAGCATCAATGGAGACAAGCCCCTCGCGCTGGGATCGACCTTCAAGCTCTATGTGCTGGCCGCGCTGGCCGAGGACGTGAAGGCAGGGCGGCGCAAGTGGAGCGATGTTGTCCGTCTCACCGAGAAAAGCTACCCCAGCGGACAGATGCAGGACTGGCCCGAGGGTTCGGCGGTGACGCTCCACACGCTTGCCAGCCTGATGATCTCGATCAGCGACAACACCGCCACCGACCAGCTGATCGCGGTGCTGGGCCGCCAGCGCATCCTCAAGCTGATGAAGGACAGCGGCCACAGCGATCCGGCGGCGAACGATCCCTTCCTCAACACCCGCGAACTCTTCGTGCTCAAGACCTGGGACCGCGAGGCGCTCGATGAATGGCGCAAAGGCTCGTCCGCCGACAACGTCGCGCTCGATGCCTTGCTGGCGAGCGCGAACCCTTCGCTAGACGAGGTCAACGCCGCCTTTGCGCAAGGCCCCAAGGCCATCGACATCGAATGGTTCGCCTCGCCCGCCGATCTTGCCGGGCTGTTCGCCCATATGCGGCGCAAGGCTGACCCGGAAGCTTTCAGGATCATGGCCATCAACCCTTCGACCAGCGGCGATGCTGTGCGGTCGCGGTGGGACTATATCGGTTTCAAGGGCGGCAGCGAGCCGGGGGTGCTCAACTACACCTGGCTGCTGACCGACAAGGCTGGGCGTGACTTGGTGCTGACGCTGGGGTGGAACAACCCGGCTGCCGTGGTTGATGAAGGCCGGCTCAACGCCATCGCCCAGCGCATCCTGCTGCTGCCTCACTGATTTGCCAGCCCCCGGCCCCTTGCGCAGCAGGCCTCACGCCCTTATCGCTGGCGGCCAATTTCAGTCCCCAAAGGAAACCCGATGACCGATCAGCCCCAGCGTTTCGAAGGCACCAAATCCTACATCGCGACCGAGGATCTCAAGGTCGCGGTCAATGCCGCCGTCACTCTGCGCCGCCCGCTGCTGGTCAAGGGCGAGCCCGGCACCGGCAAGACCGTGCTGGCGCATGAAATCTCCAAGGCGCTGGATGCGCCGATGATCGAGTGGAACATCAAATCCACCACCAAGGCGCAGCAGGGGCTGTATGAATACGACGCCGTCGCCCGTCTGCGCGATGGCCAGCTGGGCGAGGAGCGCGTCCACGACATCCGCAACTACATCAAGAAGGGCAAGCTGTGGGAGGCCTTCACCTCCGAGAAGCTCCCCGTCCTCCTGATCGACGAAATCGACAAGGCCGATATCGAGTTCCCCAACGACCTTCTTCAGGAACTCGACCGGATGAGCTTTGACGTCTACGAGACGATGGAACGGATCGAGGCCAAGCAGCGCCCGATTGTCGTCATCACCTCGAACAATGAGAAAGAGCTCCCCGACGCCTTCCTGCGCCGCTGCTTCTTCCACTACATCAAGTTCCCCGACCGCGAGACGATGCAGGACATCATCGACGTCCATTTCCCCGGCATCCAGAAGGTGCTGGTGAAGAAGGCGATGGATATCTTCTATGACCTGCGCGAAGTGCCGGGCCTGAAGAAGAAGCCCTCGACCAGCGAGTTGCTCGACTGGCTCAAGCTGCTCCTGAACGAGGACATGCCGCTCGAGGTGTTGCAGGACAAGAACCCGGCCAGCGCGATCCCGCCGCTGCACGGTGCGCTGCTCAAGAACGAGCAGGACATCATGCTGTTCGAACGCCTCGCCTTCATGGCGCGGCGCAATCCGTCGTAAGCGGTTCTTGTCCCCCTGTCCTTTTTGCGATAGCCCCTGCAGATCAACAGTGTGGGGGATCACATGAAGGGGCAGGTTCTGGTTTTCGATCCGCTGAAGGGCGAAGGCATCATCAGCGGGCAGGATGGCGAGCGTTACAGCTTTCAGGGGAGTGACTGGCGCGGTGAGGCAGGGCCTCCTCGTGCGGGGCAGCAGGTCGACTTCGCGGCCTCCGGATCGGCTGCTGCAGAGGTGTTCCCGATGCTTGGCGCCAACCCGATTGCAGAGGCCTTCGGGCCGGGACACAAGTCACCGATCGTTGCCGGCCTGCTGGCGCTCTTTCTCGGCTCGCTCGGCATCCACAAGTTCTATCTGGGCTACACCACGCAAGGGGTGATCCTGCTGGTCAGCACCTTCATGAGCTATCTGCTGACGCTGGTTCTGATCGGGATCATCCCGCTGATGATCATCGGCCTGATCTGCCTGATCGAGGCGATCATCTACCTTACCAAGTCGGAAGCCGATTTTAACGCAACCTACGTTCAGAACCAGAAGCCCTGGTTCTGAACGGTCGCGCGGCGCAGAATTAGCCGCGCCCATGCGGTCTTTATCCGGCTTGCAGCGCCTGCCTGACCGGGCTTAGCCTCCTGTCAGCCCCCCTCTAGAGGGGTTTTGCAGGGGCTTTGCGCGAATGTTTCGCGTGAAACATGGCGCAGCACGGCCGGGTCAATCGAAACTGTAGGCCAGCTCGAACGAACCCCAGCGCCGTCCGCCGATGACCAGCGGGACATAGACATTGCGAACCACGCGATAGGTGGTGCCGTCACCCTCCTGCCGGTAGACCGCCATCATGTAAGGCGCGTTCGAGGCCTTGGCCTTGCGGTCGATCGGCTCCAGCATGATCCGACCGTTGCGGCAGAACTGGGTATCGTGCGCGATATCTCCGGTGGGTTGGCGGGACCGTTCGGTAAGGTGGGTCGGCAGAAAGCCGTTCATGTCGGTGCAGGCAGCGGCCAAAACACGGGAGTCGCTCGATTTCGCCCGGTCGAGGAAGGGGCGCCATTCGGCGTGAGCCCAATCGGTCAACCGCGTGCGGAACAGCGGCGGATTGGTGCCGGGGACGGGCTGATAGTCGGTATCGAACAGCGCCGCCATCGTGATGTCGCCCTTGGCCAATGCGGCCTCGGTATGGGCGGTCAGCTCCTGCATCATCGCCTGCGCCTGCGCGACCATGGCGCTGTCCTGCGGCGACAATCCTGCATGGACGATGCGATCGAACATCTCCGAGGCCGTGATTTCAAGCTCTTCCATCTTGCGATGGGCGCCGTGGAGACGATCCTCGTTGGATCGTGATGCAGCATCAAAGCTGGTCAGCACGCGCTGCACCTTGTCGACATGGCCGGAGATCGTGCCGGTCGATCGGGCGATGACATCGTTCTGCTTGTCGACTTCCTCCACCAGCGCGCCGACATTGGTGATGGTGTTTTCGATCCTCGCTACGGAAGCGCGGGCCTCGCCGCTGGCCTTGGCACCGCTTTCGATCCGGCCAATCATGACCTCCGCTTCGCCGCCCAAGGCATCGATCGTCTGGGCGATTTCTTCGGTCGCCTTACGGGTGTCACTCGCAAGGCTTTTCACCTCGCTCGCGACCACAGCAAAGGTGCGGCCTGCGTCCCCTGCCCGCATCGCCTCAATCGTGGCGTTGAGGGCGAGAATGTTGGTGGTTTCGGCAATCTCGCCAATGTCTTGCGCAGAGCGGCGCACCTGCTCCATTGCTGCGGAAAAGCTGGTGACGTGCTGGCCGAGGGTGTCGACCAGCTCGATCAGCGAGGCGATCTGGCCGAGCGAGGACTGGATCAGCGCCGTGCCTTCATTGAGCCGCTCGATCGCGCGTTCGGACAGCAGCCGCGCCTCGTCACTGGCTTCGGAAACCTTGTTCTGATCTGCCTCCAGCGCACGCACGGTTTCGGCCAGCGCCTCGTGTTCGGAACGCAAGGTCTTGGACGAGGCGATCACTGCTTCGACCACGCCGGCCACGTCGGTGCAGCCGACGGTCACCGCACCGCAGCTTTCCGGGATCATCCCCAAGGCGTGAGCATTAGCGGTATCGATCGCAATTTCATGCATTTGGCGCGGCCCTTTGGTTTGTGGCCGCGACCCTAGCCAGTGATGGTAAGCGAAGGGTTAAGTTACCCATCCCGTCCCCCCTCAAGAATGGGGACTGGTCAGGCCCCGAGACGCGCGGTAAGCACGCATCCATGTTCTTCAATTTCGTCGACGAGCTGAGAGCCGCTGGGATCGGCGCGTCCTTCAAGGAGCACCTCACGCTGCTGGAGGCGCTCGACAAGGACGTTATCGAGCAGACGCCCGAGGCGTTCTACTATCTCTCGCGCGCCACCTTCGTGAAGGATGAAGGCCTGCTCGACCGCTTCGATCAGGTGTTCCACAAGGTCTTCAAGGGGATCATGACCGATTACGGCCAGAACCCGGTCGACATTCCCGAAGACTGGCTGAAGGCGGTTGCCGAGAAGTTCCTCAGCCCTGAGGAAATGGAGAAGATCAAATCCCTCGGAGACTGGGACGAAATCATGGAGACGCTCAAGAAGCGTCTGGAAGAACAGGAAAAGCGCCATCAGGGCGGCAACAAGTGGATTGGCACCGGGGGCACCTCGCCCTTCGGCAATTCGGGCTACAATCCCGAAGGCGTGCGCATCGGCGGGGAAGCCAAGCATGGCCGCGCGATCAAGGTGTGGGAAAAGCGCGAGTTCAAGAACCTCGACAACACCAAGGAACTCGGCACCCGCAACATCAAGATGGCGCTGCGCCGTCTGCGCCGTTTCGCCCGCGAAGGCGCGGCGGACGAGCTCGACATTCCCGGCACCATCGAAGGCACCGCCAAGCAGGGCTGGCTCGACATCCGGATGCGGCCCGAGCGGCGCAATGCCGTCAAGCTGCTGCTGTTCCTCGATGTCGGCGGGTCGATGGACCCCTTCATCAAACTGGTCGAGGAGCTGTTCAGCGCCGCCACGGCGGAGTTCAAGAACCTCGAATTCTTCTACTTCCACAACTGCCTCTATGAAGGCGTGTGGAAGGACAACAAGCGCCGCTGGCAGGAGCGCACCAAGACCTGGGACGTGCTCCACAAATATGGCCACGACTACAAGATCGTGTTCGTGGGCGATGCGGCGATGAGCCCCTACGAGATCACCCATCCGGGCGGCAGCGTCGAGCACATGAACGAGGAAGCCGGCGCAGTGTGGCTCCAGCGCGTGGTCAACACTTACCCCGCGACCGTCTGGCTCAATCCGGTGCCGGAAAAGCAGTGGAACTATTCGCAGTCGACCAAGATGATCAAGCAGTTGGTGGGCGACCGGATGTACCCGCTGACGCTCGAAGGGCTGGACGATGCGATGCGGGAGCTGTCGCGGAAGCACGGGGCTTGAGCCTTACCCCTTACCCCTTTCGGTCGAGTTCCTCATTCAGTCTGAGCCCGCAGCGCCAGAAGAAGAACGCCGGCACCAACCCCAGCACTGCCGCGCCGTAAAGCACATAGCGCACTGAATCCGCGCCAAAGGTCGGCTGAAGCCAGTCCGACAGCATCCCGAAGAACAGCGGGCCAAGGCCGAGCCCAATGAGGTTCTGGAAGAACAGCATTGTCGCCGCTGCAATCGCCCGCGCCCTCAGGGGTACCAGCCCCTGCGCGGCGGAGTAGGTCGGGCCGTAGTAAAAGGAATTGAACACGGTCGGGAGAAACAGCAGCGCCAGCGCCAGCGGCCAGCTTGGCGCGTGATAGGCGGCTATCGCCAGCGGCACGGCCAGCGCCATGCCGATTGCAGGGGCGGTCAGGACATGGCGACGGTTCTTCGCGCCGAACTTGTCGGCCAGATAGCCACCCAGCCAGGTGCCAAGCATTCCGCCAAGCCCGCCGAGCAGCCCGAACCACAGCCCCACCTGCCCCGGTGACAGATCATGGGTGCGCTGGAAGAAGATCGTCGTCCAGGTGGTCTTCCCATAAGCGAGGAACGACGCAGCTGACCCTGCAAACAGCAGCAGCACAAAGGCCCGCGATTTCATCACCTCTGCCACAGCCTGCCCCAAAGGCAGAGCGGCGGGCTGGCTCTGGCCGCGCAGAACAGCGGCAGCATCGGCGCGGCGCGGGTCTTTCAGCACGAACCAAACCACCATTGCCAGCGCAACGCCCGGAAGTCCGACGATCACGAAAGCCTCGCGCCAACCCACATAATCCGCCAGTGTGCCGCCGATGATCATGCCTAGCAATGTCCCCACCGGGATCCCGAGAGAATAGAACGCCAGTGCGGACGAACGTCGTTCAGGCGGCACAATGTCGCTGATCAGCGAATGCGCAGGCGGCGTGCAGCCCGCCTCGCCCACACCCACACCGATGCGAGCCAGCAGCAATTGCCAGAAGTTCTGCGCCAGCCCGCACAAGGCTGTCATGGCTGACCACAAGGCCAGCGCAACGGCGATCAGGCGCGGGCGATTGGTACTGGGGCGATCGGCAAAGCGGGCGATGGGAATCCCGAGCACCGTGTAGAACAGCGCAAACGCGAGCCCCGTCATCAGCCCGATCTGGGTATCCGAAAGGTCAAGGTCGCGGGCGATAGGCTCAGCCAGGATGTTGACGATCTGCCGGTCGATGAAATTGAAGATGTAGACCGTAAGCAGGATCCACAGGGTCAGTCGGACCGATTGCGATCCGGACACCTTGTCCGCCGTGGTTGCCATTGTCTGTTCTCTCCCATCGGTGGCGTTTGCCGCCATCCGTTTCTCCGGTCGGTGCCGGAGTGACGCCAATCAGTAAAGCAGGTGTGGTCGGACTGCGGCAACCCATGCCGCCTCGTCATGTGACGTCATGACGTCAAGATCATGCGGCGTCGCGGCAGGATCATCGACCCATTCGCGCAGGGACGGACCGCCATTAATGACGTCAATCGCAAGGCGGGTGAGCTCGTACTCATAAGGAAAGTCGCGCCACAGCGGATAATCGGGATAAAGCAGCCTGATCGCCTTGAAAGCCAGCGCCTGAAGCCGCCATGGTTTGAAGGTGTGGTGATCGTAGAAACTATGTTCTGCATGAATCATCAATGCATTGCAGAGCATACCTTTGTGCTTGTGGAAAGTTGGTTCGAACCAGCATTCGCGGATCGCACAGCCCTCCATCCAATCAGGCGCAAGCTTGCGCATCACCTTCAGCACCCCGCCCGCGTCCACATCGGGCGCGCCGAACAGCACCTCCAGCGGTCGCGTGGTGCCGCGCCCTTCTGACAGGGTCGTGCCTTCCAGCATCACGGTGCCAGCATAGCAGCGCGCCATATTGACGTTGGCGGCGTTGGGCGAAGGATTGATCCACAGGCGTGACGTCGGCCAACCCCAGCCGCCATCTTCGTCGGGACGCCAGCCCTCCATTTCCACCACCTTGTAGGCGACGTCGAGGGCGAAATGCTCGATGAACCAGTGGCCCATTTCTCCCATGGTGAGGCCGTGCCGCATGGTCATCGGGGCGGCACCGACAAAGCTTTCCTGCCCCGGCACCAGCAGCGTGCCTTCGACCGGTCGCCCGGCAGGATTGGGCCGGTCAAGCACCCACACCTCCTTGCCCGCCTTGGCCGCCTCCTCCAGCAGATACAGCAGGGTCGTGACGAAGGTGTAGATCCGGCAGCCCAGGTCCTGAAGGTCGAACAGGAATACATCCGCGCTCGACATCATCTGTCCGGTCGGGCGGCGCACCTCGCCATAGAGCGAGAAGATCGGGATGCCATACCGCGGATCCATCTCGTCCGCGGTCTCGACCATGTTGTCCTGCTTGTCGCCCTTCAGACCATGCTGCGGGCCGAAGGCGCTGTTCACCTCTACCCCGGCGGCAATCAGGGCATCGAGACTGTGCGTGAGATCTGACGCCACGCTGGCAGGGTGCGCCACCAGCGCGACACGGCGCCCCTTGAGTTGGCGGAGCAATTCGGGGTCGGTCAGCAGCCGGTCAATTCCAGTCTTCATGGCGCAAGGCGTGGAGCAGGCTTGCGGCAAAGGCAATGGCATTTGCACGTGCAGTGCCTATATGTCGGTGCATGGATTGGACCACAGCCCTTATCGCCGCCGGATGGGCGATCATCCTCGGCGGCGCAGGCGGTGCGCTGACCGATATCGGCCAATGGTATCGGGACTTGAAGAAGCCTTCCTGGCAACCGCCTGACTGGCTGTTCGGCCCAGCCTGGACGCTGATCCTCGGGCTTGCTGGGTGGAGTTTCTACATCGGCCTGGCCGAGGCACCCACGCCGCAGGCACGTATCGGCGTGTGGGCGTTGTTCGCCGCCAATTTCGTGCTGCACTTCCTTTGGTCGCCGCTGTTTTTCAAGCTGAAGCGGCCCGACTTGGCACTCGCAGAGAACGTTTTGCTGTGGTGCTCGGTTACCGCGCTACTGACGGTATTGCCCCGTCTTGCGGGTGACAGTTTGGCGGGCTGGCTCAACGTGCCCTATTTTGTCTGGGTGAGTTTCGCCTTCATCCTCAATGCGAAAATCGTGCAGCTCAACCGCCCGTTCTAGCGTTCGACGATGATCGCCCGGCAGGCTTCGGAGTGAAACTCAGGCTTGCCGGGAGCAAAGGCGAGCGCCCAGAATTGCAGGATTCCATCGGGATGCTCGACAATAGCGTTCAATGCGACCTGCGCGGGATCAGGCAGCGCGGCTGCGATGCTGGCTTCCAGCACCAGACCTCTGTCATCATGCGAACAGGCGATCGCGATGGCATCAACCGGTGCATCTCGCATCCCTTCGCGGAAGGAATCGAAGTCATAGGCCGCCCACTGGCCCGAAGGCGAGAGGTTGAATTCGCGGTACCAGGTATCGCCGAGGGGCTGCCAGAAAATCTCGAAGCAGGTCGTCTTCCAGAGATTGTCACGGCGCGCTGGCGTTGCAGGCTCCGGGAGATTGATCGCGGGAATATGGCCGTCGAGCCGGAACCGGGCTTCGCAGCCTTGCGGCGTTGCAGTGACAGAGGCGGTTACAGCGCGGATCGGTCCGAGAGCGCAGGTCTGGTGAAGCATGAGTGGCTGCATTGGCCGTTCATGCCTTGCCCCAATACGGCGGGCAAGAGGCTTCCCGTCGCCCTTCCCCCCTGTTAAGCGCGCCGGAAACGACAGGACACACATGAGCACCTACCAGTCAGATCTCCTGCGCCTGCTTGATGAGCGCGGCTATATCCACCAGCTGACCGACGCTGCGGGGCTTGATGCGCTTGCGGCCAAGCAGATCGTGCCCGGTTACATCGGCTTCGATGCGACCGCGCCTTCCTTGCACATTGGCAGCCTCGTCCAGATCATGATGCTGCGCCGCCTGCAGCAGACCGGTCACAAGCCGATCGTGTTGATGGGCGGCGGCACCACGCGGATCGGCGACCCGACGGGTCGGGACGAAAGCCGCAAGATGCTGTCGGACGAAACGATCGAAGCAAACATCGACTCGATCTTTACAGTCTTCGACAAGCTGTTGAAATTCGGTGATGGGCCGACTGATGCAGTGATGGTCAATAACCACGACTGGCTGGGCCAGCTGGGCTATATCCAGTTGCTGCAAGAGGTTGGGACGCACTTCACGATCAATCGGATGCTGACCTTCGATTCAGTGCGCCTCAGGCTGGAACGCGAACAGCCGATGACCTTCCTTGAATTCAACTACATGATCCTTCAGGGATATGATTTCAGGCACTTGTCACGTGAACTTGATGTTCGCTTGCAGATGGGTGGTAGCGATCAGTGGGGCAATATCGTCAACGGGATAGAACTTGGCCGCCGGATGGACGGTGCCGAACTTTACGGTCTCACCACACCATTGCTTACCACCGCTAGCGGCGCCAAGATGGGCAAGACTGCATCAGGCGCGGTGTGGCTTAACGAGGAACAGCTACCCGCTTACGATTTCTGGCAATATTGGCGCAATGTCGACGATGCCGACGTGGGTCGGTTCCTGCGCTTGTTCACCGACCTACCACTCGACGAGATATCGCGGCTCGAAGCCTTGCAAGGTGCCGAAATCAACGCGGCCAAGGTTGTCCTCGCCAATGAAGTGACGAAGCTTGTGAGGGGCGAGGATGCCGCGAGCCGGGCCGAGGCGACCGCGCGCGAGACCTTTGCGGGCAGCGGCGTTGGCGAGGATCTGCCGCGTCAGGCAACTGGGCCGGAGGGGATGCGAATCGCGACCTTGCTGACCGCCGTTGGCCTCACCGCATCGGGGGGCGAGGCCAAACGCAAGCTGGCGGAAGGGGCTGTCAAGCTGGAGGGCGAGACGATCACCGATCCGGCCCATCTGGTGCTGCCGGACGAAGGACAGACCTTGCGACTGAGCCTCGGGAAGAAGCGGCACGCATTGATCCATCGCTGACCCCAAGGAGGGAAACCTGCCCGTCTTGGTTCCCGGTCTTGGCGCTTGACCGGGGCTAAGGGCCTTTACCAATTATCAGGCTTTATGCGGCACCTTCCTGGTCTTGGACCTGCACGTAAAGAAGGATCGCAAAGCGTGGCTGGTGGAGCAAATCTGAGTGTCACCGATCTGCGTCGCGCTGCGCGGCATCCGGTCGATTTCCCGGCTATCGTCGAGCACTTCGAGCACGGTGATCTTCACCTGCATGTCTGCAACCTTTCAGCGCACGGCTTCATGGTCGATGATGCGCGGCAACTTGTGCGCGGTGATCGCATCATTATCCGTCTGCCCATTGTCGGTCGGATTGAAGCCTATGTGATCTGGACCCGTGACAGCCGTGCGGGATTTCAGTTCGAACGGATCATCCGGCTTGATGATTTCGTGGCGATCATTGATCAGCTGCAGCCCAACCCGCGCCTGCGCCGTCCGCGCTGAGCCCGCACAAAGACCAGCCTTCAACCGTTCAAGTTTCGCCTGCTTGGCAGCAGCGTGATCGCCTGCCATGGGCGCTGGCGTGACCGCACCAACCTCCCCCCTCCAGATCGGCGATTATCGGCGTTACTGGCTGGCCCGCTTCATGGCGGTGTTCGCCACGATGTCGATGGTGGTGCTGCTCGGTTACCAGCTCTACGAGGTGGCGCGCGACGACTACGGCATGAGCGTCGCCGAGGCCTCATTTCAGCTCGGTCTGCTGGGTCTTGCGCAATTCATCCCGTTGTTCGTGCTGACCCCGTTGGCGGGCCTCGCCGCAGATCGCTTCGATCGTCGCCATGTTGCCGCCTTTGCCAATGGGATTGATGGGTGCGTGGCCGTGGTGCTGGCGGTGCTGACTTGGGCTGACGCGCTGAACCTGCCGATCCTGTTCACTCTCGCCGCTGCCCATGGCGCAGCGCGGGTCTTTGTCGGCCCGTCGATGAGCGCCATCGCGCCTAATATCGTGCCCCCTCCTCTGCTGCCGCGCGCCATTGCCCTGTCCTCGATCGCCTGGCAGGCCGCCAGCGTCGCGGGTCCAGCGGTGGGCGGGCTGATCTATGCCGGGGTAACATGGCTGCCGCACACGATCTCGGCCGCTTTGATGGTTGCGGCGATGGTGCTGATCCTGACTGTGCGCCCGATCAAGGCACGGCACGAGGGCCCACCGCTGAGACCGCTGCGGCAGATCGTCGAAGGCATGGTCTATGTCTGGCGGGAGCGATTTCTGCTGGGCTGCATCACGCTTGATCTGTTTGCGGTGCTGCTGGCCGGAGCAACCGCCCTGCTCCCGGTGTTCGCCCGTGATATCCTGTTTGTCGGGCCAGAGGGACTTGGGCTGATGCGCGCAGCGCCGGCGCTCGGCGCGGCCAGTGTTGCCCTGTGGCTGTCATTCCGGCCGCTTCAGCGAGAGGTGGGGGTCAAGATGCTCTGGGCTGTTGCAGCCTTCGGCGCCCTGACCATCGCCTTTGCCTTTTCGCGCTGCCTGATGCTGTCGCTGGCGATCCTGAGCCTCATGGGCGCGGTGGACATGATCTCGGTCTTTATCCGATCATCGCTGGTGCAATTGTTCACACCCGATGACAGGCGCGGAAGGGTATCGGCGATCTCGGGTCTGGCGATCTCGGCCTCGAATGAATTGGGCGAAATGCAGTCGGGGCTGGCAGCGGCGCTGCTGGGCGCTGTCGGCGCAGTTGTATTCGGCGGGGCTGGTGCGATAGTCGTGACCTTGGTCTGGGCGTGGCAATTCCCAGAGCTGCGCCGCGCCCGCAGCTTCGAGCCGCAGGAACTCAAAAGAGAGGTATCGACATGAAGGCTGACAACATCCTCGCCACCATCGGCGGTACGCCGCATATTCGCCTGAACCGGCTGTTTCCCGATCACGAGGTGTGGATAAAGTCCGAGCGCGCCAACCCGGGCGGCTCGATCAAGGATCGCATTGCGCTGGCGATGGTCGAAGATGCCGAAGCGCGCGGTGCGTTGCAGCCCGGCGGCACGATTGTCGAACCGACCAGTGGCAACACCGGGATCGGGCTGGCGATGGTCGCAGCGGTCAAGGGTTACCGCCTAGTTCTGGTGATGCCCGAATCCATGTCGGTCGAACGGCGCCGGTTGATGCTGGCCTATGGCGCGAGCTTTGATCTTACTCCGCGCGAAAAGGGCATGAAGGGCGCGATCGAGCGTGCGCAACAACTGGTTGACGAGACTCCCGGAGCGTGGATGCCGAGCCAGTTTGACAATGGCGCCAACCCGGCCGTCCATGCGCGTACCACTGCGCAGGAAATCCTCGCGGATTTCGCCGACAGCCCGATTGACGTGATGATCACAGGGGTCGGTACAGGCGGCCATCTTACCGGCTGCGCGGAGGCATTGAAGCAGCACTGGCCGAACATGAAGGCCTATGGCGTCGAACCTGCGCTTTCGCCTGTCATTAACGGCGGCCAGCCCGGCCCGCACCCGATCCAGGGCATTGGCGCAGGCTTCATCCCCGGCAACCTCCACACCAACGCCATCGACGGCGCAATCGCTGTCGATGCGGAGGAAGCCAAGGACATGGCCCGCCGCGCCGCGCGCGAGGAAGGCATGCTGGTCGGCATTTCGTCAGGCGCTACGCTTGCCGCGATTGCTTCGAAGCTTTCGTCACTTCCCGCCGGATCACGCGTGCTGGGCTTCAATTACGACACCGGCGAGCGCTATCTTTCGGTCCCCGATTTCCTTCCTGTGGAATAGGGGTTTTCCTTAACCCGCCTGCGCTAGGTTCCCGGCAGACAGACCAGCAAGAGCGTCATTGCTCGGGAAACGGCGCCCATGAAGTTCATCAAGCTCGAATCGCGCGGCGGCAATTATCTTGTCGTGGCCGAAAACGTTGCGTGGCTTCGCACTGCGGAGAACGGGCAGACCAGTGTCGGGATTATCGGTGGCCAGCCATTGCTTGTTGTCGGGTCGATCGAAGAGGTGGCAGAGAAGATCCTCTCCGCCACGGCAGCGCAGGAAGAGCCTGCTGCCTCTCCAGCGCAAGTGGCTGAACTCTCGCCCCCGGTGGTTACGGCTGCTGCTCCGGCACCGCCAGTGCCTGAGCCAGTCCTTGAACCAGAACCAGGACCAGAGCCTGCCTTGGTTGCCCCGCCGCCTTTGGCACCTACTGAACCCGTGTGCGAAGCCATAGCTCCCGAACCGGCCAATGACAGCGTGCCTGCCGGATCTCAGCCAGAACCGGAAACGGCATCTGAGCGCGCGCCGCCACCTGCCGTTGTCGCCGTTGCCAAGCCTGCCGCATCGGCTCCGCCTCGTCCCGCTCCGAGCGTCAAGCCTGCTCCGACCTGGGAGCGTCCGGCCAAGCCCGCAGGTGGCCTCAAGATCAAGGCCGGATCGCAGCGGATGATGGGGCGCTTCGACTAGAGCGGGATCCACCATATGCCAAGCGGGCCGCCACGCGGGATGCGTGACGGCCCGGTGCAAGCTGTGTAAAGACGGTGCTTAAGCGGCGGTGGCGAAGGCCTCTGCGGGAAGCTTCATCATGTATTCGCTGCCCGCTTCGAGCTTGCGCCGCAGCGCGCCCGCATCGGGGAGGAAGCGCTCGGCGTAGTAATTGGCCGAGACCAGTTTGGCTTCGTAGAACGCCTTGTCCTCCGGCTCGCCCGCGAGCTTGGCCGCCGCAACCTTGGCCATCTTCAGCCAGAAGAAGCCGAGCGTCACGATGCCCATGATGTGCATGTAATGGTGCGCGCCTGCGCCGAGGTGGTTGGGGTTGGCCATCGCGTTCTGCATGAACCACATGGTCGCCGCCTTCTGCTCGCCCAGCGCCTTTTCGAGCCGTTCGGCGACGGGCTTCAGGGTTTCGTCCTGCTTGGCGGCGGCGATTTCCTCGTCGATCATGGCAAAGAAGGCCTGGATCGCCTTGCCCCGCCCGCGGCCAGCTTGCGGCCGCACAGGTCCATCGCCTGCACGCCGTTGGCGCCTTCGTAGATCATGGCGATGCGGCTATCGCGCACGAACTGCTCCATGCCCCATTCCTTGACATAGCCGTGCCCGCCATAGACCTGCTGCATGTTGTTGGCGATGTCATAGCCCTTGTCGGTGCCGTAGCCCTTGATGACGGGGGTCATCAGCCCGATCAGCATATCGGCCATCTCGCGCTCTTCGGCGGTCTGGGCCTTGTGGGTGAGATCGACCTGCAACGCACCCCACAGGCACAGGGCGCGCATGGCTTCGGTGAAGACCTTGGCATCCATCAGCATGCGGCGCACATCGGGGTGGACGAAGATCGGATCGGCCTTGGCCGCCGGATCAGCCGGGCCGGTGAGCGCGCGGCCCTGACGACGGTCGAGCGCATAGGTGACCGCGTTCTGGTAGGCGACTTCGGCCTGGGCATAGCCCTGAATGCCGACGCCGAGGCGCGCCGCGTTCATCATGATGAACATGGCCGCGAGGCCCTTGTTCTCCTCGCCCACCATGTAGCCGGTCGCACCGTCATAGTTGAGCAGGCAGGTGGCATTGCCATGAATGCCCATCTTCTTCTCGATCGAGCCGCAGCTGACGCCGTTGCGCGCAGCCGGATTGCCATTCTCGTCGAGCAGGAACTTGGGCACAATGAACAGCGAAATGCCCTTGGTGCTGTCGGGCGCGCCCGGGGTCTTGGCCAGCACCAGATGGATGATGTTGCTGGTGAGGTCATGCTCGCCGGCCGAGATGAAAATCTTGGTGCCGGTGATCGCATAGGTACCATCACCGTTCGGCACGGCCTTGGTGCGGATCATGCCGAGATCGGTGCCGCAATGGGGCTCGGTCAGGTTCATCGTACCCGACCATTCGCCCGAGATCATCTTGGGAACGAAGGTCGCCTTCTGTTCGTCCGAACCCTTGGCGATGATCGCCGCAATCGCGCCATTGGTAAGGCCGGGATACATCGCGAAGGCCTGATTGGCGGTGCCGGTAAACTCCTCAAGCACGAAACCGAGAACGTGAGGCAGGCCCTGTCCGCCAAATTCCTCTGGTTGTGCAAGCGTACCCCAACCGCTTTCGACATAGGCCTGATAGGCCTCCTTGAAGCCCGGAGGCGTCGTCACAGAACCATCTTCGTGACGCGTGCAGCCATGCTCGTCACCCGCCTGATTGATCGGCGCCAGCACTTCAGCGCAGAACTTGCCAGCCTCGTTGATGACGGTGTCGATCATGTCCGGCGTCGCATTCTCGAAGCCCGGCAGATTGCCGTAGCTGGCAAGGTCGAGAAGTTCGTTGACGATGAAGCGGGTGTCGCGGGTGGGCGCGGTGTAGGTCGGCATTGCGTGATCCCTTTGGTCTGTAATCTTGGTCGAGCGGATATCTGGCTCAGCCGAGTTCGAGCTTTTCGATCTCGGACACGAAATCAGTGAGTTCCTTGATCGACGAATCGATATCGTCGCGCTGTGCCTTGAGCTTGGCAATATGCGCGCGGCACTTTTCGATCGTCACGCGACGCTGTTCAACGCGGCCGTCGTCAAGGTCGTAAAGGTCGATCATCTCGCGGATTTCGATGAGCGAGAAGCCGACATTCTTGGCGCGCATGATCCACGCGAGCCGGGCGCGGTCGCGCTTTGAATAGACACGGGTCAGGCCGACCCGGGCCGGGCTGATCAGCCCTTCGTCTTCGTAGAAGCGCAGCGCACGGGCGGTGCAGCCGAATTCCGACGTGAGATCGGAAATGGTGAACTGTTCGCGTTCGTGAACGTCAGGGCGATCCAGATGAGCGCCGTTGCGGCGGGATTCGCTCGCCATGTCGGTGCCAGCGGGGTTTGCAGGAGCGGTAGCCATGACCGCCACCTACCTTACGTTTACGTGAGCGTCAAGTGTCGATCCGCTTCAGAACCGGCTCGCCCTGGCTTGCATCAATCTGTCGATAGAAGCAGCTGGTCGCCCCGGTATGGCATGTCGGCCCGGCGGGGACGGCTCGGATGAGCAGTGCGTCTTGATCGCAGTCAACAAGGATCGCCGAGACATTGAGGATGTTCCCCGAGGTCTCTCCCTTCATCCAGAGCTTGCCGCGGGAACGGGACCAGAAGTGGACCTTGCCGCTCGAAAGTGTCGCAGCCAGAGCTTCGGCGTTCATGTGAGCGACGACCAGAACCTCGCCGGTGGCATGATCGACCACCACCGCCGTCACCAAACCGCTCGCATCATACTTGGGCGCGAAAACGGTCCCGCCCTCGCGTTCCTGAGGGGTAATAGAGTGATCGGCCACGTCAAAACTCCTGTCAGATCGTGTCGCAAGGTAGCGGCCCATGCGACGATTGTTGCAAGCACACAACAGCACCATGCAAAAAATACGGAATTTGCAGGTTCAGCCTTTCGAGTTGAAGGCGAGCGTGGAACATAAGCTCCAGAGCTCTCGCAAGGGGTTCAACACTCGAACAGTGGCACCGCCCGGTGTCAGGTTCAGGGGGTGACCGGCCCGCGTAACTGGCAGCGGGGTGCCAGCGCGACCGGTTGAACGATAGGGACTGGATCCCGGCAGCGAAGTTAGGGGGTCGCTGCCATAGCCTGATTGGGTGGATCCTCACCGTTTCGTCACGTGGCCCCCGGGGCTCAAAAGGCCTCGGGCGTTATGTTTTTGGCGAAGCCTTCTCCTTTACAAGGCTCTCCAACCCTTCGGCATTACTGACCTGCGCGAAGCACGCGACCGCGAGAGATAGCGGTCGTGCCGCAGCCATGGCGGCAAGGCAGGCACGGCTCGT